>NZ_JAKVBC010000002.1 GCF_022447245.1 Kordia sp. | reverse complement strand
TTTAACATTTATGAGAGCATTTTAAACTCAAAAATTGATGACTATACCTCTTTATTTAAAGAATTTTTACTTCCTGAAACATTGAAAATGAATAAATTTCAAAACTTGCTCTGTTTTTTTTATTAAAATGTTTGGACTTTTGAAACTTTGTCTTAAATTTGCAACCGCATTACGCTAATGGCCTATGGTGTAACTGGCAACACGTCTGGTTTTGGTCCAGAAGAGTCTAGGTTCGAGCCCTAGTAGGCCAACAGAAAGTCCCGATCAACATGATTGGGACTTTTTTTGTTTCTAGTGTTTCTATTAAAATCTCATTTGTTTACAAGAAGACTCTTAGTGAAATATTGTGAAAGACGATTTACTTGAATTTACTTTAGAGGTATTTATTGTCAATATTTCTTTAGATTTAAAGACTACTTCAGCACTAAAATTTGTTCAAAATTTTAAGCATTATAACTATCCTCTTTTTATATATAAAAATAAAAAAACCTTGCTTATCAGTCTGTTAGGGTTAATTTAGTTGTTAAAATCTTTAATGCATAAGTGCATGTATATCAATACTATAAGTTATATTAATGTTAATATTAATACTGTTGTATGCAAAGTTAATAGTAATACTATTATATTTGCGCTTGTAAATATTAAAACTGAATTTTTTTACGTTCATTTTAAGTTTACAAAAAGAGAAAAGAAACGCTTTTTAACGTAAAAATATGGCACATACACAATTATCACCTTGGCAACGTTTTGTTGGCTTACTTCAATTAGAAAAGAAAGATATCTTTCAAATTCTGTACTATGCCATCTTTGCAGGAATTGTTGCGCTATCATTGCCATTGGGAATTCAATCGATTATAAATTTAATTCAAGGAGCTCAAGTATCTACTTCCTGGCTTGTACTTGTGATTTTAGTGACCTTAGGAGTTATTTTTTCAGGAGCTTTGCAATTAATGCAGTTGCGAATTATTGAGACGATTCAGCAACGTATTTTTATGCGCGCTTCATTTGAGTTAAGCTACCGTTTTCCAAAAATCAGAATGGATGAGTTGCGTAACTATTATCCACCAGAGTTAGCAAACCGTTTTTTTGATACTTTAACAATTCAAAAAGGACTTTCTAAAATATTAATTGATGTGCCTTCAGCATTATTGCAGATTTTATTTGCACTAATCCTATTATCATTCTATCATCCGTTTTTTATCATCTTCGGAGTTTTGTTAGTGGCTTTAATTTTTGTTGTGTTTAAATACACTGCTCGTAGAGGTTTGCAAACAAGTTTAGAGGAGTCAAAAAATAAATACAAAGTAGCGCACTGGATTCAGGAAGTAGCAAGAACAATGGTAAGTTTCAAGCTTTCAGGAAATACAAGTCTCGCACTCAAAAAAAATGATGTGCTTGTGGAAGCATATTTAAAAGCGCGCGAAAGCCATTTCCGAGTGTTGGTAATACAGTTTATTCAAATGATATCTTTTAAAGTACTGGTGACTGCTTCTCTGTTATTAATTGGAGGCGCACTCGTGCTGAATCAGGAAATGAACATCGGACAATTTGTAGCGGCAGAAATCATTATTCTATTAGTTATTGGTTCTGTCGAAAAACTGATTGTAGGATTAGAATCTTTTTATGATGTACTAACATCTATTGAAAAGCTAGGGCAAGTTGTTGATAAAGGCTTGGAGCTACAAGAAGGAGAAATGCCAAACTTTGAAAAAGAAATGACGATTGAGCTTGACAAAGTGTTCTATGAAGTTGAGGAAAAAGAAAAGCCAATCTTAAAAGATATTTCATTTAAAATTCAGCCAAGTAGTAGAATTTTGATTCAAGGGGAAAGCGGTTCTGGAAAGTCAAGTCTCTTGCGAACCATTGCAGGTGTTATTGCGCCAACAGGCGGAAGCATTTATGTAAATACGTTCTCAATAGAAAGTTTGCACTTAAATCATTACCGATCGCACTTAGGTCTGTCACTTTCTGAAGAAACACCTTTTGAAGGAACAATAAGAGAAAATCTAGCTTTTGGAAACGAAGATGTATCAGATGAACGCATTTTCTGGGCATTGGATAAAGTCGGATTGACACAATTTATCAAAGAACAACCGCAAGGATTAAAAACCATCCTAAATCCAGAAGGGAAGCAAATATCATACAATATTTCAAAGAAAATAGTACTAGCAAGAGCCATTATCAAAAAACCAAAAGTGCTGATTCTTGAAGATCCACTTGATCAATTTAATGTGGATGAAAGTAATGATATTATCGATTTTATCACGGACAAATCAAATCCGTGGGCATTAATTGTTGTGAGTAGTAATGATCGCTGGAAAACAAATTGTGGAGAATTAATAACACTAGAAAAAGGAGAAGTTAAAAAATTATAGACATGCTAAATATTTCACATAATCAGTTGAATAAAAAGGTAAAACTTACGCATTACGCATCTGGCAAGCTTGTCTTTAATAAGAGGTATTATCGACAGTTAAACCGATTCTTATTTGTGTTTGCAGTTATTGTAATTATTGTATTGTTTCTTCCGTGGACACAAAACATATCAGGTCAAGGGCAAGTAACAACCTTGCGACCAGATCAGCGTCCACAAACAATTCAATCACAAATTCCAGGTCGTATCGAACAATGGTACGTACAAGAAGGCGATTCGGTTCATAAAGGAGATACTATCTTAAAAATATCAGAAATAAAAAGTGAATACTTTGACGATAAATTGGTAGAGCGAACAAACGAGCAAATCAAAGCAAAATCTTCTTCTGTAGTAGCTTACAAAGGAAAAATCAATGCCTTAGAGCGTCAAGTAAATGCGTTATTGCGCGAAAGAGACCTAAAACTAGAGCAAACAGAAAATAAGTTGTTGCAAGCGAAACTTAAAATTAAAGGAGATAGTATTGATGTGGAAGCAGGGCGCATCAATGAAAAAATAGCAAAAACGCGTTATGATCGTGCTGTTACCCTAGAAAAAGAAGGTTTGGCGGCTGTGAAAGATGTAGAAGAAAAGCGCTTGAAATTGCAAGAAACACAAGCAAAACTAATTTCTCTTGAAAATAAATACTTGGCAAATAAAAATGACATCATCAATGCGCAAATAGAATTATCGCGCACAAAAGCTATTTACGCAGATAAAATCTCAAAAGCGCAAAGCGATATGTTTACCGCACAATCGAGTCAATATGATACAGAAGCACAAGTGACGAAACTAGAGAATCAGTATACCAATTATAAAGTACGTAGTGGTTTACTTTACATATTGGCGCCTCAAGATGGTTTTATCAATAAAGCACTCAAAGGCGGAATTGGAGAAACATTCAAAGAAGGAGAGCAATTGGTAAGTATTATGCCGTCAAATTATGAGTTGGCAGTTGAAAGTTTTGTGCGTCCAATTGATTTGCCACTGATACATATTGGTGAAAAAGTACGTGTAGAATTTGATGGATGGCCAGCAATTGTCTTTAGTGGATGGCCAAATATCTCTTATGGAACCTATGGAGCAAAAGTAGTAGCTATTGAAAACTTTATCAGTGAAAATGGTAAATACAGAATATTATTAGCGCCAGATAAAGACGATCACGAATGGCCAAAAGCAATCCGAGTAGGTTCAGGTGCAAAAACAATTGCACTATTAGATGACGTGCCAATTTGGTTTGAACTGTGGCGTCAATTGAACAGTTTTCCTCCAAATTATTATCAACCAGAAGACAAAAACAAAGCCGCTAAGAAGAAATAACTATGAGATCTATTTTTTTGTTACTTATATTACTTTTCAGTGGAAATATCATGGCGCAAATTGACAATCCGTTAGATTCTATTATGTCTTTGGATGAATATTTAGGCTATGTAAAAACGTATCATCCCATTGTAAAGCAAGCAAATTTGATCATTAACGAAAGTGAAGCAAAATTGCTAAAAGCACGTGGTGCGTTTGATCCGAAACTGGAAGTGGACTACGATCGTAAAAAATTCAAAAAAACTGAATATTACGATAAGTTGAACGCAACATTTAAAATTCCAACTTGGTACGGTATAGAATTCAAAGCAAACTTTGAAGAAAATACAGGAGAATTTCTAAACCCAGAATTCAATGTGCCAACCGATGGTTTGTATAGCGCAGGTGTTTCGGTGTCTTTGGCAAAAGGATTGTTGATGAATGAGCGAATGGTAATGCTAAAACAAGCAAAACTATTTACACAGCAAGCGCAAGCAGATCAACAGTTGTTAGTTAATGAAATATTGTACGAAGCTTCTATTATGTATTTCAAATGGTTAAAATCCTATCGAAATCGTGAAGTGTATCAATCGTTTCTATCCAATGCACAATTGCGCTTTGATGGAATTAAGAAAAGTTACCGAGAAGGTGAAAAAGCAGCGATTGATACTTTAGAAGCACGTTTAACGCTCAACACACGAAAGCTCAATTTAGAAAAAGCACGCATCAAGTACATAAAATCGTCGTTGCAATTGTCGAATTTTTTGTGGTTAAACAATGATACGCCTGTGGAATTGCGCCCGTCTATACGTCCAGATATAGAAACGTTCACTCGAATCGATGACGTTTTAAATGTTACAGGATTTGATCGTGCAGATTTTGATGTAGAAGCGCATCCAAAAATGCAATCGCTCAATTTAAAGTATGAAAGTTTGATGCTCAACAAGCGTTTAAAGCAAAATAATTTATTGCCAAAAATTGATTTGCAATACAATTTTTTGACGCAAACACCTGATGAAACAGGAGCGTTTAATACACAGAATTACAAAGCTGGACTGAACATTAGTTTTCCACTATTCTTGCGAAAAGAACGTGGAGATTTGCGCTTGGCAAAGCTAAAGTTACAAGATGTAGAATTTGAGCGTACGACAACGCGTGTCAATCTAAAAAACAAAATAGATGCGGTAACACAAGAAATAGAGTCCTATCAATTGCAAAACCAGCTTACGCAAGAATTGGTCGATGATTATGAAGTCATGTTAAAGGCAGAAGAACGCAAATTCTTTTTAGGAGAAAGTTCCTTGTTTTTGGTGAATTCACGCGAAGCAAAACTCATAGAAAACAAAATAAAAGCCATTGATTTGGAAAATAAATACTTCACTACCAAAGCCAATTTATTTAACATTATGGCGAATATGTTGTAATGTTATAAAAAGGGAAAATTGCAAACAAAAAATCCCAATTTTTCAAATTGGGATTTTTTAATTTCATAATAATCGGATGTGTAATATACTTTGTTTTAGCAGACAGAAGTTTAATCGCATTTTGTGTTTGGTTTAGTTTTTTCATCGCATCCATCTAAAGATCCAATACTTCCACAACCTGTGAACGACATAGTTCCTCCTTTAATAGTGTTTAAATTTGTTAGAGCAGCAATACTAAGTTTCTGTAATCTTAACTGTTTTTTCATTTTGTTACGCATAGTCAAATAATTTTGTGATTCGTTGTAAAAGTATTGTAAGTTTTGGCAAAGCCTGCATGTTTTCTAGCTTCGTTTGTACAATTTATAAATTGCATGCGTTTTTTTATGATGGTCTTAACGCCACAAGTTTATGTCAAGGTATTTTTCAATTATTTTGTAGTGTTAAAAGGTTGAATTTCTGTTTTTTATTTAAAATATCTTACAAATTATGTTGTCTATATGTTTATTTAATAAAATCCTAACAAGCTAAAAAATTGACTTATTCAAAAAATGGTAGATAACTTAAATGTAAAGAAATGTTGTAAGTGCAAGAATGAAAATTAATTTTAGAAGAAATGTATTGTGTTGGATAAATTCGTTTGCATCAAAACTTACAAAATACTACAGATTGATGAACGTAGGAAATATATATGCTTCAAAAGTCAATATGTCTAAAAACAGTATGTATAATATTTTACAAAGTGATAAAAAATAAAACCCCAATCTTAAACGATTGGGATTTCTTAGTTTTTAATAATAATCAGTTTTACATTAATTCACAATAAGTTTGTAAATGTGTTATTGTTGGATTAATAACAGTCTAGACATATAGTTTTTGGTTTTGATTTTTCATCGCAATCAGATGTGTCTCCTCCCATCGTCCCACAAGTAGTAATCGACATGGTTCCTCCTTTAATTGTATTTAATTTTGTTAAAGTAGCAATACTAAGTTTCTGTAATTTTAACCGTTTTTTCATTTTATTGTGCATAGTCAAATAGTTTTGTGATTTGCTGTAAAAGTATTGCAAGTTTTGAGAAACCCCGCATGTTTTCTAGTGTCGTTAGTGCAATTTATAAATTGCATGTGTTTTTTATGAGAACTTTAAAATTCTAAATTTAGGTTGAGATACTTTCCAATTGTTTTATGAAATCGGAAGGCTTAATTCCAGTTTTCCGTTTAAAGGCTCTTGCAAATGATTGTGAATTATTAAAACCAACTTCAATCGCAATTGCTTTAATAGTGTATAATCTAAAATGTTTATCAGACTGAATCTTTTCAATAGCATAATCTACACGTAAATCATTCAAATATTCAGCAAATTTTTTGTTTTTGTAGGTGTTGATTACTCTAGAAAGATAAGCGGAATTAGTTTTGAAACGTTTGGATAAATTAGGTAGTGTAATATCTGGTTTAATATATGTGTGTTTTTCTTCAAAATTACAAAGCGATACTAAGATTTGTTCAATAATATCATCTGCTAAGCCAATTTGTTTTTCATCCTCATTTGTAATCTGTGTAAGATTTTGTTTAGCTTTTACAGCTTTTTCATGTTTTTCGACAAGTTCTTGAAAGCGTCTTTTAATTTGTCGTTGCTTATAATAAAATACTATAATTGCAATGCTAAAAAGGGCTATAAAAATGAAGGCAAAAAGCTTTAAAGTAGAGTATTTTTTATCCTTTTGATTCAGTGCTTTATTTAGTTCTTTTTGTTTTTCAAGTAAATCTCTTCGGTCAAAAGTCTTTATAATTTTATTACTTAATGCTCTGTAGTCTTCTTTATAAATATCCGATGCAAGCAACGCCTTATCAATATAATAAGCTTCATTTGCCTTGTCATCTGTAGCTCTGTAGTAACTAAACAAAGCCTTGTAAGTATCTATTAAGTTTGTAGTAAAACTATAAGGATGTGCTGTAAAAATAGAATCTACTTTTTTATAATAAACAACTGCTTTTTCTTTTTGCTTTAAAGAATCATAAGCTTTTGCTAGGTGAAAAAAGCCATTCATTGGAACACGAGTTGGGATTTCGTCCCCTAAGGAGTCAACTACCTTGCTTATTTTTTCAATTGTTTGTCGGTAATTTTTTTTATGAAAAGCAATGAGTCCTTCGTTTAATATAAAAGATTTGCAGTAGCGTTTATCGAGTTTGAGTGCTAAATTATATCCTTTGGTATTATATTTTACAGCCGAATCTATTGTGTTCTTTTCTATATAAATTTCGGCAAGAGAAAAATGTGATTGTAAAAAATCATATTCATCTCTATCAGGATTATTAACTTCATATTCATAACATTCCTTAAAAATTTCTAAAGCTTCATCATACAATTCCAAATGCTTTTTTAAAATAGCTATATTATGTTTGGTAACATATGCTAGTTCTACATTATTATTTGCCTCCGCATACTCTAGAGCTTTTAAGTGGTTCTCTAGAGCTTCTTTATAGTTGTTCTTTTCAGATAATATAGCACCTTTATATATGTATAATATTGCAGGATAGTGTTTGTTATTTAAATTCTTGCTGATTTCGATAGCTTTATCATAATAGGAAAAACTTTTTCTGTAATTATGATGATGAGCAAATCCTAACAATTCATAACCTTTTGTCATTTCTAATCGGTTATCATCTTGAGTTGCTTTAGCGATATACGATTTTGCATATACATATCTACTTAAAGAATCTTTTTTATCAGCATCAAAAGAGGCTTTCAGTTCTATATATGATTTAGGCTGTAGCGAATCAGGAATACTAAATTCAAATTCTTGTTGTGCAAAAGAAAAAGCACAGAAGAAAAAAAATACGGAGGAAAACAGCATATCTCCTGATAAAAGGGAAAAACACTTCTGAGTAAATTTAGTCGTCATAATTGGTAGTGATCGTAAACTTTGTATGAATGGCTCTGCCTAAATATAGTAGTTTTTTTATTAACAATGTTACAGTGAATTCATAAGAAAAGTTTTAAAAAATAGAATCTGTCAATTTATAAATTGATAGTTTCAATTCATAAATAGCAAAATAGAACACTTTTTTTGCTTTCAATACAATGCTACTTTTACCCTGTTGCAACGCTTCATTAACACTGTGTAAAATATAAAAGTGTATGTTGAAGTTTAAGGAGTCATTCGGAAAATCCTAAGTTCTACACAGAGCGAAAGAGTACGAAAAACCAAAAATTCAATTATTATGAAAATAAAGCATATTAAGATAGTATTCTTATCATTAGTGCTTATAGGGTTGCATTCTTGTTCTAAAGATGAAGCCTTTGAAGGAGATGATCCGGTAGCAGTAGACCAATTAGATGTTAGTAAACAATCTTTAGAAGATCAAGCATTGTTTGAATATGCACGATTAATGTCGGTTGCAATTCAAAAACATGCAAATATGAATAATTTACTACAAGAAGAAGCAATACGATTACAAAGACGTGGATATTATGAGCAGGAATTCTTTGTAGGAATGCAAGGAAAATCAGAAATGAAAGGTTTTGCAGGAAAATCGTTAAATCAAATCTTGGCAAACATTGATGAGGCTAAATCTAATGTAAACATTAAGGAGTTTTTAAATGTAAATCCAGGAATGTCTGTACTGTTAGCTGGTGACAGACGGACAGAAGAATTCTCTAATCGTGTGTATGTTGATAACGGTTTTGATGACAGTAACCCAAATGAAGTAGTTCATTACTATGAAAATGGAGTGATGTATAGCGAATTATTAACCGTAGAGCGCTATAAAAAGTCATTTGTAGTACGTATCAGTGAAGTGTATACGGGAATTACTACAGGATCATTAGATAAGTCGGATAAAAACAATTCTGTATTATTTACATATGATGATGGAAGATCGGTTGTTGTAAATGCAGGATCTATAGAAACAGTAAACTCAAAACTTTTAGCAAATGAAGATCCATCTTTAGATGGTGTTGAGGGTGATGATATAATCTATCCTGGTGGCGGAGGTAATACAGGAGGTGGAGGAAGTCCTGGAGGAGGAAGTGGAAACCCACCATCTTCAGGATGTGATGAAGATTGTGAACGTGACTGTGAAGATGGAACAGAAAATTTATGGCGTTTTAGAACATCAAATGATTATGACGGATTCTTAGCCGGAAAAGGTGAATGGTTCTTTGTAATTATATGGGCAGATGGAGCTAATTACACTATCGAAGATGGTGCGGTGGTAACATCAGGATCGGCATTAAGTTACCTACGCACAGGTCAAATAACAAAAGTGACTGATGACGATACTTGGTTTTACCCGAATTTTAGCTCCATCATTTGGGATCCGCACGTAAGTGCTACGAATCCAAAGCCAGATGGAAACCGCATGAAAGTAGCTTGCTTTGAGTCTGATGGAGGGCGTACGAAAAACTTTGAGACAAAGTTAAGCTTTAAAGTATTTGAAACAATTGATGTAGAATTACCAATCAATTTTACCATCAACAATGGAGATGATTTTATCGGAGAATATATTGTTGAATATTGCCACGATATAGGCTCAGGTGGATTTATCTATCACCCAGCTTCAGCAGTTGATGTGCAACATAATGAAAGATAAAAAAGAGGTTTTTTAGGGTAAAAGCTGTTCGATGTGCAATATGTAAATCGAACAGCTTTGTATGTATTATGATTAAATTTGTTAATCGTTGAATCTTTTAAATTTTAAAAGTAATCACGGGACGCAACGAATGATTTACTAAATCTTCACTAATGCTTCCATTGAAAAAATGTGCTAATCCTTGCCTTCCGTGTGTACTCATTCCAATCAAATCAGCATCGATAGAACGTGAAAAATTCAAAATTCCTCTTTCAATTTTACTGTCATTATAAATATGCAATTCATGATCACCTAGTTCATTAAACTCCTCAATAAAAGCATTCATCTTCTTTTGTGCAGCATCAGTAGTCACAAATCGATTAGGAGTATTCACAAACAACAAGTGAAGCTTTGCATTAAAATTATTAGCAAAATCAATAGCTTGTTCAAATACTAATTTTTGATCTTCAGAAAAATCAGATGCAAACACAAAATTGCTAACGTTAAAATTGTCAATTTGATTCTTAATCACTAATACAGGTGCATCCGCTGTACGCACAACTTTTTCAGTATTTGAACCTATAAACATTTCTTTTAAACCAGATGCGCCACTTGATCCCATAACTACTAAGTCAATTTCATGTTGACGAATTGCTTGTGTAATTCCGTCAAATGCTTTGTGTGTTTCTACAGTAATTTCTACGTTAACACCTTTCATGAAATCTTGAGCAATTGTTTTTTCAAAACGTTCGTGAGCAATTTTCATGAATAAAAGTTGTTCAGGAATATCTAAATTAGTGTCGCCTGACAAAAAGTGTGAAGGTAATTCTAACATGTGCATCAAGTAGATGGTTGCATCATTTTGTTTAGCTAAAAAAGCAGCAACTTTTAAAGCATATTCAGCTTGGTCTGAAAAATCGGTTGGAAGGAGAATTTTTTTCATTCAGAATAGATTTTTTATGTTCTTTAAAGTTACAAATAAAAACCTTTGGTTGAATAGTTTTTAAGATTAGAAAAAATGTGTATATTTGCACCGTTATAAGAAGTAAAGACAAAAATGAGGGGACAATAAGTCCCCTCTTTTCATACAAAAAAATGTTTAAACAAAAAGTTACAGATTTATTACAAGAAGTATTAGAAGAAGAATCTTCGTTGTTTCTTATTTCTCAGGAAATTAAGCCTGGGAACAAGATTGTAATTGTGATTGACGGTGACAACGGCGTTACCTTAAACGACTGTATGAAAGTAAGTCGGCACATTGAGCATAACCTTGATAGAGAAGAAGAAGATTTTTCTCTAGAAGTATATTCTTCTGGGATTTCGGAAGGAATTACACACATTCGTCAATACAAGAAAAATGTGGGTAGAAAATTAGAAGTCATCATTGAAAACAGTTCAAAAGTAGAAGGTACTTTGGTTGCTGCTGATGATGAAAAAATTAAACTACAATGGAAAGCGCGTGAGCCAAAACCCATTGGAAAAGGTAAAGTAACGGTTCAAAAAGAACAAGAAATACCTTATGAAAATATTGTAAAAGCTAAAGTTATGGTAACATTTTAATTAAAGACATGTCATGGAGAATCTAGCATTGATTGAGTCGTTTTCGGAATTTAAGGACGACAAGCTAATAGATCGTGTAACGCTAATGGCGATATTAGAAGATGTTTTTAGAAATGCATTAAAAAAGAAATTTGGATCAGATGACAATTTTGACATCATTATAAATCCCGATAAAGGTGATTTAGAAATTTGGAGAAATAGAATCGTAGTAGCAGATGGAGAAGTAGAAGATCCTAATCAAGAAATAGAGTTAACAGCGGCAAGAGAAATTGAGCCTGACTTTGAAGTTGGAGAAGATGTGTCTGAAGAAGTAAAATTAGTTGACTTAGGGAGAAGAGCAATCTTAGCGCTACGTCAAAACCTTATTTCAAAAATACACGAACACGATAATACAACGATCTATAAACAATTTAAAGATTTAGTAGGAGACATTTATACTGCAGAAGTACATCATATCAGGCACAGAGCAGTAATTCTGTTAGATGATGAAGGAAATGAAATCGTGTTGCCAAAAGAAAACCAAATTCCGTCTGACTTTTTCCGTAAAGGAGAAAATGTAAGAGGAATTATTGATAGAGTAGACTTAAAAGGAAATAAGCCTATGATTATCATGTCGAGAACAGCGCCAGAATTCTTGGAAAAATTATTTGAACAAGAAATTCCTGAAGTTTTTGACGGATTAATAACAGTGAAAAAAGTAGTAAGAATTCCAGGTGAAAAAGCAAAAGTAGCTGTAGATTCTTATGATGATAGGATCGATCCAGTAGGAGCATGTGTGGGAATGAAAGGTTCTCGTATCCATGGGATCGTGAGAGAGTTAGGGAACGAAAATATAGATGTAATTAATTATACGACTAATTTGCAGTTATATATAACACGTGCCTTAAGTCCAGCAAGAGTGAGTTCGTTAAAAATTAACGAAGACACAAAGCGTGTAGAAGTGTTCTTAAAACCAGAAGAGGTTTCAAAAGCAATCGGTAAAGGAGGATTTAATATCAGATTGGCAGGACAACTTACAGGATACGAAATTGATGTGTATCGTGAAGGTGTTGAAGAAGATGTGGAATTAACAGAATTCTCTGATGAAATTGAAGCTTGGGTAATTGAAGAATTTAAGAAAATTGGTTTAGATACTGCTAAAAGTGTATTAGATCAAGAAATGGACTTCCTTGTAAAACAAACGGATTTAGAGGAAGAAACTGTTGGCGAAGTAATTAGAATTCTAAAAGAAGAGTTCGAAGATTAGTGAAAGCAGTTTTTTATTTAAAAAGAGGGTAAAATTTAAAATAGCTTATGGCTGAACAAAACAAAATAAGGCTTAGTAAAGTACTACGCGAATTAAATATTTCGATCGATAGAGCTGTCGACTTCTTGACGCAGAAAGGTTTTTCTGTGGAAAAAAGACCTACGACTAAAATATCGCAAGAGATATACAACGTGTTACTTGATGGTTTTCAGACTGACAAGAGTAAAAAAGTAGCTTCCAAAGAGCTGGGAGAAGAGAAAAGGAAGGAGAAAGAAGCATTGCGAGAACAGCTTGTAAAAGAGCAAGAAGAAGCACAACGTTTACGTGAAGAGCGTGAAAAAGTGGTGCGCGCCAAAGCGAATTTATCTGGACCGAAAACGATTGGAAAAATAGATCTAAACCCTCAAAAAGATACATCGTCTCCGGAAAAGAAAGAAGCTACAGAAGCGCCAAAACCTGTTGGGCAAAAAGTTCAAGAAGCGCCTAAGCCTAAGCCTGTTGAGCAAAAAGAGCCAGAGAAACCAAAGCCTTCTCAAAACGAGAAAAAGCCACAACGACCTGAAACAATTTCAAACAGGCCGAAATTCTCTAAGCCGAAACCTGTTCAAAAAATTGAGCAAAAGCCCAAGCCTGTTGAAAAGGCTGTAGAAAAAGCTGCACAGAAACCTGTGGCAAAGCAAGAACAGTCACAAGTGCCTGCAGAGCCTGAAAAGAAAGTAATTGAGACAAAGTATCAAAAACTTACAGGTCCAAAGATGACTGGTCAAAAAATTGACTTAACGCAGTTCAATAAGACTAAAAAGAAAAAGGAGGATTCTAAAAAAGAATCTGAAGCAGATAAAAGAAAGAAACGTAAACGTATTTCTAAAGGTCCTGGAGGAAACAATAACAACAATAACAATAACCGCCAAGGAGGAAATAACCGATATGGAGGAAACAAAGGTGGAGGAAATCGTGGAGGAAACCGAAGAGGTGGAAACCGCAAACCACCTGTAGTTAAAGTAGAGCCTACAGAAGAAGAAGTACAAAAACAAGTACGTGAAACACTTGAAAAACTTCAAGGTAAAACCAACAAATCTAAAGGGGCTAAATACCGTAGAGACAAGCGTGATGTTCGTAGGCAAAAAACAGAGCAAGATTTAGAGCAACAAGCAGCAGAAAGCAAGATTTTAAAAGCAACAGAATTTGTAACTGTTGGTGAGCTTGCTACGATGATGGATGTTGGAATCAATGATATCATCTCTAAATGTATGATGTTGGGAATCATGGTAACTATGAACCAACGTTTAGATGCAGATACTTTATCAATTGTTGCAGAGGAATTCGGATTTACAGTAGATTTCGTAGCAGCTGATATTGAAGAGGCGATTCAAGAAGAAGAAGATGCGCCAGAAGATTTATCGCCAAGAGCGCCAATCGTTACGGTAATGGGTCACGTAGATCATGGTAAAACTTCCTTGTTGGATTACATTCGTAAAGAAAATGTAATTGCGGGTGAATCTGGAGGAATTACACAGCACATTGGAGCATATGGAGTGCAGTTAGATAGTGGTCAGCGAATTACATTCTTAGATACGCCAGGTCACGAGGCTTTTACGGCGATGCGTGCACGTGGTGCGCAGGTAACAGATATTGCAATTATTGTAATTGCTGCCGATGATGATGTAATGCCGCAAACAAAAGAGGCGATCAGTCACGCACAAGCGGCTGGAGTTCCAATTGTATTTGCAATTAACAAAATAGATAGGCCAACGGCTAATCCTGATAAGATAAAAGAGAAACTAGCAGCAATGGACTTGTTGGTAGAAGATTGGGGAGGAAAAATCCAGTCGCATGACATCTCTGCAAAAACTGGTTTAGGTGTTGATGAATTATTAGAAAAAGTGTTGCTTGAGGCAGAATTATTAGAGTTGCAAGCAAATCCTGATAAAAATGCTGTAGGAACAGTTGTGGAAGCATTCTTGGATAAAGGACGTGGATATGTGTCTACAATTCTTGTTCAAAATGGTACCTTAAAAATTGGAGATTATCTATTGGCTGGAAAGCATAGTGGAAAAATCAAAGCGATGTTTGATGAGCGTGGTAATAAGATTAAAACTGCCAATCCTTCAACGCCAGTTTCAATTCTTGGTTTAGATGGTGCGCCGCAAGCAGGTGATAAGTTTAATGTCTTTGAGGATGAAAAAGATGCAAAACAAATTGCTGCAAAACGTACACAATTATTAAGAGAGCAATCTGTAAGAACGCAGCGTAGAACTACTTTATCTGATATTGGTAGAAGAATCAAAATTGGGGACTTTAAAGAGTTAAATATCATTCTTAAAGGTGATGTGGATGGTTCGGTTGAAGCCTTAACAGATTCATTCCAAAAACTATCTACGGAAGAGATTGAAGTGAAAATTATTCATAAGGGAGTTGGAGCTATTACAGAAAGTGATGTGTTATTAGCAAGTGCTTCTGATGCAATTATCATTGGATTTAATGTGCGTCCAGCTGGTAATGCAAGAATAGTTGCTGATAAAGAAGAAATCGATATCAGAACATATTCAATTATCTATGATGCTATCAATGATGTGAAAGATGCCATGGAAGGATTGTTATCTCCTGAAATGAAAGAGGAGATCACAGGTAATGCTGAAATTAGAGAAACATTCAAGATTTCTAAAATTGGTACCATTGCAGGATGTATGGTGACAGATGGTAAAATCTTTAGAAACTCTAATATCCGATTAATCCGTGATGGAGTAGTAATCTTTACAGGAGAATTGGCTTCTTTAAAACGTTTTAAAGACGACGTAAAAGAAGTGAGTAAAGGATATGACTGTGGATTGCAAATCAAGAACTATAATGACATTAAAGAAGGTGATATTGTAGAAGCATTCCAAGAAGTTGCAGTGAAGAAAAAGCTGAAATAAATATCATATACACATAAAGAAAAAGGATCGCATTTGCGATCCTTTTTTTATGTCTAATAAGCTGTAAATATTACTTTTTCTTTTTCTTATTTTTTGGTGTAAAAACAAACGCATTAGGAAACGTTTCCTTTACTTGTGCTAAGTATCGCTCTGCTTCTAATCGTGTTCTGTAATTTCCAACCCAAACCTTATAATTTGGAGTCTCAAACTTAATAGTTGCAGGAGTAATTTCTTTATATTCTTTTTCGAATTTTGACTTCGCTTTTTCTGCATTTCGAAGGTTTCCATTAAAGATTTGAATCTTTAAACGATTGTCATTATCCGTTTCTTGGTTAATTTCTTTCTGATATGTAAGTAATTTATCAATTTTTGGGTCTTTGGAGATGTTGATTTCTCCTTGTTGGGCAAATGCAAATCCAGCACAAAAAAATGCTGAAACAATTAAGATATAACGTCTTTTTAAAGCTAAAAATCTCATAATGAATACAATTTTATACAAATGTAAAATAACCTAACGAACTAACATGCTAAAATCTTATTTAGAATAACTATAAATTACAAATTAAGAGTTCACTATAATTTCGCAAATTCACCGCGATTTGTATTTTTGCTCAAATTTGGAACAAGCATGATCTACTAAGTTAAAAATTATTTAGAAAAATCGTGTCAAATTAAGAAGACATTAAGATATGAAAAAGGTGAATCACCGCAATTCAATTTCAAGAATTTTAGGAGCCGCGCTAGCGCTAATGCTAGTATTTTCGACATCTGCGTTTGCTCAAGACGATGCAGCAGTCGCAGCGGGTAAAGCTTTGTTTAATGCAAACTGTGCTGCTTGTCACAAACTTGATAGCAAGTCGACAGGTCCTGCGTTAAGAGGTGTGGAAGCACGTTTAGCAGAAAATGAAGGTTTAGATCGTGAATGGTTATACAAGTGGATTAGGAATAGTTCAGCATTGATTAAATCAGGAGATCCGTACGCTGTAAAAGTGTTTGAGGAAAATAAGAAAAGTCAAATGACGGCGTTTCCTACATTGAAAAATGAGGATATCGATAATATTTTAGCGTATACGGCGCAACTAAAACCGACACCTCCAAAGCCTATTGTTGGCCCAGATGAAAAAACTTCTGGAGGAGGATTTTCTACACAAGTTGTCTTAATCGCGCTGATTGTTTTATTTGGACTATTGGCACTAGGGTTGTTCTTAGTGAACAAGACATTGCGTAAGTTTGCTGTGGCCAACGGAACGTTAAATCTTGAAGAAGAAGTTAAAAAGCCTTCACTTTGGAAAGTATTTGTTCAAAATCAGTTCTTAGTAATTGTAGCTGTAATCTTCTTCATGTTGGGAGCAGCGTATTTTGCGTATGGGTATTTCATGCAAGTGGGAGTTGATCAAGGATATCAACCAATACAGCCAATCCATTACTCACACAGAATTCACGCAGGTGATAATAAAATTGAATGTAAATATTGTCACTCTTCTGCAAGAGTAAGTAAACACTCAGGAATTCCATCTTTAAATGTTTGTATGAACTGTCACAAGAATATTGCTCAAGTTGCAGATGAAGTTCAGCAAGAAGGTATCACTAAGTATGGGGTTGACTACAATAAAGAAATTCAAAAACTATATAATGCTGTAGGTTGGGATCCAGCACAACAAGATTATGTGAATGAGCCTAAGCCAGTAAAATGGATTCGAATTCACAATTTACCTGATTTTGTATATTTTAATCACTCGCAACACGTTTCTGTAGCTGGAGTTGATTGTCAAACATGTCACGGGGAAATTCAAGAAATGGAAATTGTTGAGCAGCATTCGCCGTTAACAATGGGTTGGTGTATCAACTGTCACAGAGAAACAGATGTGAATTTCAAAGGAAATGCTTATTACGAAAAAATTCACGAGCAGTTAAAAGATAAATATGGTGTTGAAACATTCAAAGCAGCTAAGATGGGTGCCTTAGAATGTGGTAAATGTCACTATTAATATTAATCAAGAAGCTAATTTTATATATATAATATGGCATCAAACAAGAAATACTGGAAAAGTGTTGAGGAGCTTAATGAGAAAAGTTCTATTGTTGAGGCACTTAGACAGAATGAGTTTGTAGAAGAGGTTCCTGTAGATGAATTCTTAGGAGATAAAGAGACATTAGAGTCTTCTTCAACTTCTCGTAGAGACTTTCTTAAATACGTTGGTTTTAGTACGGCTGCAGCTACATTGGCAGCCTGTGAAGGACCTGTAATCAAATCTATACCTTATGTGGTGCAGCCAGAAATGATAATTCCTGGCGTTGCGGACTACTATGCAACTACAATTGCAGATGGATATGATTTTGCTAGTATCTTAATTAAAACGAGAGAAGGTCGTCCAATCAAAGTAGAAAACAACAAGGAGGCTGTTACTAAAGGAAGTGCAAATGCAAGAGTTCATGCATCTGTATTATCTTTGTATGATAGCATGAGAGTGAAAGGTCCGAAAATAGATGGTAAAGATGCTTCTTGGGAAACGTTTGATGCGGAAATTGGTGAAAAATTAAATCAAATCAGTGCTTCTGGTAAACAAATTGTTTTACTTACTCAAACTTTTGCAAGTCCTTCAGTATCTAAATTAGTAGGAGAGTTCAAAGCAAAGTATGGTAATGTAAATCATGTAGTATACGACGCTGTCTCTGAATCAACTGCTTTAGATGCGTTTGAAGCTAAGTATGGTGAAAGAGGATTGGCTGATTATGATTTCTCAAAAGCAGAAGTGATTGTTTCTGTTGGAGCTGATTTCTTAGGAGACTGGCAAGGTGGAGGATATGATGATGGGTATGCGAAAGGAAGAATTCCTCATGGTAAAAAGCACCACAAAAAAATGTCAAGACACGTTCAGTTTGAATCGAACATGACATTATCTGGAGCAAATGCTGATAAGCGTGTGCCATTATCAACAGCGGATCAAAAAGTTGCCTTAGCAAAAATCTATGCAGGTGTAACTGGAGTTTCTGTTTCAGGAAGACAATTGTCTGACTATGCCGAAAATGCTATCAAAAGTGCTGTTGGTCAAATTAAGCAAGCTGGTTCAAAAGCAGTTGTAGTATCTGGAATCAATGATGTGGATGCGCAAAGTTTAATATTAGCACTTAACGAAGTAATTGCAAGTGAAGCATTCGATAAAGAGGCGCCACGTAAAATAAGACAAGGAAATGATAAGGCTGTGGCAAAACTGGTTAATGATGTAAAATCAGGTGCAGTTGGCGGAATCATTATGGCAGGAGTAAATCCTGTATATACCTTAGCAAATGGAGAAGAATTTGCACAAAGCTTAAAAGGATTAGATTTAGCGGTAACATTTACATTAAAAGAAGATGAAACTGCATTAAATACAAAATATGTAGCTGCGGCCCCACATTATTTAGAATCTTGGGGAGATGTAGAGATAAAAAAAGGTCACTACAGCATAACACAGCCTACAATTCGTCCGTTATTTAACACAAGACAATTTCAAGATGCTTTATTAAAGTGGACTGGAAATGACAAAGCATATTACGAATACTTAAAAGAAACATGGGCTGCTGATATTCTAGGTGGAAAATCATGGAATCAAGCAGTGCATGATGGAGTGTTCAAAACTACAGCAACAGTTAGCTTAGCAGAAGAAGCAAGTGAAGCTATGGAACAAGCTGATGCGGCAGCTGTAGAAAATGAAGGAGAGGAATTAGTAGAAGCTCCTGCAGTCGATGCTTCAGCGCAAGCAAGAAAATTAGCAGGTACCGCACAAGCTTCAGGAATGGAGTTAGTATTATACACCAAAACAGGAATGGGAGATGGACAGCAAGCAAATAATCCTTGGTTGCAAGAGTTTCCTGATCCAATCACAAGAGCTTCTTGGGATAACTATTTAACAGTTTCTCAAGTAGATGCAACAGCTAACAATTTGAAAAACTGGAATGTTGCAAATGGAGGTTTAAATGGTTCTTATGCAAAAATTACCGTTAATGGAGTCGATTTGCAAGTCCCAGTAATTATTCAACCAGGACAAGCACCAGGAACTGTTGGTTTAGCATTAGGATACGGTAAAAAAGCTGGCATCAAAAAAGAAATGCAAACTGGAGTAAATGCATATAAATTATACAATAACTTCAATAATGTTCAAGATGTTTCTGTTGAAGGCGCAGGTGGAGAACATGAGTTTGCTTGTGTGCAGTTGCACAATACCTTAATGGGTAGAGGAGATATCGTTAGAGAAACAACTTTAGAAATTTTCAATACGTATAAGAAAGATCATAAAAAGCACGGATGGAATATTCCTCCACATGTGTCTAGAGATCATGAAATGATTGACGCTACAGATCCTAAAGCGGATATGTGGGCTACATTCGATCGTTCAATTGGTCATCACTTCAACTTAGCTATCGACTTAAATGCCTGTACAGGATGTGGAGCATGCGTAATTGCGTGTCATGCTGAAAACAATGTGCCTGTTGTAGGTAAAACAGAAGTAAGGAGAAGTAGAGATATGCATTGGTTGCGTATTGATAGATACTATTCGTCAGCAGATACTTTTGAAGGTGATGTTGAGAAAAAAGATAATATGAGCGGATTGTTTGGAGACAATGGTTCTCTTGGTGGATTCCTTGAAATGGAAAATCCAGCAGCGAATCCTCAAGTAGCTTTCCAGCCAGTAATGTGTCAGCACTGTAACCACGCACCATGTGAAACAGTTTGTCCAGTAGCGGCAACATCACACGGACGTCAAGGTCAAAACCACATGGCATATAACCGTTGTGTAGGTACGCGTTACTGTGCAAACAACTGTCCATACAAAGTACGTCGTTTCAACTGGTTCTTATACAATAAGAATGATGAGTTTGATTACTACATGAATGATGACTTAGGTCGTATGGTATTAAACCCTGATGTAGTTGTACGTTCAAGAGGAGTTATGGAAAAATGCTCTATGTGTATTCAAATGACACAAAAAACAATCTTGGATGCAAAACGTGAAGGACGCCAGATTAAAGATGGTGAATTCCAAACGGCTTGTTCTGCTGCATGTAGCTCAGGTGCAATGGTATTTGGTGATTTAAATGATAAGTCTGGAAAAGTTGCAGAATTGCATGAGGATGATCGTATGTATCACTTGCTAGAGCATGTAGGAACAAAACCAAATGTACAGTATCACGTAAAAGTGAGAAACACAAAAGAAGCATAAAAAATAATTAATAAGAAACAATTATAAACTGATTATGGCGTCGCATTACGAAGCACCTATAAGAAAACCCTTAGTAACTGGAGATAAATCATATCATGATGTGACTCTTGATATCGTAGCTCCAGTCGAAGGAAAAGCAAATAAGCAATGGTGGATAGTATTCTCAATTGCTTTGGTAGCATTCCTTTGGGGAATTGGATGTATCATTTATACAATCTCTACAGGAATTGGAGTTTGGGGTCTTAACAAAACCGTTGGTTGGGCTTGGGATATTACAAACTTCGTTTGGTGGGTAGGTATTGGTCACGCAGGAACACTGATTTCTGCCGTACTTTTACTTTTCCGTCAAAAATGGAGAATGGCAATTAACCGTTCTGCGGAAGCAATGACTATCTTCTCGGTAGTGCAAGCAGGATTATTCCCAATCATTCACATGGGGCGTCCTTGGTTAGCATATTGGGTACTGCCAATTCCAAACCAATTTGGATCGCTCTGGGTAAACTTTAACTCACCTTTACTTTGGGATGTATTCGCGATTTCTACGTATCTATCTGTATCATTAGTATTCTGGTGGACAGGTTTACTTCCAGATTTCGCAATGATTAGAGATAGAGCAGTGAAGCCTTTCCAAAAGAAAATATACAGTTTGGTAAGTTTTGGATGGAGTGGACGCGCTAAAGACTGGCAACGTTTTGAAGAAGTATCATTGGTACTTGCAGGTCTAGCAACACCATTAGTACTTTCTGTACACACGATTGTATCGTTTGACTTCGCAACATCAGTTATTCCAGGATGGCATACCACAATTTTCCCTCCATATTTCGTGGCAGGAGCTATTTTCTCAGGATTTGCCATGGTAAATACCTTATTGATTATTATGAGAAAAGTATGTAATATGGAAGACTATATTACATTACAACACATCGAATTGATGAACATCGTAATTATGATTACTGGTTCTATCGTAGGATGTGCATATATCACGGAATTATTCATCGCATGGTACTCAGGAGTAGAATACGAACAAAATGCATTCTTAAACAGGGCAACTGGTCCTTACTGGTGGGCATATTGGGCAATGATGACATGTAATGTATTTTCTCCACAATTTATGTGGTCTAAGAAATTAAGAACAAGTATCATGTTCTCTTTCATAATCTCTATTGTTGTAAATATTGGAATGTGGTTTGAGCGTTTCGTAATTATCGTAACATCATTACACAGAGATTACCTTCCATCTTCATGGACAATGTTCTCACCAACATTTGTAGATATTGGAATATTCATTGGTACGATCGGTTTCTTCTTTGTATTGTTCTTGTTATACTCTAGAACATTCCCTGTAATTGCACAGGCGGAAGTAAAATCAATCTTAAAATCATCAGGAGAAAAATATAAAAAATTAAGAGACGGTAATCATGAGTAGTAAAGTAATACAAGCAATGTATATTGATGATGATGTGCTAATGTCAGCAGTGAAAAAAGTTCGTCAAGAAAATCATCATATCGAAGAAGTGTACACGCCATTTCCTGTGCACGGACTAGACAAAGCTATGGGATTAGCGCCTACGCGACTTGCCATTACAGCATTTATGTATGGATGTGTTGGATTATCAGTTGCAGTAACCATGATGTATTATATCATGATTGTTGATTGGCCACAAAACATTGGAGGAAAACCAAGTTTTAGTTTCTTAGAAAACATGCCAGCATTCGTGCCAATTATGTTTGAAATGACAGTATTTTTTGCTGCTCACTTAATGGTAATTACTTTTTATTTAAGAAGTAAATTATGGCCATTCAAAGAAGCTGAAAACCCAGATCCAAGAACAACAGATGATCACTTCTTAATGGAAGTTTCTGTTCATGGAAATGAAGAAGAGTTAATAGCACTTTTAGAAGAAACAGGTGCTACAGAAATTAAAGTTACAGAAAAGCACTAATAAGAATTATGAAGAGCCTTATAAAAATAGGAGTCGTATTTGGAGCAGCATTGCTTATGACTTCATGCTTTGATAAATCACAGCCAAACTATCAGTATTTTCCAAATATGTATGAGTCTGTAGGATATGAAGCTTATCAAGAAGTTGATGGCGTGCCTTACGGAGGATTCGAAAACAAAATGGAAGCACAAATTCCAGCAGACGGAACAATTAAGAGGGGTTGGATGCCTTATGAATATGACAATACGAATGAAGGTTATGAAGCCGCGAAAGCTGAGTTGTTAAATCCAATGCCAACGAATGAAGTTAATTTAGCAGCAGGGAAAGAGCTTTATGGAATCTATTGTGCAGTATGTCATGGGAATAAAGGTGATGGACAAGGAACTTTAGTTAAGCGTGAAAAATTCTTGGGAATTCCTAAATACAATGACCCAGCAAGAGCAATTACTGAAGGGAGTATTTATCATGTTCTAATGTATGGTAAAAATAACATGGGATCTCACGCAAATCAATTAGATGCGAAAGAACGCTGGCAAGTAGTACAGCACGTATTAAAATTGAAATCTGAATTAAAATAAGACCAATAACGATATAGAATTATATACAATGTATACGTTTTCAAATAGATTAAGACTTTTCGCAATCATTTCATTTGCACTTGGAGCAATCATGGTAGGATTCAGTTTCCTTAACGTGCCCGGTTCAGTAGAAGATATGAAGGCAATGGAAGCAGCACATGGACATCATGGTGGTCATGGAGAAGCAAAACATGATGATGGTAAAACAGCACATCACGATCAGCAAAAAACTGACGCAGCACATGCTACAGGACATGGTAGTGAAGCAGGAGGACATCATGATTCTGCAAAGCACGATGCACACAAATTAACACAATTGCAAAATAAGCCTTGGGCAGCAGTATATGTAGCAGCCTTTTTCTTTATGATGATTGCACTTGGAGTACTAGCATTCTATGCTATTCAACGTGCAGCGCAAGCAGGTTGGTCCCCATTATTATTTAGAGTCATGGAGGGGATTGGTGCTTATATTATTCCAGGAACAATTACCGTAGTGTTATTAATTGTTCTATCTGTAATGCATTTTAATCACTTATTCCACTGGATGGAGCCTAGCTTATTAGACCCAGCTAGTGAGAACTATGATAAATTAACTGTTGGAAAAAGCGGTTGGCTAAATGGAACTGGATTCATTATTAGAGCTGTAATTTATAGTTCCATTTGGATTGCATATAGTGTATTGTCTAGACGTTTTTCATCTCGTCAAGATGAGTCAAATGATAATAGTAACTTCAAGAAAAACTTCAGATTAGCTGCAGTATTCTTGGTATTATTCTTAATCTCTGAATCTATGATGTCATGGGATTGGATCATGTCATTTGATCACCACTGGTTTAGTACATTATTTGGATGGTACGTATTTGCGAGCATGTTCGTATCAGGAATCACAGTAATCGCATTAATTACAATATACCTTAAGTCAAAAGGATATCTAGAGCAAGTAAATGATAGTCATTTACACGATTTAGCAAAATTCATGTTCGGTATTAGTATTTTCTGGACATATTTATGGTTCTCTCAATTCATGTTAATCTGGTACTCAAACATTCCAGAAGAAGTTACATACTTCATTACAAGAATTGATGACTATACGTTGCCTTTCTTTGGAATGTTAGCATTAAACTTAATATTCCCATTGTTAATCTTAATGAATAGTGATTTCAAGAGATTAAATTGGATTATTGTAATCGCTGGAATTGTAATTCTATTCGGTCACTATATAGATGTGTTCAACATGGTTATGCCTGCAACGGTAGGGCCAAACTGGTCACTTGGAATAGCTGAAATAGGTGCAGTATTATTATTCCTAGGATTATTCATCTTTGTTGTATTTACAACATTGACGAAGAAACCATTATTGGCAAAACGAAATCCGTTTATTGAAGAAAGTAAACAATTTCATTATTAATTAATTTCAAAACAGTATAAAATAAGATGACTACTGGTTTACTAACGTTTTTAGTACTTATCCTAATTGCAATCGCAATTTGGCAGTTGACGAAGATATTTGACTTATCACAAGCGAAAGCTGATAATTCTCAAGTAGCGAATGACAAGGATAATAACATCAATGGATACCTTATGATGGGATTCTTGATGTTCATATATGCAATCACAATAATTTCTTTCTGGAAATGGGGAGATTTGCCACTAATCGGAAACTCCGCTTCTGAACACGGATCAAGTGTAGATACTTTGATGATTATATCAATGGTATTAATCTTCTTCGTTCAAACGGTTACCCAAGCTTTATTACACTATTTTGCTTACAAATACAGAGGTGAAAAAGGAAGAAAAGCATTATACTATGCTGATAACGATAAATTAGAATTTATTTGGACAATCATTCCAGTAATTACATTAGCAGGTTTAATTCTTTACGGATTATTCACTTGGAATGAAATCATGGATGTGAACATGGATGATGATCCAATTGTAGTAGAATTATATGCACAACAGTTTAACTGGAAAGCCAGATATGCTGGAGAAGATAATGTTTTAGGGAAAGCAAATGTACGTTTAATTGACTTAGGTGATAATCCAAACATCTTAGGGTTAGACAGAGAAGATAAATATGCACAGGATGATATTATCACTCAAGAACTTCATTTACCAGTTGGTAGAAAAGTAGTTTTCAAAATGCGTTCGCAAGACGTATTACACTCTGCTTACATGCCGCACTTTAGAATGCAAATGAACTGTGTTCCCGGTATGATTACCGAATTTGCTATGACGCCTACAAAAACGACTGCAGAAATGCGCGAAACACCTAAGATTGTGAATAAGGTAAGTCGTATCAATTCAATTAGAGCAGCAAAAAGTAAAGAATTGGCAGCAAAAGGTGAAGAAGCTTTAGAGCCTTATGAGTTTGATTTCCTTTTATTATGTAATAAAATCTGTGGTGAATCTCACTACAACATGCAGATGAAAGTGATAGTGGAAAGCCAAGAAGACTACGATAAGTGGATTGCAGCACAAGAAACTTTCGGAAAATAAGAAATAGTTAAAGAAATAATTAAAAGATATAATATATAGATATGTCAGCAGAAGCATTACACGCAAAAGATCACGGACACGATCACGGACATCATCATAAAGAGACATTCATTACTAAATATATATTTAGTCAGGATCACAAATGATTGCCAAGCAGTACTTAATTACAGGTATCATTATGGGAGTTATAGGGATCATGATGTCTATATTTTTCCGTATGCAAATTGCATGGCCAAAAGAATCATTCACAATCTTTGAAATATTCTTAGGAAATTGGGCACCAGATGGAGTACTAAGTGCTGATAAATACTTAGCCTTAGTCACAATTCACGGTACCATCATGGTATTCTTTGTACTGACAGCAGGATTAAGTGGTACGTTTAGTAACCTTTTAATCCCGTTGCAAATTGGAGCACGTGATATGGCTTCTGGATTCCTAAACATGGTGTCGTATTGGTTATTCTTTATTTCAAGTGTAATCATGGTATTATCATTATTTGTTGAAGGTGGAGCTGCATCTTCAGGGTGGACAATTTATCCTCCATTAAGTGCTGTGCCAGAAGCAATTCCAGGATCAGGTTTAGGAATGACATTATGGTTAGTGTCTATGTCGATATTTATTGCATCGTCCTTACTAGGGTCATTAAACTATATTGTTACGGTAATCAACCTCAGAACAAAAGGAATGTCGATGACAAGATTGCCATTAACAATCTGGGCATTCTTCGTAACAGCAATCATTGGTGTTATATCGTTTCCAGTATTATTATCCGCAGCCTTATTATTAGTTTTTGACAGAAGTTTCGGAACATCCTTCTATCTATCAGACATATTTATACAAGGAGAAGTTTTGCATTATCAAGGAGGGTCCCCAGTTTTGTTTGAACACCTATTCTGGTTCTTAGGTCATCCTGAAGTATATATTGTATTACTTCCAGCTTTAGGGATTACCTCCGAAATTATAGCCACCAACTCGCGAAAGCCAATTTTTGGATATCGAGCCATGGTTGCCTCAATTTTGGCAATTGCATTTTTATCAACAATTGTATGGGGTCACCACATGTTTATCTCAGGAATGAATCCGTTCCTAGGGTCTGTATTTACGTTCACAACATTATTAATTGCAATACCATCCGCTGTAAAAGCATTTAACTATATTACCACACTCTGGAAAGGAAACTTACAGATGAACCCTGCAATGTTATTCTCTATTGGATTAGTATCTACATTCATTACTGGAGGATTAACAGGTATTATTTTAGGTGATAGTACATTAGATATCAACGTTCATGATACATACTTTGTAGTAGCGCATTTCCACTTAGTAATGGGTATATCTGCATTGTACGGACTGTTTGCTGGAGTTTACCATTGGTTCCCAAAAATGTTTGGAAGAATGATGAATAAGAATTTAGGGTATATTCACTTTTGGGTAACAGCAGTCTGTGCGTATGGAGTATTCTTCCCAATGCACTTCATTGGAATGGCAGGATTACCAAGACGTTATTATACAAATTCCGAATTCCCATTATTTGATGACTTAGCAGATGTGAATGTGGTCATTACTCTATTTGCAATTATAGGAGGAGTTTTCCAATTGGTATTCTTGTATAACTTCTTTAGTAGTATTTTCTACGGAAAGAAAGCAACACAAAATCCATGGAGATCCAATACATTAGAATGGACAACTCCAGTTGAGCACATTCATGGAAACTGGCCAGGAGAAATTCCTCATGTACACCGTTGGGCTTATGATTATAGCAAGCCAGGACATGATGAAGATTTTGTTCCTCAAACAGTACCAATGAAAGAAGGTGAAGAAGAACTACACCATTAAGATCTTAAAAAATCACAACTCTCTTATAAGAGATTACAAATAATAAAAAGCCTTTCTGCATAGAAAGGCTTTTCTTTTTTATCTTTGTTTTAATGAATGATAACTTAGACCCTACAAATCAGAACTATTCATCCGAAGAATTAGACATTGAAAAAGCATTACGTCCACTATCCTTTGATGACTTTACAGGACAAGATCAAGTGCTAGAAAATCTTCAAGTATTTGTGCAGGCTGCTAATCTTCGTGGTGATGCCTTAGATCATACGTTATTTCATGGTCCTCCGGGATTGGGAAAAACTACGTTAGCCCATATATTAGCCAATGAGCTTGGTGTAAGTATTAAGGTTACTTCAGGTCCTGTATTAGATAAGCCAGGAGATTTAGCTGGATTGCTAACCAATCTTGATGAACGTGATGTATTATTTATTGATGAAATACATCGTCTCAGTCCCATTGTGGAAGAATATCTCTATTCGGCGATGGAAGATTATAAGATTGATATCATGATCGAATCTGGACCAAATGCCAGAACTGTTCAAATCAATTTGAATCCTTTTACATTAGTTGGAGCTACGACACGTTCAGGATTGCTTACAGCGCCAATGCGTGCACGTTTTGGAATCGCTAGTCGATTACAATATTATTCAACAGAATTATTGTCAACTATCGTACAACGAAGTGCTCAAATATTAAATGTTCCTATTAGTATGGAAGCTGCTATAGAAATTGCAGGAAGAAGTCGCGGAACACCACGTATTGCCAATGCATTACTGCGTAGAGTGCGCGATTTTGCCCAAATCAAAGGAAATGGTACCATTGATATCGAAATTGCAAGATTTAGCCTAAAAGCCTTAAATGTGGATGCCTATGGATTGGATGAAATGGATAATAGAATTCTATCAACAATTATAGATAAATTTAAAGGTGGACCAGTCGGAATCACAACCTTGGCAACAGCAGTATCTGAAAGTGGTGAAACCATCGAAGAAGTATACGAACCATTTCTTATTCAACAAGGATTCATTATACGAACACCAAGAGGAAGAGAAGTCACAGAATTGGCATACAAACATCTAGGAAGAGTTAAAGGCGGAATTCAAGGAGGATTATTCTAAAACGCGGAATTGTTAATGAAGAATTTTAGATGGAAAAGATTTTTTGAATAACAAATTAGCGAATCAACAAGCAGACAAATAAAGGAGCGTAGCGACCAAACACCTAACACCAAGATGTACAAATACCCAAATAAGATTCCGTTTTTCAAGTTGTTTCTAAAATCATCGTCAATTACTAGAAACCCAATTCCATTTCATAAAGATGGTTTTCAAAAACATGGAGGTTCGTTTGCAATTAAGCCGCCATTTGCGAATACAGTAATGTTAACACGAGATGCTGAAATTACAAAACATCTACTGCGAAAAAATCATCGAAACTATAACAAGTCCAAAATTCAAACAAAATTCTTATCAAAGTACGTTGGAAAGGGGTTGTTGACTTCCAGTGGAGATTATTGGTTAAAACAGCGACGACTCATTCAGCCTGCATTCCATAAAGAAAAGCTGCAAAAACTAGTGGCAATCATGGAAAGAACTATCGAAAAGCAAATCGAGAATCTTCCAGAAAATAAAAGTATCGATTCGTATCCAATCATGAATGAATTGGCGTTTCATGTGGTGGCAAAATCACTATTCAACTATTCTTCAGACGATACCACCATGCATCGTTTGCAGGATATCATAGAAACATTGCAGGATTTTATCATTCGTGAAATTCGACAACCGCATAAAAAATGGTGGTACGTAATCAGTGGTTTGGTAAAAAAGCATTTAAAACTAGTAGAAGAAAGTCGCGAAATTATCAATAAAGTTATCGATGAACGTCGCGCTTCCAATAAGGAAATGATGACTTATTAGACATGTTGCTCAAAGCGAAATATGAAGATGATGGAACATCGATGACCAATGAGCAATTAATTGACGAAATCTTGATCTTCTTTGTAGCTGGGCACGAAACTACCGCTAATGCACTTACATTTACGTTTCATTTGATCGCAAAAAATCCTGAAGTATATCAAAAAGCCTTGTTAGAATTTGAAGCTATTGATGATGATTTGCCGCCGATGGAAAAAATTGCAAAACTCAACTATGTAAAAAACTGTGTTGAAGAATCCATGCGATTGTATCCGCCAGCTTGGATTACTGATAGAGTGGCGATAGAAGACGATTCGTTTGCAGACTATCATATAAAAAAAGGAACCATGATCGGAATTTCTTTTTACGAATTACATAGAAACGAAAAATACTGGAAAAACCCAGATGAATTTAAACCAGAGCGTTTCTCAGACGAACACCGAAAAGAAACTGCGGGTTATTACTTTCCTTTTGGAGCTGGACCAAGAATGTGTATTGGAAATGGTTTTGCGCTCTATGAAATGATGTTAACAGTGTATGAAATGCTTAAAAAATATCACATAGAAACGGATCAAGAAAAAGTAGAAGTTGCGCCGCTAATCACATTAAAACCAATCAATCTTACGCTGAAATTTACAAAAAGGACTCCTTGAATTCAACACAAAAACATACAGAACTCATCAAAGCTGAGGCAAAACGCTTAGGTTTTCTGTCTTGTGGAATTTCAAAAGCAGCATTTCTTGAAGAAGAAGCGCCGCGATTAGAAGCTTGGCTCAATAAAAACATGCATGGCGAAATGAAATACATGGAAAATCATTTCGATAAGCGACTCGATCCAACGAAATTGGTGGAAGATTCAAAATCGGTAGTGTCTTTACTATTAAATTACTATCCATCCGAAACACAAAAAGATGCAGAAGCTCCAAAAATTTCCAAGTATGCCTATGGAATGGATTATCATTTTGTGATTAAAGACAAATTAAAACACTTGCTCAACTTCATTCAAGATGAAATCGGAGAAGTTTCAGGAAGAGCATTTGTAGATTCTGCGCCTGTGTTAGACAAAGCTTGGGCAGCAAAAAGTGGATTGGGTTGGATTGGAAAGCACAGCAATCTACTCACGCAAAAAGTAGGTTCTTTTTATTTCATTGCAGAACTCATCATTGATTTAGAACTTGAATACGATTCGCCAGTCACAGATCACTGTGGAAGTTGTACTGCTTGTATCGATGCTTGTCCAACACAAGCCATTGTAGAGCCTTATGTGGTCGATGGAAGCAAATGTATTTCTTATTTCACCATCGAACTCAAAAACGAAATCCCAACGCATGTACAAGGACAATTTGATGATTGGATGTTTGGTTGCGATGTTTGTCAAGATGTATGCCCGTGGAATCGTTTCTCAAAACCACATAATGAACCATTGTTCAATCCACACCCTGAATTATTGTCCATGTCTAAAAAAGAATGGGAAGAAATTACTCACGAAGTCTTCAGTGAAATCTTTCGTAAATCTGCAGTTAAGCGTACAAAATATGCTGGCTTGGTTCGGAATATTAACTTCTTAAAAACAGAAAAATAGCAAATTTTAATTGACTATTGCATATTTTTGCATTTTATATTAAGTACTTTTTAGCTCGAAATGTAAAACGCTATACATTTTATGAAGAGCTTTATCTTTCTTTATTTTGTTATTTGAATTCCTCAACTTTAGGGAAATTGTTAAATCGAAAAAAATCTTCGTATTCACATAGCGAAAAATGACATATTTCATTCAATAAACACCTTTTAATAATTTTTATTTCTTAATTACTTCTTTTTACTTGTAAGAAGTAAGCTCCTAGCAAAGTTTTGAGAGTAAAAGAAGAAAATGAAATGACCCTTAGCATAGGAACATATTATTGGGATATTATATGATTTGAAGTTAATTGTATAGATCAAATTCAACAAATAATTGATAGTGATATTAATCTTATAAATATATTGTTGATTGAAAATATCATAGCATGATCTAACTCAAAATATAATTATCAATGCAGTTGATCGCATATATTTAGATTTGAGGAATTAAGGTGGAGCATATAAGTATTATGAAAGGGTTTTGCTGTTGCTTTGGAAAGTAAAAATATGGATGTGTTTGTTGTTGCAAGTATTTTGAAGAAAAATACTTTATGAGCTTTTCAGTAAAAAATTAGAAGCTTTCAATTATTGATTTAACTTTCAAGATGATTACTTTTAATCATAGATAGTATATCACTCAACTATGTGAGGGCATTGTTGTTGAAGTCATGCTAAAATGGATTAGATTTTTACCCACTTCTCTTTTGTATACTTCATATATGATTTTACTTTACAGATTTCTTAGACTAAGCAATAGTAGCATAGAAAACAATTTCTATTTCAACTTTTCAAGATATTTTATTGTGAAAATATAGTAGATATGAAATAGAGTATTCTGTATTGGCAATGTGTATTGTGTTTACTGGTTAACAGTAAGGTGTTTGGGTTGTTAATAATTTTAATATGCAAAAAAATGTAAAATTAATTCTAAGGAAAAAGAAGGTTTGCAAGATGCACATCTAATAAGATAACGGAGCGTGGAAGAACCTTAAGAAAATATACAATTATTGGATGTTTTCAAGGTTGTGATGTAGAATATAAAGTTGCTAGATTATACTAGGTATTTGAATATATGTATAGATGGTATTGAATGCTATTTTTTAAGTTGAGAACTTAAAACTATCAAATAAATTAGCGGGGAAAGATCAATTTAGGATAGTTTATGTTTTCAGAAGGTCATAGAAATTAACATACTATGACCTTTTTTCTTACTTTCCTTTCTCTCAAAAATGCTACATTTGCATTTCGTATCTAAAGAAAAAATATGAGCAACAAAGAACGTAAAAGGAGAGAAGCTCTTGTATATCATGCTAAACCGCAACCAGGGAAAATCAAAGTAGTTCCTACGAAAAGATATTCTACGCAACGTGACTTGTCCTTAGCATATTCACCAGGAGTTGCAGAGCCTTGTTTAGAAATAGAAAAGGATAAAAAAAATGTTTATAAATACACTACCAAAGGAAATTTGGTTGCTGTAATTTCTAACGGAACTGCAGTCTTAGGTTTAGGAGATATTGGTCCAGAAGCTTCAAAGCCAGTGATGGAAGGAAAAGGATTGTTGTTCAAAATTTTTGCAGATATCGATGTTTTTGATATTGAAGTAGATACCAAAGATGTAGGCCAATTCATTGAAACGGTAAAGAACATTGCTCCTACTTTTGGAGGAATCAATCTAGAAGATATCAAAGCACCTGAAGCATTTGAAATAGAACGCAGACTTATTGAAGAACTAGATATTCCTGTGATGCACGATGATCAGCATGGAACAGCAATTATCTCTTCTGCGGCGTTAATCAATGCCTTGGAATTGGCGGAGAAAAAAATAGAAAACGTTCGTTTTGTAGTCTCAGGTGCAGGTTCAGCAGCTATTTCATGTATGAATTTATATGAAGCACTTGGTGCAAAACTAGAAAACATCGCTATGTTTGATGTAGATGGTTTGCTACATAAGGATCGAACAGATTTATCGCCAATGCAAGCACGTTTTAGGACTTCTAAACACTATGACTCACTGGCAGATGCCATGCAAGGAGCAGATGTGTTTTTGGGACTTTCTGTTGGAAATATAGTTTCGCAAGATATGTTACGTTCTATGGCAGACAATCCAATTGTATTCGCTATGGCAAATCCGACACCAGAAATCTCTTATGAGGAAGCCATTGCTTCCCGTCATGATATTATCATGGCAACAGGTCGATCAGATCATCCAAATCAGGTAAACAATGTACTTGGTTTTCCATTCATCTTTCGCGGAGCTCTTGATGTTCGTGCAACAAAGATTAATGAGGAAATGAAAATGGCAGCTGTAAAGGCCATTGCAGCATTAGCAAAAGAACCCGTTCCAGAGCAGGTAAATATTGCTTATGCAGAAACCAAACTTGCCTTTGGAAAAGAATATATTATTCCAAAACCATTTGACCCTAGATTAATTGCAAAAATTCCTCCAGCAATAGCAAGAGCGGCAATGGAATCAGGAGTGGCTACAGAACCTATAGATGATTGGGCGCGTTATGAAGATGAACTTTTACACAGGTTAGGAGCAGACAATAAAATCATTCGATTATTACACAAAAGAGCGCGTACCAATCCAAAACGAATTGTATTTGCAGAATCAGATCACTTGGATGTGCTCAAAGCGGCACAATATGTATACGATGAAGGTATTGCAATTCCAATTCTCTTAGGAAATGAAAAGCTTATCCATGAACTCAGAGACGAATTAGAATTTGATGGCGATGTTGAAATTATTGATCCTAAAAGTGATGAACAATTAGAAAAACGTGATAAGTTTGCTAAAATTTATTGGGAATCTAGAAAACGTAAAGGAGTAACACTTATTGATGCGCAAAAGAAAATGCGTGAACGTAACTACTTTGCAGCAATGTTGGTAAATGATGGTTATGCGGATGGACTTATTTCAGGATATTCAAGAAGTTATCCAACGGTTGTAAAACCAATGTTAGAGCTCATTGGAACGGCAAAAGGCGTACGAAAAGCAGCTACCACAAACTTAATGATTACAGAACGTGGACCAATATTCTTATCAGATACCTCAATCAATATTGATCCGTCTGCACGAGATTTGGCGAAAATTGCACAAATGACAGCATTAACCGTGAAAATGTTTGGACTAGAGCCAAATATTGCTATGTTGTCGTATTCTAACTTTGGCTCTTCTGAACATGAAAATGCAAAAAAGGTGAGAGAAGCTGTTCAGTATCTACATAGATATTATCCTGAGATCAATGCAGATGGAGCTGTGCAATCAGACTTTGCCTTGAATCGGGAAATGCTCTCAGAAAAATTCCCGTTTTCAAAATTGGCAGGAAAAGAAGTCAATACTTTAGTTTTTCCAAACCTAGATTCGGCAAACATTACTTATAAACTCATGAAAGAGTTAAATAAAGCGGACTCCATTGGTCCAATTATGCTTGGAATGAGGAAGCCCGTTCACATTTTACAACTTGGTGCAAGCGTAGATGAAATGATTAACATGGCAGCTGTAGCAGCAGTTGATGCACAAGAAAAAGAAAAGTGGCAGCAACGAAAAGAAGAAGAATTATAAATAACGATACAAGATTAGTATATTAAAGGTGCAAATGGTTAAATAAATGTGAATAAATTTATTACATTTGAAACTTTAACTAGTAAATATTAGATGATTGCTCATATTCAAGGGAAGCTCGTAGAGAAAAATCCAACAGATGTAGTGATAGAATGCAGTGGAGTCGGATACTTTATCAATATCTCTTTAACTACTTATACGCAAATCCCCAATCAAGAAAATGTAAAATTATACACGCATCTTCATGTTCGCGAAGATGCACATACACTTTATGGTTTTTTTCAAAAAGCAGAACGCGCAGTATTTCGCTTATTGATCTCAGTTTCTGGAATTGGAACAAGCACAGCCCGTACTATGTTATCCTCACTAACCGCCGAACAAATATGTGAAGCAATTGGTAGTGGAGATGTGGCAACTGTTCAAAGTATAAAAGGAATTGGAGCTAAAACTGCACAACGTGTCATTATCAAATTAAAGGATAAAATCTTAAAATTATACGATCTTGATGAAGTTTCGATGTCTCAAAGCAATACAAACAAAGAAGAAACGTTATCAGCTTTGGAAGTATTAGGTTACACAAGAAAGCAATCTGAAAAAGTACTCGATAAAATAATTAAAGAAATGCCAAACGGAAGTGTAGAAGAGTTAATCAAAATGGCATTAAAAAACTTATAATTACTTTGGAAAACATTACCAACCGGATAACAAAATATACCAAAAATACGCTTGTCGTATTTGCTTTGTTATTTAGCACCATACTAGCGGCACAAGAACCGACAACGCCGCAAGACTCAACGAAAACGGGTTATGCTATTGGAAAAATAAAATTAAAAGATCCATCAAGCATTGTCTCTAAATATACCTATGATCCAAAAACAGATCGATATATCTATACAGAAACGGTTAGTAACTATGATATTAGCTATCCTTTAATCTTGACGCCTAAACAATACCGAGAGTTATTGCTTAAGGAAACTATGAAAGGATACTTTAAAGAAAAGATTAATGCAATTTCTGGTAAAAAAGAAGGCTCAGAAGACGCACAAAAAAACTTATTGCCAAAATTCTATGTCAACTCAAACTTCTTTGAAAATATTTTTGGAGGAAATACCATTGAAGTAATCCCGCAAGGTTCTGTGGCAATTGACTTAGGAGTACGTTTCCAAAAAAATGACAATCCAGCGTTGTCGCCAAGAAACCGAAGTAACTTAAGTTTTGACTTTGATCAACGAATTAGTTTAAGTTTATTAGGAAAAGTAGGAGAGCGATTAAAAATTAATGCAAACTACGATACAGAATCTACATTTGACTTCCAAAATCAAATCAAATTAGAATATACGCCAACGGAAGACGATATCTTACAAAAAATTGAAGTTGGTAATGTAAGTATGCCTCTTAATAGCTCATTAATAACAGGTGCACAAAGTTTATTTGGTGTAAAAACAGAACTACAGTTTGGGAAAACACGTATCACAGGAGTTTTCTCCGAACAACGTTCACAAACAAGAAGTATCACAGCTCAAGGCGGTGGAACCATAGAAGAATTTGCATTATTTGCCTTAGACTATGATGAGGATCGTCACTTTTTCTTATCACAATACTTTAGAGATCGATACGATATTGCACAAGCAAACTATCCATTCCCAAACACGCCAGTAGAAATTACACGTGTGGAAGTGTGGGTAACCAACCGATCTGCACAAACGCAAAACGTACGTAACATTGTAGGTTTACAAGATTTAGGAGAATCTGATCCAGATAAAATGAGGACGAACCAAGCAATTATATTTAATGGAACTCCTTCTAGCGCATTTCCTGATAATGAAAATAATAGATATAATCCAGAAGCAATAGGAACAGGAAACTCTGTTTTATTAGAATCAATTCGTGATATTGCGACTATTCAACAAGGATTTGGAGCGGTTTCTTCAAGTGTTCAGCAAGGATTTGATTATGTGTATTTAGAAAATGCACGAAAACTGAATGAAAACGAATATAAAGTTGATACAAAATTAGGATACATTTCTTTAAATCAACGTTTAAGTAATGATGAAGTACTTGCAGTAGCATATCAGTTTACTGCAAATGGACAAGTGTATCAAGTAGGTGAATTTGCAAATGGAGGAATTGATGCGACGCAAGTTACAAACACAGATGCTGATGGGAATCCTACTGAAATTCAAAATCAAAATTTAGTTGTAAAACTTCTAAAAAGTGCCATCACGGAAGTAGAAGATCCAATTTGGGACTTAATGATGAAAAATATCTATTCAACGGATGCATATCAGTTAAGTCCAGAAGATTTTAGATTAAACATCTTATATACTGATCCTTCTCCTGTAAACTATATTACAGCTGCGGAAGGTGGACCTCCATTACCTGCAGATGTAGCCGATGAGATATTATTAAGAGTATTCAACTTAGACCGATTAGATATTTATCAAAATCCACAACCAGGTGGAGATGGTTTCTTTGACTATTTACCAGGAATTACAGTCGACCAAGAATTTGGACGCATCATATTCACGACTGTTGAACCATTTGGAGAATATTTATTTGAAAAATTAAGAAACTCTGCTACGGAAGATTACGATGATCCTAACGATTACAACGCCAATCAGTCACGCTATGTATACAGAGCCATGTATAAGGAGACGAAAGCGGGAGCGTTAGATGATGCTGAATTGAATAAATTCCAATTAAAAGGACGTTATAAATCGCAAGGTGGTGACGGAATTCCGTTAGGAGCTTTCAATGTCCCAAGAGGTTCGGTAGTAGTTACTGCTGGAGGAAGGGTGTTACAAGAAGGAATTGACTATACAGTAAACTATCAATTAGGACGTGTGCAAATTTTGGATGAAGCTTTAAAAGCATCAAACACTCCAATTAATGTATCTGTAGAAAATAATTCACTATTTGGTCAGCAAAACAAACGATTCACAGGAATTAACATAGAGCATCAATTCAATGAAAATTTCTTAATTGGGGCGACTTATCTAAATCTGAACGAGCGACCAATTACACAAAAAGCAAACTATGGTGCAGAGCCAGTAAACAACTCTATCTTCGGATTTAATGGAAACTATTCTACGGAAGTACCATTCTTAACACGATTAGTAAACAAGCTTCCAAACATAGATACAGATGTTCCTTCAAACGTTTCTATTCGTGGAGAATTTGCTTACTTATTGCCAGGAAGTCCCAAAAATGCAGACTTTCAAGGAGAAGCTACTGCCTATGTTGATGATTTTGAAGGTGCGCAGTCTACTATTGATATCAAATCACCATTAGGTTGGTTTTTAGCAAGTACTCCGGGAACACCAGATAATAGTTTGGGAGATAACTTAGGTGGACAGTTTGGAAACGATCAGTTAGAGTACGGATACAACAGAGCAAAACTAGCTTGGTATACTATTGACCCAATATTTTACGGGAATCAAGCACCGGGCGAAATTTCTCCAGCAGATGTATCTACAAGCGAAACACGTAGAATTTTTGTAGAAGAAATTTTCCCTCAAACAGATATTTCTCGTTGTCAAACTACTGTGCAAAAAACATTATATTTAGCGTATTACCCAAGTGAAAGAGGTCCGTATAATAACAATCCTACTTTTGCAGGACAACCTGAACAACAAAATTGGGCAGGAATTATGCGCCCAGTTACCACAACAAACTTTGAGCAAGCAAACGTTGAATACATTCAATTTTGGTTACTAGATCCATACTTCTCCTCTGGAAACACATCAAGTACAGGAGGAGAATTAGTCCTGAATATAGGTAATATCTCTGAAGATATCTTAAAAGATGGACGTAAACAATACGAAAACGGATTGCCAGAAGCGGATGCTGTAAACCCATTAGTAACGCAAACAGCTTGGGGGCAAGTGCCGCAAACACAATCACTTGTATATGCTTTCGATTCAGAAGAAGCTAACAGACAAGTGCAAGATATAGGTTTAGATGGTTTAAATGATACGGAAGAAGCAACGAGATATGATAACTATTCAGGTGAGGCCGATCCTGCCGCAGATAACTACCAATATTTCTTAAATGCAAACGGAGATGTATTACAGCGTTATAAAAATTACAATGGTACACAAGGAAACTCTCCTATTACGGTAACTGATACGAATAGAGGTTCTACAACAGTGCCAGATGTGGAAGATATCAACCGAGATCAAACAATGAACACGATTGATAATTATTTTCAATTTAGAATTCCTATCAATCCAAGTATTGGAACGGCTACAAGTTATATTACCGATGAACGCACAAGTTCAAGAGAAACTCCTGATGGAAGTGTGATTGAATCGCGTTGGGTTCAGTTCAAAATTCCAATTACAGATTTTTACAAACAAGATACAGACGATCGTATTTCTCTAGATGACTTAAGAGCGATTCGTTTTATCCGTATGTATATGACAGGGTTTAATGAACCGACTGTATTGCGTTTTGGAACACTTGATTTAATTCGTGGTGATTGGAGACGTTATAACTTAACACTTCAAGATAATGGTGACGATCCGCAAGATGGAGCAGATGCCAATACACAATTTGATGTAAACATCGTAAACATTGAAGAAAATGCAAACAAATTGCCAATCGGATATGTAATTCCTCCAGGAGTTGTACGTGAGCAATTAAACAATAACAATACAGTAATTCGTCAAAATGAGCAATCGCTGGGAATGGTGCTGTGTGATTTAGAAGCAGGAGATTCACGTGGTGTATTCAAGAATATTGACATTGATTTACGACAATACAAAAACTTAAAAATGTTTGTCCATGCGGAATCACTCTTCGGGCAAACGCAGCAACTAGCGGATCAAGAAGCGGTTGCTTTCTTGAGATTTGGTAATGACTTTACACAAAACTATTATCAAGTTGAAATTCCGTTAAACGTAACCTTAGATAATGAATCTTCTCCAGAAGATGTGTGGAAAAACGAATTTGATATTCCGCTAGCATTATTAACGCGAATCAAAGCAGCAAACTTCAACAATACAAGTGGTGCTACTGAAGTGGCTTACTATAATGAAAATGCAGAAGAAATTGTCAATCAATTTGCGCCGTACGGAACAGATGAGCGCATGCGTATTGCTATAATTGGTAATCCAACTATTGGTAGAGTACGTTCGTTAATGGTGGGTATTAAAAATGCAACAGCAACTGGCTTGGATGCAACAGATACACCTATTGGTGGAATTCCAATTTGTGGTGAATTCTGGTTTAACGAATTGCGTTTGGCAGAATTAGAAAATCGTGGAGGTTGGGCAGCAGTTGGTTCGTTAGATGCAAATCTTGCTGACTTTGCTACAGTATCGGCAACTGGAAGAATCAGTACGGTTGGTTTTGGTAATATTGAACAATCACCAAATGATCGGAGTAGAGAAGAAATAAAGCAATACGATGTTGTAACTAATATTAGTTTAGGACAATTACTTCCAAAAAAATGGGGAATCAAAATACCTTTCAATTATAGTATTGGAGAAGAAATAATAACACCAGAATTCGATCCATTCTATCAAGATATACGTTTAGAAGATCGATTAGATTTAGCAGAAACACAAGCTGAAAGAGATCGAATAGAAAATGAAGCAATTAACTATACGAAGCGAAAAAGTATCAACTTTATTGGTGTTCGTAAAGAAAGAGGAGCGGAGAAAAAAGCTCGTTTCTATGATGTAGAAAATTTAACACTTTCATACTCATACAACGAAACAGAGCATCATGATTATGAAATCAAATCTTTACGAGATCAAAATGTACGTGCAGGATTAGATTATAATTTTAACTTCCAACCAAAATCAATTGAACCTTTCAAAAAGAATGATTCATTATTTACAGGAAGATATTGGAAATGGTTAAAAGATTTTAACTTCAATCCGTTACCAACAAGTATTTCATTAAACTCAAACATTACGAGAAGTTTCAACGATCAAATTTATAGAGATCCATTATTACCAGAGGCTGAAATAGGTAATTTACCACGTTTACAGCAACGTAACTTCTTATTTGATTGGTCGTATGCAATTAATTATAATTTAACGAATTCATTGCGATTCAACTTTACAGCGGCAAACAACAATATCGTCAATAACTACTTTGATGAAAATGGCGATATCAACGCAGATTTAGGGATTTGGGATGGATTCTGGGATATTGGAGATCCAAACACACATACACAATCATTGCAGTTAACGTATGATTTACCGTTGAATAAAATACCAACATTTAGTTTTTTAACAGCTTCTTACAGTTATACTGGAGACTTTAACTGGCAACGTGGTTCAGATGTATTGCAAGAAGTAGCAGGAGAGCGTTTAAACACAATTCAAAATGCCAATACGCATAATTTGAATGCGACCTTGGATATGACAAAATTCTATAAGTATATAGGTTTTGTTAGAAAACGTAAAGGAAACGCTAAAACGAACCTCAAAACAAGAAACCCACGTAGACCAGGAGTTCCAACGGATAATGCAGCAGATCAAGACAAGAAAAAGACGTCCAACAAGGCAAGTGTCGGAACAAAAATATTCAACACTTTAGTGGATGTTGTTGGAAGTGTAAAACGTGTCAATATTAGTTACTCAGAAAATAATGGTAAAGTATTACCAGGATATACACCATCTATTGGATTTATTGGAACGTTAAAACCATCTCTTGGATTCGTATTTGGTAGTCAAGCAGATGTTCGTTACGAAGCAGCGCGACAAGGATACTTAACGGAGTTTACTGGATTTAACCAGCAATTTACGCAAGTGCATAACAAAAATTTAGACATTACAGCAATGCTTGAACCAATGCGTGATTTAAAAATTGATATGGTTGCCAATCGTAACTTCTCAGAAAATTTCTCAGAGCAGTTCAATGTGCAAAATGGCGAATATATCTCATTATCACCAAATGGAGCTGGAAATACATTTGGAAACTTTGGGATTTCTACCTTACTGATAAAAACAGCTTTCAAAAAGAGTGATGAAAATCAATCAGCAACATTTGCAGATTTTGAAAATAACAGGCAAATTATTGCAAGACGTCTGGCACAAGCTAATGGACAGCCATTAACAGATACAGATGGTGATGGTTTCCCTGATGGATTTGGAAAAACGAATCAAGCAGTATTATTACCAGCGTTCTTAGCAGCGTATTCTGGGCAAGATGCAAATAATGTAAAACTTGGAGCATTCAGAGATGTGCCAATTCCTAACTGGACAATAAAGTATACAGGATTGATGCGATTAAAGTGGTTCAAAAAGCGTTTCAAACGTTTCTCATTAACACACGGATATCGTTCAAGCTATACAGTCAATTCGTTTAGAAATAATTTAGATTATGATGCGGCAAATCCATTTGGAGCGTCTAACCTAGATCAAGGAGGAAACTTCCATAATCAAAACATATTCTCTAACATTAACTTGGTAGAACAGTTCAATCCATTACTTAGAATTGATATGGAAATGAAAAACTCTGTAAAAATATTGGCAGAGGTAAAGCGTGATAGAGCACTATCGTTAAGTTTTGATAACAACTTGCTTACAGAGGTTTCTGGAAATGAATATATTGTAGGATTAGGGTATCGTTTCAAAGATGTACGAATCGATACACGTATTGCAGGAAAGAAAACAACCTTAAAAGGAGACTTAAACTTAAAAGCAGATTTGTCATTACGTGATAATATTACCATTATAAGAAGTCTTGATTTATTTAACAACCAAGTAACTGCAGGACAAACACTTTGGTCATTAAAATTCACGGCAGATTATGCATTAAGTAGAAACTTAACAGCCTTATTCTATTACGATCATACATTTTCAGAATTTGCAGTATCTACAGCGTTTCCACAAACAACCATTCGTTCAGGAATTACACTTCGATACAATTTTGGAAATTAACAATAGTTGAGGTTGAAAACTTAAACAGAAAAAAGTACATTTGCTCAAATAACACAAAATTGCATACAAAATGAACATACTAGCTGATTTAAAATATACAAAAGACCACGAATGGGTAAAAATTGAAGGCGATGTAGCAACTGTTGGAATTACTGACTTTGCTCAAGGAGAACTTGGTGATATTGTATATGTTGATGTTGAAACTCTAGATGAAGAAGTTGATAAGGATGAAGTTTTTGGTACAGTAGAAGCTGTAAAAACGGTATCGGACTTATTTATGCCACTTACTGGAGAAGTGATAGAACTTAACGAAAGCCTTGAAGATGATCCAGAATTAGTCAATAAAGATCCTTATGGAGAAGGTTGGATGATTAAAATCAAAATTAAAGATTCTTCTGAGGTTGATGGTTTACTTGATGCTGAAGGTTACAAAGAAGTTTTAGGTGCTTAAATATGTTTTTTCTGTTGGAGCCCTTGCTTGGACCATTGCAATTACGATCCTAAGTTTAATAGAACTAAAAGGTCCGCAAGTATTGCATTTTTCCTATGCAGATAAGCTCATACATGGAATTATATATTTTGCCTTTACAATTGCTTGGTTTTTAGCTTTTTCAAAAGGAGTTACAAATGAAGTATTAAAGAAAAATGCGCTTGTAATTAGTGCGGTTTTTTCTATTATGTATGGTGTCATTATAGAAATTATTCAAGAGACACTAGTTACAAACAGGCAAGGAGATTGGCAAGACGCACTTGCAAACACAACAGGCATAATATTTGCAATATTCATCATAAAATGGTTTATTGCGAAAAATAGAAAGTTAAAAACGTAGAATTAATTGTTATTTCTGCTAATAAATAATTAAATTAGCAACCATTAAAACTCTATTATTATGGAAGCAAAGAAGAATCCAGATGCTGACTTAAGAAAAAATAGTCTATTTTATCTAGCTTTAGGTTTAGCATTAGTAACATTCCTTATCTGGCAAGGTATGGAGTGGACAGCTTACGATGAAGTTGTAAAAGAAGAAACAGTTGACCTAATTGAGAGTGATGAAGAGGAAATGATCATCACCGAGCAATTACAACAACCGCCACCACCACCACCGCACCCAGCTCCAGAAATTATTGAAGTTGTAGAAGATGAAGAAGAAGTTGAAGAAACGGTAATTGAGTCTACAGAAACTACAGAAGATGAAGTAATCGAAGAAGTAGAAGATGTAGAGGTTGTTGAAGAAGAAGAGGTGATCGAAGATGTACCATTCTCGGTTATTGAAGATGCACCAATCTTTCCAGGTTGTGAAAAGTATAAAAGTAAGGCAGAGCGTAAAAAATGTATGTCTGAAAAAGTACAAAAGCACGTAAACAAAAAATTCAACACCGAATTAGCTTCTGACTTAGATTTAGAAGGAGTTCAAAAAATCTTTGTTGTATTTAAAATTGACAGATCAGGAAATATTACAGATGTACGTTCAAGAGCGCCGCATCCAAGATTAGCTAAAGAAGCTGAAAAAGTAATTAAGAGTCTTCCAAAGATGAAACCTGGAAAGCAAAGAGGTAAGCCTGTAGGTGTAAACTATACGTTGCCAATCGTTTTCAAAGTACAATAGTTAAGAAAACAATAAAAATATTAAAAAGCCCGAGCATTTTGCTCGGGCTTTCTCTTTTTGGTACGTTTCTTGATGTTAACACAACATTAACATTAAAACCGATTAATATGAAAAATGCAACTCACAACAAAGATGTGAATGCAAATGGTGTACGCGAAAGTCACCTTGCAAAAAAGAACAACTTAAAAGGAGAAAAAAACTCTTTACTGCGATTCTCAGTAAGCCTCATGCTGAGTTTATTTATTGTCTACACAATATTTCAAGTAAAAACAGTTGATGCTGCTCCAAAAGTAGCAGAAGTTGAAGATGTGCTAGAAGATGATATGACGTATGTGCCAGTCTTCCAAGAAGAAGTGGTTGTGGTAAAACAATTGAAGCCAGAACCAGTTGTGCAAACAGAGCTTATTATTGACAAGATTAAAGAAGTGGAAAACGATCACAAAGATCTTAAGGAAACTGTATTGAAAACAACAGTAGAGCCTAAAGAGGTGACTTCATTAATAGATGTAAGTACTGTTGAAGTAGAAGATCCAGTTGAAATTCCTGAAGAAGTTCCTTTCGCTTTTATTGAAGATGCGCCAATTTACCCTGGATGTGAAAAATTCAAGAGTAAAGCAAAAAGAAAAAAGTGTATGTCTGAAAAAATAGACAAACTTATCCAACGAAAATTTGATGCAGACTTGGCTAATGAATTAGGATTAGATGAAGGCATAAAACGAATCAATGTATTATTTGTAATTGACGAAAATGGAAATGTTACAGGAATTCAATCACGTGCTCCACATCCAAAACTAAAAAAAGAAGCAGAACGTGTAATTAAATTGCTTCCAAAAATGGAGCCAGGGAAACAAAGAAATAAAAACGTAAAAGTAAAGTATACACTACCTATTGTTTTTAGAGTAAATTAATAAAAAATACATAGTGTATTAAAAAAAGGAAAACCGAGTTATTCACTCGGTTTTTTAGGTATACTTTCTGTGACATATCATTACATTAACATTAAAACCGATTATTATGAAAAATGTCAACTTAAAGCCTTTTGTAAATGTTACCAAGACTTACAAAGGTCATTTAATCAGAAAGTATGATACAAAAGTACGAAAAAGTAATTTATATAGCTTTTGTTAAGCTGAATTAATGTCTTTTATCGGTATATATTCGCTTTTTTAAGATAAATAGTACCAATTTTTCATATTCTTAATTTAAAAATAACGAAAAAAACACCTCAAAAATTTTTGTTAGTGATAAAAATGAGCATACTTTTTAAAAATCTGTCATCATAAAACGGAGGAATGAATCGATTTTTGTGAAAATATAGTATCTTTCGCATTCATAAATCCTCAAACATGAAGCGACTCAAAGCGTCCCTATATCTACTCATATTTTTAGCATTTCAATTCACATTAGCACAAACTTCTAATGATGATTATGAAAAGTATCCTGTATTTACAGAATGTAAAAATGTAGACATTGCAGATCTTGAAAATTGTTTCAACACTACGTTAAGAACATTTGTGAATTCAAACTTCAGAGAGCCAGAAATTATTAGCAAAGAAAATTATATTGGTGAATTGGTGGTTTTGTTTGAAGTAACAAAAGAAGGGAAGTTTAAAGTATTGTATGTAGATGCTGTTTATGAAGAGTTAAAAACAGAAATAAAACGCGTTTTTGGCTTGTTGCCAACAATACAACCTGCTACCTATAGTGGAAAGCCAGCTTATGTTCAATTTACCATGAAAGTTGAAATTCCACTCGGAAGTTTGGATGCTATAGAAAAACCCAAAACACTTGAAAAAAAAGAAAACGAACTTGAGTCGACTGCAAAAACTGAATTTGATTCAGTAAATGATGAATTGGTTCCTTATAAAGATGAATTGTATGCGAGTAACTTAAACATTCCGTTTTCGCATGATATGTATGCGTATTTTGATCGCCAAATCAATTTGGTAGGAACAAACAGTCATACCGCTTCAAAACCTTATTTATATAACACAGTTTCTAACTATTATGATTTCAATGCGCAACAAAGTAAGCTTAAAAAAGAAGTCTCTTCATGGGTTGGACGTAAATTGTGGAATGAGCATTTAGTTACGGTAAAAGGAAAAAACTACTGGTTTGTATTGGATCCTATTTTGGATTTGCAACTTGGTAAAAACACAGGTGGTAAAGTTGATTATACCTATAATAATACCCGTGGATTGCAAGTGCAAGGAGGTTTAGGAAAAGGATTTAACTTTTCAGCAACAGTATTTGAAAGTCAAGGACGTTTTGCTGATTATGTAAATAGATACGCAGAAAGTATTCGACCAGCAGGAGGAAATCCAGCAATCATTCCAGGTCGTGGAATTGCCAAACAATTCAAAACAGATGCTTATGATTATCCTGTTGCAGAAGGATATATTTCGTATTCGCCTAGCAAAACTTTCAATATGCAATTTGGACACGGTAGAAACTTTATTGGAGACGGATATCGTTCGTTATTTGTAAGTGATGCAGTGAGTCCATATCCTTATTTAAAACTAAACACCTCTTTCTGGAAAATAAAATATACCAACACTTGGATGTGGTTACGTGATGTAAGACCTGAAGTAAATGAAGATGGTGCTTTCTTAACAAAATATATTGCTAATCATTATTTAAGTTGGAATGTGTCAAAAAAATTAAACATTGGTTTCTTTGAATCGGTAATTTGGAAAAATGATAACAATCGTGGATTTGATGTCAACTATGTAAATCCAATCATTTTCTACCGTGCAATAGAATTTTCCACTGGATCACGTGCTGGAAATGCTTTAGTTGGATTGAGTTCAAAATATAAATGGAATGACAATGTAAATTTCTACGGGCAATTTATCTTGGACGAATTTTCATTAAACGATATCAAAGCTGGCAATCAAAGCTGGAAAAACAAATTTGGATTTCAACTAGGAGCAAAATATTATAATGCATTCAAAGTAGATAATTTATTCTTACAATTTGAATACAACCAAGTACGTCCGTACACGTATTCACATAATGAAGTGGCAACAAATTATGGACATAACAATCAATCTTTAGCACATTTATGGGGCGCAAATTTCCGCGAAGTAGTAGGAGTGGCACGTTACAACTACAATCGTTGGTATGGGAGTGCAAAACTGATCTATGGGCAACGTGGTTTAGACTTTGATCCAGCGATAGACAATGCGAGTTATGGAGGTAATATTTTTATTGATAACGATAATAGAATAGGAGATACAGGTATTGAATTATTACAAGGGAATAAAGCCAATGTGCTTATTGGTGATTTGAATGTTGGATATATTGTAAATCCAAAAACCAACTTAAAAATCTTTGCAAATATTACTTACAGAAGCTTCAATCCTGATGCAAATACCTTAGTCGATTTTAAAGAAAATACCACTTGGTTTAATTTTGGAATTAGAACAGATATTTTTAATTGGTATTTTGATTTTTAACATTGCTGTTTCAAATTTTTTATTAAATTTGTTAAAGCCTCGAAAAAATTTAACCACAAGATACCTCAGCTTTCTTGTACGTCCAAACCTATTTTTAGAATGATTAAGCCATTTTTCATCTTACTCCTCATTTTACCATTTATTTACCTAGGATACAAATCTCTCGATTTAGCAGTTTACAAACGTCAAACAGGATCTAATTACACTGTAAAAGAATATCCAGTGTTTTTGCTTTGCTGCGCTTTCTTTGTAATCGCAGGTATTATTATTGCAAATTATAAAATGTTAGTTGGTATTTTGTAGGCTTTCATAAAAAGTTTTTCTTAAAGCTTCACCGGAGATAAACCAATCGCCATAACCTAAGTCGTCGTACTTTTTGGTGATTGCAGTATTTTTTGTGACTTCTTCTTCGGATTTACCTGCTTTAATTTCAGCCATTATATTTTTTTCAATGGTTTCAAGCATTTCTAAGTATGACTGCAACTCTGCTTTATTAGAAATATTTCTGTGCCCAGGAATGATCTTAGTGTCATCATTAATAACAAGTAAAGCTTTTTTAATAGCAGCAATATATCCTTGTGCACTTCCGCCAGAATTCAAATCGATAAAAGGATATTTTCCTTGAAAATAGGCATCGCCAGTGTGTAACACATTACTTTCTGTAAAATAAACCATGGCATCGCCATCTGTGTGTGCTTCATGTACATGGAAAATAAAAATAGATTCGTTATTAAAAAAGAAAGAAACATCTTTAGAAAAAGTAATTATAGGTAAGGCTTCTTTTGGAGAAGCTTTCTTCGTTGTATTTCGTTCTTTATTAAACTGGTCTATACTCATGCGCTTTCGTACATTTTCATGTGCTACAATCACAGCGCCTTCTTTTTGCATATTTTCATTTCCTCCTGTATGATCGCCATGCCAGTGTGTATTAATTAAAAATTCTACAGGTTGATCAGTAACTCCTTGAATAGCTTTTAAGATCTTAGGAGTCAAATACGCAAATTGATCATCAATCATAAAAACACCGTCTTCTCCAACCGAAATGGCAATATTTCCACCTTGTCCAACAAGCATATACACATGGTCAGTAACTTTAGTAACTTTAATTTGAATCTCTTTTTTTTGAGCGAATCCAATTGAAATTGAACATAAGAAAATAAACGATAAGGTAGTTTTTAGAAATTTCATCTGTCTGCTTTATATGATTAATTATATATGTTGGAATTCGCCATGAATTGATAAATTATTCTGGTTGATTTCATGTTGTAGATTTCAGACAATAGTCGTTATAAAATCCACTTCCTCACCAAAGATAAAAAATAGAAAAGCAATTACTTTTAGAAAAGGAGTAAAACTCTTTGAAAATCATTGCATACAAAGTATTTGTATTCTATCTTTGCAGGAATTTAGCAAGGTTGATGAAAACGGCATTGAATACACTTAAAAAAACATACTCATTTGCTTCAGTATTTGAAGATTTTAAACAGCTTACAAAAGTTGGATTAGCAATCAGCGTAGTCTTCTCTTCTTTAGCAGGGTATTTGTTAGCTGTAGGAGCGGAAGGTTTTAGTTTTAAAATCCTAAGCTTACTAGCTCTAGGAGGTTATTTTATGGTAGGTGCTTCTAATGCATTCAATCAAATCATTGAAAAGGATTTGGATGCAAAAATGGATCGTACTAAAAATAGACCCATTCCGTCTGGACGTATGTCTGTGACGACGGCATTCATTATTGCTGCACTATTCACGGTATTAGGAATTGCCATATTGTATGTTATTAATCCAAGAACAGCAATGTTTGGTGCAATTTCTATTTTCTTATATACATGTGTATATACACCTCTAAAAACAAAAACCCCATTGTCAGTATTTGTTGGAGCATTTCCAGGCGCTATTCCTTTCATGTTAGGTTGGGTTGCTGCTACGGGTAAATTTGGTGTTGAGCCAGGAATTTTATTTATGATTCAATTCTTTTGGCAATTTCCGCATTTCTGGGCTATTGGTTGGTTTTTATTTGACGATTATAAAAAAGGCGGATTCTTTATGTTGCCTACAGGTAAAAAGAACAAAGCAACTGCATTGCAAATTATCATGTATACAGTTTGGTTACTATTCATCTCTATATTCCCAGTTTCAGGACTTACGGGAGAATTGCGATTATCAATAGTAGCAGCGATTCTGGTATTTTTATCAGGACTTGGACTATTATACTTCGGGATCCGACTATATAAAAACATGGACAATAAATCTGCAAAAGCTTTGATGCTGGCAAGTGTTGGATATATCACGCTGATGCAAATAATATTTGTAGTAGATAAATTTTTACAATAAACTATGGATTTAACGCAAGGGACATTTCAAGAAAAGAAATCGAGATCAAGGAAAATGATGTTGTGGTTTGCTATGATTAGCATGTTTATGATGTTTGCGGGACTTACGAGTGCATATATCGTTAGTCAAGAACGTAAAGATTGGTTGCAAGATCTTGTATTGCCAACAGCTTTTTTCTATAGTACCTTAGTAATTGTGTTAAGTAGCGTTACATTTCACTTGGCAAAAAAAGCTGCGCAAGAAGAAAAACACAGCAATGCAGGAAAGTTTTTACTAGTTACATTAGTACTTGCAATTGTATTTGTAATTTTGCAGTTTGTAGGGTTCAATGAAATCATAGCTAGTAAATACTATTTCACAGGAAAACAAAGTACAGTTACAACATCTTTCATATATATCATTACAGTAACACATTTAGCGCATGTTGCTGCTGGTATTATAGTATTGTCAGTTGTAATTTATAATCATTTTAAACAAAAGTATGAACAAGGGCAAACACTTGGTTTAGAACTAGGTGCAATGTTCTGGCATTTCCTAGATATATTGTGGGTCTTCTTGTTTTTATTTTTAAATTTCTTAAGATAAGAAAAAAACGTAAATTTGAACAATTTTTTAAAAATGTAAACTTTTTATGGAAGCTACTGTTTCAAATACAGGCACAGAAGGTAAAGTTTGGGGAGGCGGAAACAAGCCGCTAAAAGCAAGCTATGGAAAGATGATGATGTGGTTCTTCATCTTGTCGGATGCATTAACATTCTCAGGATTCTTAGCAGCATACGGATTCTCTAGATTTAAATTCATCGATTCATGGCCAATTGCCGATGAAGTATATAATCACTTTCCTGGATCACACGGAGATAACCCAATGTATTTTGTTGCGTTAATGACATTTATTTTAATTGCTTCTTCGGTAACAATGGTATTAGCAGTAGATGCTGGACACCACAACAACAAGAAGAAAACAACATTTTACATGTTTCTTACCATTATTGGTGGAGCAATCTTCTTAGGTTCACAAGCATGGGAGTGGACAAACTTTATCAAAGGAACTCATGGAGCTGTAGAAACAAAAGGAGGTCAAATACTCCAATTTGTGGACGGTCATAAAAAAGACAGTCATGGTAAATTGCTTCGCGTTTCTGTTGAAGACTTCGCAAAAGTTTCACACAAAGAAAGAGTACAACACAAGAGTAAAAATGGTCTTTGGTTCGTATCTGAACCAGCATTACCAAAATATTCTGTTCAAGATATTGTAACTGGTTTTAATTCGCATTCAAACTTAGCAGTTCGTACGCAAGAAATCATTCCTAATATAGAGCGATTAAAAGCTTCTGAAAATCCAGCTGATGTAACAAAAGCAGAGCGTTTTGAAAGAATGTATGTAAATGCAGACAAAACAGGACAAAAAGGTGTGTTAACAAGAGCAGAATCAGAAAAAGCATTGAAAGATGCAGTAGTATATGTTAAAGGAGCAAATCTTGTTCATAACGAATATGGAAACAGATTGTTTGGAGATTTCTTCTTCTTCATAACAGGATTCCACGGATTTCACGTGTTTTCTGGTGTAGTTATCAACGTTATTATTTTCTTCAATATCATATTAGGAACATATGAAAGAAGAAAGAATAATTACGAAATGGTAGAAAAAGTTGGATTGTATTGGCACTTTGTCGATTTAGTTTGGGTATTCGTATTTACCTTCTTCTACTTAGTTTAATAAAAAATATATTAAAAGAAATTATCATATATCATGGCACACGATCACGGACATACTGAGCATAAATTAGCCATATTTAGAGGAAGACTTAAATTTAAGTCGAACGTTCAAAAAATTTGGGGTGTATTAATCTTCTTATCTCTTGTAACCATTGTTGAAGTTGGATTAGGGATATACAAACCTAGTTTTTTAGTTGATAACTATTTTGTAGGGATGAAATATCTGAATTGGGTATTTATCATTCTAACAATTGTAAAAGCATATTATATTGCTTGGGACTTTATGCACTTACGTGATGAAAAGAGTTCTTTACGTAGAGCTGTAGTTTGGACAGCAGTATTCTTAATTTGCTACTTAATTTTCATCCTTTTACAAGAAGGAACTTATATTGAAGATGTAAAAACAAATGGATATGTAAAGTGGAATTTCTAAAATGACACTAAAAATATAAAGAAAAGACGGTAAAAATTACCGTCTTTTTTTATACCCGAAAGTTTTGATAAGTGTTCCGCAAATTTTTAAACAAGATTTCCAAAAAGAATGTCTGAATTCTCATGAAAAAGAAGTTAAAAAGTAAAAAAAAACGAAAGAATATAGCTGTAAATCGCGAATCGATTTTTATTTTTGCATAACGAAAGTTTTAGCAGTAAAAATTACAAATAAGAACTGTTTTGCAAATGCTATATAACTGATTATAAACGTCAATACTCAGATATGAAAAAGAAGATCATCTTAGGAGTTTTATTCTTATTACCTATATTCATTGTATTGCTTCTTCTTTTTACCAATCATAATTATACGCCACTTCCTGTTATCAAAAATAATGTAGCCGATTTGGTGAATTATGAATCGATAGAAAAGAGAGATTCAATTCAGTTTGAGGGGAAAATCACAATTCTTGGGTTTTTAGGAGACAATGTTAAAGATAGAAAGATCAATGTCCTAAATCTGAATCAAAAAATATACAAGCGTTTTAGTGGTTTTAAACACTTTCAATTAGTGATGTTGGTCACTTCTGGGCAAGAAGAAGAAATCAAAAATCTAAAACAAGAAATCAGTCGTTTTTCAGATGAATTGCAATATTGGAACTTCTTAGTAGTAGACAAAGCTGAATTGAATCGTATTTTCTTAGGATTAGAATCTCCGTTAGCCCTAGATCCATATGGAAGTTCTGATTATATGTATATCATAGATAAAGACAAAAACTTACGAGGTCGCTTTGACGATCGCTCTAAGGTAGAAATACGTGAAGGTGCTCCAACATACATGCTTCATGGATATAACACGACGATTATCTCAGATCTTTCAGGAAAAATGACAGATGATTTACGCATTCTCTTTGTAGAATACAGAGGAAAGAAATCAGACAAAAGAAGACAAGAAGACTTAAAAAAATAACAGCATGCAAAAAAAGAACTATTCATACATCGGAATCGCATTTATCATTTTGGTCTTTGGAATCATATTTATTCCAAGAATTGTAGATAAGGTAAGTAAAGGTGAAACGGTAGAAAAAGATCGTATGAATATCGTAGGGAAAGAGCGCAACAAAAAATTGCTTTATCTTAAAATTGATGGAAAAGCACGAAGTGTTCCCGAATTCTTATTTACAAATCAAGACAACTTAAAAATCTCAAATATTGATTTTAGAGGAAAAGTAACGGTAGTAGAGTTTTTCTTTACAACTTGCCCAACAATATGTCCGGTAATGAATAATAATATGCGTACGCTTGATGATGAATTTAATGAAAGAGATGACTTTGCCATTGCATCATTTACGATTGACCCAGAAACGGATACTCCAAAAGTTTTAAAAGAATATACGGAACGTTACGGTGTAAAATCACTCAACTGGCATTTCTTAACAGGTGATTTGGAAAAAATACACAAATTATCAAACGAAGGATTCAACATTTTTACAGGAATCAATCCTGAAGTTGCTGGTGGATTTGAGCATCAAGGATACTTTGCTTTAGTAGATAAAAATGGTTTCATACGTTCGCGTAAAGACAATCATGGAAATCCAAAAATCTACTATCAAGGAACCGACATGAAGGAAGTAGAAATGCTAAAAGAAGACATTAAAAATTTATTGGAAGAATAATAATGAAGCCTATGGAAGCCACAAATGACATCGAAAAAAAATATAAAAAATGGATTGTAATATTATCTATTGCAATTCCATTAGTAGTAGCAGCTTTATTTGGGATAAAACTCGAAGGTGTAAAGCCATTAACATTTTTACCGCCAATCTATGCCACTATTAATGGAATTACAGCGGTTTTATTAATTGCTGCAGTTATTGCTATCAAAAACAAAAAAATAAAACTGCACGAAACATTAATGAAAATATGTATTGCGCTCTCGGTAGCTTTCCTAGCAATGTACGTTGCGTATCATATGACATCTACTTCTACAGAATTTAAAAATCCAGATAAACTGATCAGGGGAATATATTTCTTCATTCTTATATCACATATTGTGTTGAGTATCGCCATCATTCCGCTGGTGCTAATTACATATGTTAAGGCGTTGGCAAAACGTTTTGACAAGCATAAAAAAATAGCCAAAATCACATTTCCAATTTGGTTATATGTAGCCGTAACAGGAGTTGTGGTTTATGTTATGATTTCTCCATACTACAAAACTGCGGAAGAATTACTAAATGCAGCACAATAATGAAAAAGAAACACATCATATTAGTCATTGTAGTTTTTCTAGCAGCACTTCCGTTAGAAGCACAATGTGCTATGTGCAGAGCTGTTCTAGAATCTGAAGCTGATTTGTCTCAGGCAAAAGGGGTCAATAATGGAATTGTATATTTGATGGCAATTCCGTACTTGCTTGTAGCGCTTACAGGGTTTTATATCTATAAAACATACAGCAATAAGAATGCAATAAAAAAATCATAGTTTTTTTGTAACAAAATTCCGTTTAGGTAGTCTTATACTTAATTATATCAATCATAAATAAGATTAACAGAATATTAATAATGCATGTTATTGCAAATATGTAATATTGTGTTAAATAAATACCTAACCAATTATGATTCAGATCAAGGAATTACAAAAGTCCTATCGTATGGGGAGCAACGAGCTTCATGTGCTCAAAGGAATCAATCTTGATATAAAAGAAGGAGAGTTTGTATCTATAATGGGCTCTTCAGGTTCGGGAAAGTCTACACTGCTTAATATTATTGGAATGCTTGATGAAGCCGATAAAGGCTCGTATGTGTTAGACGATGTTCCAATTAAAAATCTAAGCGAAAAAAAAGCAGCAATATATCGTAATAAATTTCTAGGATTTATATTTCAATCTTTCAACTTGATCAATTATAAAAATGCTGCTGAAAATGTGGCATTGCCATTATATTATCAAGGAATTTCACGAAAAATCAGAAAAGAAAAATCACTATACTATCTAGAGAAAGTTGGATTGGAAGATAGGGCACACCATCTACCAAGTGAACTTTCTGGAGGACAAAAGCAACGTGTAGCCATCGCACGCGCTTTAGCGTCAGAACCAAAAGTATTGTTAGCCGATGAGCCAACAGGAGCATTAGATACCAAAACTTCGTATGAAGTGATGGACTTTTTACAAGGAATTAATGATGAAGGAAAAACGATTCTGGTAGTAACGCACGAACCAGACATTGCAAATATGACAAAGCGTATTGTAATGTTAAAAGATGGTGTTATCGAAAAAGATACATTTGTAGAACAAGTAAGAGCTTCTGAACATGTTTGATTTAGATCGCTGGAGAGAAATATTACAAACGATCAATAAAAACAAGCTAAGAACGCTCTTAGCAGGTTTTACGGTGACGCTTGGGATCTTGATTTTCACGATTCTTTTCGGAATGGGAAATGGTCTTAAAAATACATTCTACGAAGCATTCCAAGACGATGCACAAAATACCATTTTCGTCTATTCAGGATTAGCAAGAAAACCTTTCAAAGGCTTCAAGGAAAATAGACGCATTGAGTTTGAAAATGCAGATTTAGAATTCCTAAAAGAAAAATTTGCAGGACGCATTGAACATATTACAGCTCGTATTTACAAAGGTGTAACTGCAAAATACAAAAGTGAATATGGAAATTATTCTTTACGTGCTGTACATCCATCACATCAATATTTAGAAAAAACAGATATCGATAAAGGACGTTATGTCAATGAAAATGATATCAAAACAGATGCGAGAGTCGCGGTTATCGGTCGCTTGGTAGAAAAAGACTTATTTGGAAAAGAAGATGCGATAGGAAAGTACTTCAGTATGAATAAAATTATCTATCGTGTAGTTGGCGTGTTTAGTGATAAAGGAAGTGGAGACAGTGAAGAACGTTCAATTTATACACCAGTAAGTACAACGCAACTTATTCATAAAAATACAGAGATTATTGACCAAATTAACTTAATGTATGATATCTCTATTGGAGCAAATGGCGCGAGTAAACTTTCTAAAGAAATTGAAGTAGAATTAAAGAAGAGGCATAATATTGCTCCAAGTGATCGAAGTGGTATTTATGTTGAAAATAAAGTTGAAGACCTAAATGATACATTGCAAGTTGCCAATGTATTACAGATTATAGTCCTTTGGATTGGGATCGGAACCTTGCTTGCAGGTGTTATCGGAATTAGTAACATCATGGTATATATTGTAAAAGAACGTACCAAAGAGCTAGGAATCCGAAAAGCATTAGGCGCTAAACCAAGTTCTGTAATTGGAATGATTTTACAAGAAACCATTGTAGTAACACTCGTTTTTGGATATATCGGACTATTGATTGGGAATTTTATACTCAACTCCATGGGCGATAAATTAAAAGATTGGTTCATCACCAATCCGAGTGTAAGTCAAGAAACCATTATTGCAGCAACGGTTATTTTAATTTTATCAGGATTAATAGCAGGATATATTCCAGCTAGAAGGGCTGCTAGAGTAAAACCAATTGTAGCATTAAGAGACGAATAAAAGAACCAAGAACTAACAATGAAATTTATATTTACAAGAGATACTTGGCAAGAAATTTTCGGAGCAATTCGTAAAAACAAACTACGAACGGCCATTACTATTATTGGTGTTTTTTGGGGGATTTTACTCTTTGTAGCATTGCAAGGTGCTGCAAAAGGGATGGAAAACGGATTTGATGACCGATTCAAAAATTTGGCAACAAACAGTATGTTTCTTTGGTCAGAACAAACAGGAATTCCATATGGAGGTTATAAAAGAAACCGTAAAGTTCGTCTAGAACTTAATGATACTTATAGAATCGCAAGTCAAATTGAAGGTGTACAATTTGTAGCACCACGAAATGCTAAAGGAGTTTTTGGAGATGCGGTTCCATTAGTAATCAATAAACTAAAATCTGGAAACTATAGAGTATTTGGGGACTATCCCATTATTGATAAAGTCTCCAAGAAAAAATTGAGGAAAGGGCGTTTCCTAAATCAAAAAGATATTCAAGATCAACGAAAAATATGTGTCATCGGAGAACGTATAGAAAAAGAACTATTTGAAGAAGGCGAAAATCCAGTCGGACAATACATCAAAATCAGTAATATTTATTTTCAAGTAGTTGGTGTTTACAAAAGGAATAATACAGACTTTTTTGAAAGAGACAATTCCATATTTATACCATTTACCACATATCAAAAAGTATTCAATACAGGAAACCGAATTGGTTGGATGGTCATTGCAGGTTATCCTAAAGAGGATATTATTGCCGTTGAAGAAAAAGTAAAGAATTTATTGAAAAGGCGATACACAGTACATCCTAATGATGAAAGAGCTTTTGGAGCATTTAACTTTGGAGAAATGTTTGGAAAAATTACTGGGTTTGTCAAAGGATTAAAATTTACAGCACTTATTGTAGGAATTGCTACAATCTTAGCAGGAGTTATTGCCATTGGAAACATATTGCTAATTACTGTAAAGGAACGTACAAAAGAAATAGGAGTCAGAAGAGCATTAGGGGCAAAGCCAGGAGAAATTCGAGGACAAATCATCTTAGAATCTGTATTCTTAACATTAACAGCCGGACTTTTAGGAATGACAGTAGGTGGATTATTACTGTCATATTTGAATGATCTGGCTAAAAGTTGGGATTTTCCATTTTTGAATCCAACAGTAAGTTTGCCGTATATCGGGTTTGCGATTGCGATCATGGTCATATTAGGAACATTAATTGGATTGATCCCAGCACAACGAGCCGTAAGTATCAAACCTATAGATGCTTTGCGAGAAGAATAATAAATATATTATAATAATACACACTAATCAGGTACTAAACCAAGAATCAAAAAAAATGAAGAAAGTTTTACGAATCCTATTGCTAATCATACTTTTAGGAGGTGCATTTTTTGCAGGAACATACTTTGTAAAGTCAAATACGACAAACGTAGAAACCTTTGAAACTACCACTGCGTTCAAAGATACAATCATCGAAAAAACAGTTGCAGCAGGAACAGTGATTCCAGAAAATGAGGTGGAAATAAAACCGCAAATCTCAGGAATCATTGAAAAAATATTTGTAGAGGAAGGTGATAAAATTCAAGCAGGAGATTTAATTGCGCGTATCAAAGTAGTGCCAAATGAGCAATCGTTGAACAGTGCACGAAACAGAATTAAGAATCAAAAAATTGTGATGGATAATGCTAAAGTAGCCTACGATAGAAACAAAACACTTTTTGACAAAGGAATCATATCTAGTCAAGAATTTGAACGTGCGGAGCTTTCATACAATCAAGCAAAACAAGAAGTACGTAATGCACAAAGCGATTTACAAATCATCAAAAGAGGTTCTGTTGGAGGTTCTGCTGCCAATACAAACATTAGAGCAACGGTTTCTGGAACTATCTTGGTAATTCCAGTAAAAGAAGGAGATCAGGTTATTGAAAGTAATACGTTCAATGCAGGAACAAGTATTGCTACGATTGCCGATTTAGGAAAAATGATCTTCGAAGGAAAAGTAGATGAGGCAGAAGTTGGTAAATTAAAGCCAAATACAGAACTTACTGTAAACTTAGGTGCAATTGAAGATAAAGATTTTGTGGCTAAGTTGACGTTTGTAGCACCAAAAGGAGTTGAAGAAAGTGGTGCAGTACAATTCAAAATAAAAGCAGATGTAGAACTGGATAAAAACTATTTCATAAGAGCGGGCTACAGTGCAAATGCTACAATTGAACTAGGGAAAAAGGAAAATATTCTGGTAATTGATGAAGGATTGCTTAGATTTGATTCAAAAAATGAAGATAAGCCGTATGTTGAAATAGAAAAAGGAGAACAAGAATTTGAAAAAAAATTCATAGAAGTTGGAATCTCTGATGGGAAAAATATAGAAATCCTTTCTGGATTAGAAAAAGATGATAAAATCAAAATATGGAACAAATTTGCTATCAAAAAAGAAGATGATAAATCAGAAGGAGAAGATAATGGCAACGAAGAAAACGATTAACATTAACACCGAAATAGTATAACCATTAACATGAAAAAAGTTTATATCATTATCCTGCTTATTACAGGAACAATTACTACAATGCATGCCCAAAAAAAATGGACATTAAAAGAATGTGTTGACTATGCTTTAGAAAATAATATCGCTATCAAACAAGCACAACTGGATAAAGAAAGTTCTGAAATTGACAAAAAAGAGGCTATCGGAGGATTTTTACCAACATTAAATGCTTCGACATCACATTCTTGGAACATTGGTTTAAACACAAATGTAACTACAGGAGTGTTACAAAATCAAACGACACAAAATACATCAGCTGGGTTAAGCATGAATGTAACTCTTTTTGATGGTTTGCAAAATGTGAATAGACTTCATAGGGCAAATTTAACTTTACTGGCCAATCAGTATCAGTTAGATGATATGAAAGACAATACTTCGTTGCAAGTAGTACAAAGTTTTTTGCAAATATTGTTCAACAAAGAATCTTTAAAGGTATTGAGGTTGCAAATTGAAGTGACAAAAAAAGAATTAAAACGTACCCAAGAGTTAGTTGATGAAGGTGTGTTGGCTCAAGGAGAAATTTCAGAAATTGAAGCAAATATAGCGACACAAGAACAGCAAATTGTAAATGCTGAAAATACCTTGCGTATTTCTAAAATATCTTTAGCGCAACTTTTATTGATTACAGATTATGATACTTTTGATATCGAGGAAGGAAATTACGCAATTCCTAAGACAACGATCATGAATAACTCACCAAAACAAATTTTTGAAAAATCGTTAGAAGTTCGAAATGATGTAAAAATCTCCGAGACAAATATAGAAATTGCTGAATATGATTTGAAACTCGCAAGAGGACAAAGATATCCGACATTGACAGGTTTTTATAGTTTTAATACCAGAGCAAATAATTTGGATATTTTTGCAGGGACCATCCCAAACTCAGAAATGCCATTTAGAGAAATTGGTTTTGTGGAAGGAACTGGAGAGTCAGTACTAGGACCGAACCTTGTAACATTAACGAAGAAATCAGATCCATTATTTGATCAATTTAGAGCAAACAAAGGTAATTCTTTTGGTTTGCAATTGAATATACCAATCTTTACTGGTTTTAGAATTAGTAATGGCATAAAACGCTCTAAGATTGCGATTGAAAGAGCGAAATATAATCTAGACCAAACAAAAAATAATTTAGAAGCTACCGTAAACCAAGCGTATAATGATGCAAAAGGAGCACTAAAAGCCTATGAAGCTGCAGAAAAAACCTTGACAGCTAGGAGAATTGCACATGATTATTCTACAGCTCGGTTCAATGAAGGTGTAATGAATTCGTTTGATTTTAGTCAATCCAAACAACGATTGGAAGCCGCAGAATCAGATGTAATACGTACGAAATACGATTACATTTTCCGTTTAAAAATATTAGAATTCTATTTTGGGCTTCCATTAACGGAATTGAACTAGAAAACAAAATAAAACACACAAAAAAAGCATCAATACTTTTATAAAGGTTGATGCTTTTTTACTTTTGTTTAAAATTAGCAGTCTAATGGCGATACGATTATACTTAGAAACCTCAACTACGAACTGTTCTGTGTGTTTGGCGGATGATGAAAAAGTGCTATACTTTAAGGAAGAAAACAATAAAAACTATTCGCATTCTGAAAAGCTACACGTATTTATCAAAGAGGCGTATGAAGCTGCTCAAATTCAACCAGAAGATGTAAAAGCTATGGTCGTGGGAAAAGGTCCAGGATCGTATACAGGATTGCGTATAGGTGTTTCTGCTGCTAAGGATTGTGTTTTGCTTCTGACATTCAATTAATGGCGATTGAAAGTTTAGAGGTGCTCTCACGCTCTATTATTATTACAGATGGAGTTATTTTGCCATTGCTAGATGCGCGCCGTATGGAAGTATATTCGGCAGTATTTGATGCCAACTATTCGCAAATCAGAGAAACAAAAGCAGAAATCATCACAGAAACTTCTTTTGAAGACTATTTAGCTAAAGGAAAAGTACATTTTATAGGAAACGGAGCAGAAAAGTGCAAAGGTGTGATAACACATGAAAATGCAATTTTCTATGATGAGCTATACTTTCCATCTACAGAAAAAATGATTCCGATTGCGATAGATAAACACCAAAAAAACGATATCGAAGATGTCGCTTATTTTGAACCATATTACCTAAAAGACTTTGTAGTCACCAAACCAAAGAAAAAAGTTACATAGATTTATTTTCTTAAATGCTCTTCATAAAAAAACATAAGCTAGTTGTTGAAAAACCGATTGATATTGTTAGCAACTAATTAAAGTCGCCAACTGAAAGCATAACAGTTACTGAATTGAGTGAAACAGAACTGCATGGGTTAATGAAAAATAAATACGGATCTGGCTATGATGTCATATCTAGAATTCATTTAAAATCTATCTCATCTGAAAAGACGGCAGTAACAATAAAAAATAAATTTGATCTATTCACAAATGTTTTTCTCATAGCTATGTTTGTTGTGCTTTGGATAATTTCTCTATATCAATTGATAAAAAGAAGGAAGTTAGTAACATAGTAGGAGGAGCTGAAAAGATGGGTGCCTCAACACTTGATTATACAGAAGAATTAGGGATATTTGTTGATGATTATGTGCCAGATACTGATCCTTCAGTATTTTAAAATCACCTTCTCATGTAAATTTCCTAAAAAAATAAGGAGCATAAAAATTTACGCTCCCCATATTATTTATTTTAATTAAAAGATCAAAATGTATTTAGTATACTAATACATCTTTTACATTTTTTTCTCAATTTCAACGCTAGTTGGATATGGAATTTCAATTCCAGCAGCATCTAAGGCAATTTTTGTGTGTTCTAATACATCAAAATACACATCCCAATAATGTGCTGCTTTTGCCCAAGGGCGCACTGCAAAGTTTACTGAGCTATCTGCTAATTCAGAGACATTAACAGTTGGTGCAGGATCTTTCAACACTTTTGGATGATCGGTTAATACTTTCATCAATACATCTTTTGTTTGTTTAATGTCTGAATCGTATGCAACACCAATTACATGATCAACTCGCAGTGTAACTTCTGCTGTGTAATTCACAATATTTCCATTAGATATTGCGCCATTTGGAATGATAGCTAATTTGTTTTCTGGAGTATTTAAATGTGTCGTAAAGATTTGAATTTCTTTTACAACTCCCAAAACACCTTGTGCTTCTACTAAATCTCCAATTCTATAAGGCTTGAAAATCATAATTAATACACCACCTGCAAAGTCTGATAATGATCCTTGTAATGCCAAACCAATTGCCAAACCAGCGGCACCAATAATAGCGGCAAACGAGGTAGTTTCAATACCTAATTGTGAAGCAACAATAACAAACAATAAAATTTTAAGTGTCCAACCAAGTAAGCTCCCTAAAAATTTCAGTAGTGTCTCATCAATTCCACGTCTTTTCATTACCTTTATTGATAAACGTACAATCAATTTGATAATAAATAGACCAATAATTAAAATTGCCAAAGCAGCAACTACTTTCAGTCCATAATCTACAAGAATCTTCTCTAGATCAAAATTTTCAAACCAACCAGAAGCAGTATTTGTTGTTTCCTCTACAGGAGTTTGCGTTTTTGTTTCTTCCATGATATTCGTATTTGTTTTTGTGATGGTGCAAAATTATAAAATCGAAAGGTTACAAAATAAATTTGTAATTGAATTTTTAAGCTTTCTATAAACGACAAAAAAACTGCCAAATTGAATGATTTTAGTGATGTGTAGAAGCTAGAAGAACTGTGATATTAAAATTCTAAAAACATTCGTAATAAAATAACGGCTAATGCTAAAAATGCAGGAGTTCCTTGTACAATTAAAATTCGCTTATTTTTAGTAGAATAAGATCCATACAATGCTGCAATACATACACAAATAATGAAAAATAGGCTTACGTGAATGTTTTTGGTGTACAATGACCAAAACAATCCTGCGGCTAAAAATCCGTTATACAATCCTTGATTTGCGGCAAGTATTTTGGTTTCTTCTGCAAAATCTTTTGATTTCAATCCGAAGGTTTTCATTCCTTTCGGTTTGGTCCACAAAAACATTTCTAAGTATAGAATGTATATATGTTCAATGGCGACAAGCGCAATAAGAATGGTTTCTAAAGTTTTCATAGGCTAACTTTTATATTTTGTTGTTATGATTTAAGGTAAATAAAAGGTATGGAAAATCTACGAGTAAAAAAAAAGCGTTATCATTATTTGACAACGCCTTTAATACATATATAAAGTATATTATTATTTTACCTCAAACGTAAGCTTTAAATTTACGCGGTATTCAACTACAGCTCCATCTTGTACAATTGCACTTTGATCTTGTACATATACAGATTTGATATTCTTAACTGATTTAGAAGCTTGTTTTACAGCTTTTGCAGTTGCATCTTCCCAACTTTTCTTTGAATTTGAAAGTACTTCAATTACTTTTAATACTGCCATAATAGTCTTTTTTAAGGTTATATGATAATTTACTTTTCAAAGTACGGCAATTCTTATAATTAAAAAAGTATTTCTTATCCGTTAATTGCCACAACTTCGTTAATCTGCCCTTTTAATAGGTTCTTTAACGTATTTTCAATACCACTCTTCAATGTTAGGGTAGAAGATGGGCAACCACTACATGCTCCTTGCAGTACAACTTTTACTACTTTAGAAGCTGGATCGTACGAATCAAACATAATGTTTCCACCGTCACTTGCTACAGCAGGTTTGATATATTCTTCTAAAATATTTACAATTTCTTTTGAAATATCATCCAAAGCTTCAAAACTCTCTTCTGAAATCTCAATTCTTTCTTTTTGTTCTACTGGAATATCTTCAGAAACCACTTCTTTTCCTTCCTGGATATAATTACGGATAAACTCACGTAGTTCCATTGTAATATTATTCCATTCTACCATGTCATATTTCGTAATTGAAATATAATTTTTATCTAAAAAGATTTCTTTAACAAATGGGAAGTGAAATAATGCTTGTGCTAAAGGAGCGTATTTTGTTTCGTCAATATTCTTAAATTCTAAAATACGATCTACAATTTTTTTATTAGCAACAAACTTCATCACTGTCGGATTTGGTGTGCTTTCTGCATAAATTGTAACAGGAACTACCTTTTTTGGAGTAGCCGATTCGCTAATAACTTCTTTTCCACTATTAATATATGCTTGAATTTGTTCAGCTACTTCTTCTTGAACATCTTCCCATGTCACAATATTATAGCGTTCAATCGCAATAAAATTTCCAGAAATAAAAATTGTTTTTACAAAAGGTAAATAAAATAATTGCTGCGCTAGCGGCGAATCTTGAGCGTCATCTATATTTTTAAACTCGTAACTATTATGGCGTGTAAGAAACGTACTTGCTTCGAATTTTATAATTGCTGGATTGCTTGTTTTTTCTATACTTATTGTAATACCACCCATGGCGTTAAATTTTTTTACAAAAGTAACCAATATCGACGTAATCTATTCCATGGAGTTGGGTAAAATATTCAATTGTTAAGCTAGGTTTAAAAGAAAATTATTTTTTGTGTTAAAATAATTATTAAATAATTGCGTTTTTAATACATTAACGCCTGAAACGAAACCGTATGAAAAACTCGTTTTTATAAAAGGAGGATTCTTAAGGAAACATTATAATAAATTAAGATAAGAATTACATACTTATCAAATAATTTATATATTTGACCAAATGTGTGGCATTTTACACTATGGAAATACCTTTAAAAAAGGAGTATTGCATATAATTAACTGAAACACAACAAATAAAGGCCTCGTTATCAAATAATAAGTTGCATTGAATCTCGATACGACTCCATATCGTGTCGATTATTCTTTACAGAAAAAGATAAACACTAATGAAATTTAAAAAATACTTAGCTATTGTTGCCATCGCATTTGGAGTGCAATGCTCTTTTTCGCAAGATGGACTTCCTGTTTATGTAGACTATCTTTCTGATAATTTATACCTAATTCATCCTTCGATGGCTGGAGCATCTAATGCTTCTAAAATTCGATTAACAGCTAGACAGCAATGGTTTGACGTAGATAATGCGCCGTCATTACAAACCTTAAGTTTTAATACTCGTGTTGGAGACAAAGTCGGTGTTGGAGCTATCATCTATAATGATGAAAATGGAAACTTCTCACAACAAGGAGCGTATCTTACTTTTGCATATCACTTATTACTTTCTAGAAACAGAGTTGACTTAAACCAGCTTTCTTTTGGAATTAGTACAGGTTTTACACAAGGAACATTGGATGAAACAGGTTTTGATATTATAAACAATCCTGATCCTATTATTTCAGGAACGCAACAAAACACAACGTATTTTAATGTAGATTTTGGAGCATCGTATTATTTATTAGATTTCTACGCGCACTTAACAGTGAAAAATGCATTGCCAACCAAAAGAGATTTATTCTCTCAGGAATTTGAATCAAAAAACCAACGTCGTTATTTGGCTTCTGCAGGATATGTATTCGGTGGATATAATAGTGACTGGAAATATGAACCATCAGCAATGTTTCAATATACAGAAGAAACGCAAGAATCTTCTTTTGATATAAATATGAAAGTATACAGAAGCTTAGAATTCGGTTCACTTTGGGGCGGATTGTCATATAGAAGAAGCTTAGATGGAGCAGAGTTCGTAAATGGAACACAAGTAGATAACCAAAAACTACAATACATTACACCATTTGTTGGAGTAAACTATAACAAGTTTATGTTTGCGTATACATATTCATACCAAGCAAACTCTTTAGTACTTTCTAATGGAGGTTATCACCAAATCACTTTAGGATATGACTTTGGAAGCAGAAGAGATCCATACGATTGTAACTGTCCAGCAATTAACTAAGACTTACACAGAACAGTATACAAAAAAGGCTTGCAAATCATTGCAAGCCTTTTTCTTTGAATAATATTTAGTTTTTGTATTCTGTGTGGATCAATTTGTTTGCATCCCAAGTTTCTATTTTGGTCATTTTTCCTGTACGATCGTAATAGTAATGTTTTTTAACGCGTTCTTCGTCAATATATTCACCTTCATACTTCTTATGACCATTCTCATAAAATTCTCTGTAAACGCCTTCTCTAAAATCATCAACAAGCTCTTCGGTGAATTTTAAAAAGCCATTTGGGTAATATTCTTTGTGAATTGCTGTTTCATCCATATCATAATCTGAAATTTCTTTAACGCTTTTTACAGTACTATCTTCTCTAAATTCTGTTTGTACACACGAAACAACATAACGACTATCATCTATAGTTTCATCATACAAATACGTATATTGTGTTAGTATTTTTAAAGCACCATTTTTATGATATTCCCTTTCGCTCATTACATTTCCTTCATGATAAAAGTCACTATACTCTACTGAACCATTTGGTCTGTAATCGATAAAATTTCCTTGTTCAAAACCGCAATGATAATTTGAAATAGATTTTAAACTACCATCTTTATAGTAAAAAGACCATTTGCCGTGTGACCTTCCTTTTAAAATTTTCTGCTCTTCGTTAAAATACTTTCCCACACCACAACCAAATCGATATATTTTGTAGTAATTAGTTTCGTATTCACATTTTTTATACTGTGTTTTTGATTGAATATTCCCGTTTTTATAATATTGAACAAAAGTGCTGTCTTGGGTTTGGTCTTTTAAAAAATACTCGCGAAACACGTTTCCATTATCATAATATTCAATAATAGGTTTTTGTGCTAAAAGTAAAAAGGGAAAGAGGAATAATATATATATCATAGTTGTAATATTGATTTTAGAAATATCCTAAGATTAAAATGATCTGACTAAAATGTCAAATCGAGCGCAATCGAGATTTAATAAAAACCTCAATCACACTCGAAATGAAAAGAACTAATTTCGAATTAGTCTGATAATTTAAAAGGAAAGCTGTCTAATAACTAAAAGCCTGCGAGCTAAAACCTAAGACCTAACTACCACGTATAATTTTTACGAGCCGCTTGTGTCTTAATCGCTTTGATCATTGCGCTTTCCAGATCGTCTTTACCTTCTTTTTTATTTTGTTTTGAAATGAATTCTTTACGTTTAGTATTCAACTCGCGAATGTTACGTTGAATCTCTTTACGTAATTTTTGTTGTCGCTCTACATACGCCAAAATTTGCTCTTTTGATTTTCCTCTCAACTCTTTTGGCAATTCTTTTTCGCTTAATTCTGCTAATTTTACAGAGTCATTAGCAATTCCATCTACCAAATCCCAAGAAGAGTTTGTGTAAAAACTAGAACTCTTAGAAACAGCTCTGTCTACAGCAATTTCTTCATTGATGGAGTTTGCATTAAAATCTTGCGTACTTTGCTGCGCCATTTTATATGCGCCTCTTCTTCCATAAGCGATATATGTTTTGTTCAATTGTGAATTGTATTCCATGATTTTTTGATCATACGGAGTCTTTACGTATACAATATTTCTATTGTGTGCAATGGTCATATAATCGCCTTTTCCTTTAATAGCGCCATCTTTCCACATTCCAGAAATTCCTTGCTCATAATTCCCGCAGAAAATAGTATTGACAACAACATCTTTTTCATAAGCATTGGTAACTGCATCTTTATAATTGATACTTCCTTGGGTAAAAGGTTCATTTCCTGCAATAAAAAGTAATTTCAAATCTTTTGGATTATTTCCCCAATTAAGTTGATCTAACGAAGTCTGAATCACATGTCCACAAAACTCACTGCCACCTCGAGTTGTCAACGAGAATAGTTTTTCAGAGATTTCATCTAAGTCATTGCTAAAGCCTAATACCTGGCGAATATATCCTTCCTCTGAAGGTAAATTGTCGTTTCCATATTCATACAAAGCAATCTCTAAGTTTGGTTTATCATCACCACATTTGGCATACGATAATTCATTAACAATTTCCCATAATTGCGCTTTTGCTTGATGAATCAATCCATCCATGCTATTGCTAGTGTCTAATAACAAGGCAACTTTAATAGTATTTTTTGTTTTTACTGGTAGCATTTTAGTATCTACAGTTTCGATCGTTGCTTCACTCAACAATGCAGTATCTGCTTTTGAGTTTCCTTTACAAGACATTGTTAAAATCAATGTACTTGCTAAAAATACGTGTAGTTTTTTCATCTTTTTCTTTTTTAATGAGTACTAAATAGTAGTTCATTCATGTTTTAAGTTTAACATTTTACGTTTATTCGGTTTTATGTTTAATGATTAGTTGTTGGTTTTTAATTCTTTTACATCAATTTTTCCATCAGGTGAAATCACATAATACTTGTGTTCTGTTTTTACTTCAGTTTTTGGTGGTTGTTTTTGCTCTTTCGGTTTTGGTGAATACACCAATTTAATTTGCATTCCAACCTGAACTACGGGTTCCAAAATTGCAGGATTCATTACAATGTCATAATTTTCAGTAGAAATTGGTTGATAGTAATACGAAGTTTGTTTTTTGGCTTTTGTGACACCTTTTTTCTTTTTTAAAGCTTCAAAAGAAACACTATTATACGCTTGGTAATTTCTGTAGAAATCTTTTGGGAAATAACAATACTTGTCATCTGCCATGACTACATTATAATCAGACAAATCAAAGCCTAACATTTTATAGTATTCCTTTTCTTCTTTTACGAGTGAAACTAATGCTGTTTGAAGCTTTTTGTACACAGCTCTAATGTTTTCAATAAAATAATCCACTTTCACCAAGTTGTAGATTTCATTGGCTGCACAAGCTGCGAGAATCATTTCGAATTGCTGGGTTTTTTTGAATTGAATATGAATGTTTTTTTGTAGCTCAAAACCTTTAGGGACTTCATTATATTTTGTGCTAAACAACTTTTTCTGCACTTCAATTTCATATACAGGAACAAACGAAATGACATCTACAGCAATGTCTTCTTTTTTAATACCAGTTGCCAACAGCTCGTTTCTAACATTATCAATACGTTCGTTAACTAGTTCATGAGTTTCTTCGGCTGTAGGGCCAATTTGTGAAATATTGAAAATGGCAGTATATGAACTAGCTTTTGCATTGTACAGAGCATTCAAATCAATAATAATAGAGGAACTTGGATTTACGTTTCTCCTTGGATTTGTAGATTGCGGCCCGTAAATAGTGGCATTTCCCATCTTAGCCGAAGTTGCAATATTTTGCCTGGAAATTTGAACATTCTTATCATAATTTCCTTTATGCTGTGCAAAGATGAACTGGGTAAAACACAAGCACAGTAAAAGATTTATTTTTTTCATTTGGTTTTAATTTTCCCTAAAAGTACCCGCAAAGAAATCGGAAAAAAAACACTAATGAGTTAACAATCGTTTTGAATGAGTGAACCAATTCTTTTCATGAGAGAAAGCGTTAAAAAATAGTCTAAAAGTGCTAAAAAACTAGGTTTTGTAGAAGCCTGTATTTTAGTATATCAATGAAAGTGCGTAAGTTTATCCTAATTAATGAAAAAAATGAAGAATAAGCTTGCTATAGTATTTGTGTTTTTATGCTTGCTTTCGTTCCAAGAAATTGTATCCCAAAACAATCCGAATGAAATGAAAGAAGAAGCTGCTTTTTTTATGGTGCGAGGAGAAATTAGAGGGAGAGATAATCGTGCACCTGTTTCTGACGCCACCATACGCGTAGTAGGAGGAGAAGTGGCAAAAACAAACGCATTTGGACGCTTTACCATACGAACACGTGTAGGTGATCAATTGGTGATTGAACATCCGAGTTTTGGAAAAGAGTTTCATAAAGTCACTAGCGATGAATCTATTGTGATTTTGGTAGAAGGATTTGAGGAAGACCAACAAGAAAATACGTCTTCTTTACGAGGTCAAAAACGTAAATCTAACTTGAAGCAGCATAAAGTCATGTTGGATTCAGCTGTGTTCTTCAAAGAAAAAGATATTGAAAAGAGTATTCAATTCATTGAAAAAGCACTGGAGAATTTATATGATGACAATGATGAAAAGCAACTTTCAGATTCGTATGAAATTTTAGGAGATGTTTATGTGTATTGGCAACAGTACGACTTGGGAATAAGTAATTATGAAATAGCACTCAATACCTATAGTACGACGCGTTTGTGGATTTCATTAGGAAAAACACAATTGCTAAATGCAGATTATACTGAAGCCATCAAATCATTTAAAAGAATTTTGCGCAATAGCTTATCGCGATATCAACAAGTAACGGTATATGAAGGTTTAGGAGATGCGTATAAAGCTCTAGGTAAATATGATATTGCGCTTAAGAACTATAACAAAGGACTAAAAATTGCGAAAGAAGATCTGATTACACCAAAAGTAACTGATTTGAATTCTAAAATTGCAGATAATTATGCTGCTACAGGAAATACAAATGCTGCCGAAGGATATTATACAAATTCTTTAAACTTGGCACAAGAACAAAACTTAAAGCGTGCTATTGTAGAGCAAGATCGTGTGGCAGATTTTTATAACTCGAACAATTTATTTGATAAAGAGATTCAGTTGCGTAAGCAGAACTTGGCAGATTTAGAAAAATCGGGTACAGATAAGCAAGTCGCTAAAGGAACCTTAAATGACTCTATTATTATTAGTTCGCAACGAATAAATTATAAGATTGGAAATGCTTTTTTATTACAGGAAAAATACGATGAAGCATTGCCATACTTGGAAAAAAGTGCTTCTGAAGCGATTTCTAAAGAAGATTTAATTGTTGGGAAAGATGCAAAACGTAAATTGTCTGAAACTTATGAATCTCTTGGTGATTTTGAAAGAGCACGCAAAAACTTTCAGGAATATGTAGATTTAGTAAATGAATTAACACTTCGAAAAGAACAGGAAATTTCAATAGCAAATCGTTTGCGAAAAAACATTCAAGAAAACCAAACACGGATTATGAGTTTGGAAGCGGATCGTAAGCTAGAGCGAAATCGTATCGATAGTTACATGCGTGAACAACTTTTGGTAGAACAGAAAAACACAACACAACAGTACACTATTTATTCGCTTATTCTTGGAATTGTTTTATTAGCGATCACAATTTATTTACTATATAGAAATAGTAAACAGCAGAAATTAGCGAATAATTTATTAGCCTTAAAATCGCTACGTGCACAAATGAATCCGCATTTTATTTTTAATGCGTTGAATTCTGTGAATAATTATATAGCATTGAATGATGAACGTAATGCGAATCGATATTTATCTGAGTTCTCTACCTTAATGCGTGCTGTTTTAGAAAATTCGGATGAAGATTTTATCCCACTTTTCAAAGAATTGGAATTGCTCGAATTATATGTACGCTTAGAGCACATGCGCTTTCAGGATAAATTTGACTATAAAATCAATGTTGATGAGAAATTAAAAGTTTCTGAATTTCAAATTCCGCCAATGTTGCTGCAGCCGTATATAGAAAATGCAATTTGGCATGGACTACGCTATAAGGAAGAAAAAGGAATGTTGAGTATTACTATTACGGCAAAAACGGACGAAATATTAGAAATTACAATTGAAGATGATGGAATTGGTCGAAAGCGTTCTATGGAGTTAAAGACAAAAAATCAGCTTCGCCAAAAATCAAAAGGTATGGGGAATATCAAAAAACGTATTGCCATATTGAATGATATGTATAAAGATAAAGTAGATGTTTCTGTGACCGATATTTTTCAAGATGGACAAGGAACTAAAGTTATACTAACACTAAAAAAAGACTAAATGCAATTACAAACTATCATTGTAGAGGACGAAGAAATCAGTAGAGAAATTCTAAAAAAATACGTCGCAAAATACTGTCCGAATGTAAATGTTATCGGAGAAGCTTCTAATATTGAAGATGCATTGGTTTTGATACGAAATAATGAATTAGATTTGGTGTTTTTAGATGTGGAAATGCCTTTTGGAAATGCGTTTGACTTGCTCGAAAAAGTAGGTGATCGTTCGTTTGAAACTATTTTTGTAACGGCTTATGATCATTATGCGATTGAAGCTCTCAATAGTCATGCATCGTACTATTTGTTGAAACCAATTTCTATTGATGAATTGATCAAAGCAGTAGATCATGTAATCTCTGTAAAAAGTAAAGAAGAACGTTTGGCAGATACTGTATTGGCAACAAACATTGAAACGTTCAATGGAAAAATTACCATTCCACAACAAGATGGTTTTGAAGTGCTCAATGTAGCAGATATAGTGTATTGCAAAGCTGATGATAATTATACGGAAATCTACATCAACAATTCAAAGATTGTAGTAAGTAAAACACTCAAATACTTTGAAGAGGCGTTGAGTCAATATCCATTTGCAAGAGTTCATAAATCCTACTTAGTAAATGTAAATGCTGTGGTAAAATACAGAAAAGGAAAAGGCGGAAGTGTGGTATTGAGTAATGGAAAAGAAGTGTTAGTGTCCTCTACTAAAAAAGCAAACTTACTATCGTATTTTAAATAATGAATTCGAGTCGCCAGATCGAGTGAATTTGTAAAACAAATTAGTATAAAAATCTAATTGGAATTTCAGAATACTCCTCAATGCAATTTTCTTTATCTCATTACGAAAAGTAATCGAAATGACACTTTAAAAAAGTAGTCAGTATTGGGATGTTAGTGCTTGTAAACATCAAATAACTCACAATATAGCTGAGCGACCAATCGACAATTAAGAAATTGTAAAAGTTGAAAAGTAAAACTCAAAAATATTAAATGAAAAAGTATCTTTGCTAATAGCGAAGCAACTCAAAACCTAACACCTAATGATCATCAAACCCGTAAAAGGAAAACATCCACAAATAGGAAACGATTGTTTTATTGCAGAAAATGCTACCATTGTAGGTGAAGTAACGATGGGAAACCAATGTAGTGTATGGTTTAACGCGGTTATTCGTGGCGATGTACATTTTATTAAAATGGGCAATAAGGTAAATGTACAAGATGGTGCTGTTATTCATGCTACTTATCAAAAATCTCCAACGACTATTGGAAATAATGTTTCTATCGGACATAATGCTATTGTGCATGGCTGTATTATTCATGACAATGTTTTAATAGGAATGGGAAGCATTGTAATGGATGATTGTGTCGTGGAAAGTAATAGTATTATCGCTGCAGGAGCAGTGGTGACTAAAAATACACATGTAGAATCGGGTAGTATTTATGCTGGAATTCCTGCAAAAAAAGTAAAAGACATCAGTAAAGAATTAATCTCTGGAGAAATAGATCGTATTGCAGAGAACTATGTAGAATATTCAAGTTGGTTCAAAGATTGAGATTCTAAATTAAGTTAAGAATGGCATTTTAAAAATCCAATGCTTCTACTGTAAAATCTCCATCTAAAATCTCAGTTAAAATTTCAGGGTTTCCATTGCTGAAAAACATGCAGTCTCCAATATTAGTAACTGAGGCACACAATTCATGCTTTTCTAAAATAGCTTGAGTTTGTCTAGCTACAGCAGCTCCAGAATCTATAATAGTCACATGTTTAGGAAGCAAGGTATGCAACTTAGGTATCAAATACGGATAATGACTACAACCTAAAACCAAATAATCAATATTTGCTGCAATCATCGGTGTGATGTATTTTTTTAAGAGTTCTTCCATTTCTGGAGAATCAATGGCTCCGTTTTCAATCAATGGAACTAAACCTTCGCCAACTTGTTCAATAATAGTAACGCCGTTTGCGTACAAATCTGACGTTTTGTGAAACAATTCACTCGATAAGGTTCCTTTGGTAGCTAAAATCCCAATCGTGTTAGATTTCGTCTGTAAAGCGGCTGGTTTAATAGCAGGTTCAATTCCAATAAATGGAACATCATAAATTTCACGAAGATGGCGAATGGCATTTGTAGTAGCCGTATTGCAAGCAATAACAATAAGTTTACAACCTTTTTCTAGAAGTAATTCTGTATTCTTTACACTAAGTTCAGTGATTCTATTTTTTCCTTTTGGACCATACGGAGCATATTTACTATCTGCTAAATAGATCGTGTTTTCGTAGGGCAATAATTTGTGAATTTCTCTCCAAATCGACGTGCCGCCAACTCCTGAATCAAAAATACCAATTGGGGAATTATTCATAACTGTAAAAATAAGTAAAAAAAATAGCCTTGTCTATATCATTTGAGTTTGCAGCTATGTTTTTTGGAAAAATTAAAATGTAATTAGACAAATCCTACATTTTATAGGATTTGTCTTTATTTTTCAAAATATACATTTGAGCTATTAACTTTAATATGATCATTATGAAAAAACAAAAAATGGCAACCAAACTAAATTTAGGCAAAACCAATGTTTCCAATTTAGGAGCAATAAAAGGAGGTTATATTACTTTTTATTGTATAACTTTTAGGTGTAATACCAATAATTGTGGAACCAAAGGTTGTGGCACTAACGCCTGTGGTAGTAATAATTGTGCGACAAACAAACATTCATTAAGAGACCCTTTGCATTGTCTTACTTGCAATGGAGGATGTTAATCTAACATCATTTAAGACGAAAAGCTGCCATTTTTGGCGGCTTTTTTTGATTGCAAGCTCACCCAAAAGTAGTGTTGACTCATTTGTGGTTTTTTAAAGCGAAATGACAATGTATTTTGCTTGCAAAATATGAATTATGAATCGACATTACTTTATTTCGTTGTGTGTTTCTTTTATGGAATATTTTCTAATGCACAGCCTGGACCAATATTGATGAATCTAAATGATGGAATAGGTGATATAGTTATCATTGATAGTACTACAAATCTAACTCGTGTTGCTTTGTTGAAAAACCATAAAAATCTCAGTTTGAATATCAGGTTGTCAAAAATACCGGTGGAGTTCAAAGATTTTGTACATACAGAATCACTTACCATAACTCCGCCTACTGATATCGAGAAATTGGATGTGTATTTTCCTAATCTAAAGCACTTAAATATTCGTCGCGCTAAACAAAAGTTTATAACGAAAAAGAAATTTAAGTTAGATTCCTTGCAGACCTTATATATTATGGATGCTGAAAACTTAGAAAATATAGATGGTTTTTTAAATTGTACTGCACTTGAAAAATTAATTATTTATCGCACGCCAAACCTAATTCAATTTCCAAAATTTCGTAAAAAAAATAGAATAAAAGAATTGGTAATTGATGATGGAACAACATATAGAAAAAAGGACACTGTAAAATACTTGAAAGAAATTGGTAGACTTTCTAAATTAGAGAAACTAACACTTGGAAATATATACAGTATTACCGAAATACCGTCATATTTGCCAACATCAATTCAGTATTTAGAGGTCAATAGTTGGGCAGTTTATAATCGTAAGACTAAACTAAAAAGTTTGAAACATCTTAAGAAATATATAAACCTAAAAACTCTGAAACTGTATAATCTAGAACTAGATACTGTTAAAGAAAAATTTACAGAAATTAATTTGGAAAAGTTGTACCTCAATAGAGTTCATAACTTAATAGATGTTTCATGGATTTTTACATTTGCAGCTATAGATTATATAATGTTGTATGGTTGTAATGAGATTTCTATAGTTCATCCAAGAAGCAATACAAGTTCTATTTCTAAGATCGATATACGTAACTTGAGTAATGTGACTTCTATTGATGCTTTATTCAATTTGAATAATTTAAAATCTTTAGAAGTCCGGTATTGTCCAAAATTGATTCTGCCGAGTACAGATATCATGTATAAAACACCACATATTATGATATCAGGAACAGGCTATCATTTATTCAAAGAAAATGGAGTTTGGGAAAAGATTGAATATTATTAGAAACAAAAAAACCGCTTTTCAAAAGCGGTTTTTTATAGTATAGTTATGTAGTTTTTTACTTGATACCTAATTCTTTTTTAACAGCATCCATTAAATCAGTTCCATCAGCTAGTAATAAACCTGAACCTGGAGTTTCGTCAAGTACATAAGCATATCCTTGTGCTCTTGCTACTTTTTGAATCGCAGCTAATGCTTTTTCCTGAATTGGCTTTGTTAAGTCAATGTACTTTTGTTGTGCAGTTTTATCAGCAGCTGCTTGGGCTTCTTGGATACGTCCTTCTAACTCAGCTAATTCTTTTTGTCTTTCTTTGTTTTCAGCATCAGTCTTGTTAGGAGCTTCATTTGTATACTGAGTCAATTTATTTCTATATTCTGTCACAGAAGCTTGAATATCTGCACCTAATGATTTTTGTAGCTTGTCAAACTCATCTTTAGCTTCTTTCATTTCCGGCATTGCGCTAATCAATTTCTGCGTGTTAATGTGTGCAACTTTTGTCTGTGCATTTGTAAAACTAACCATTCCTAAGAATAGTACTGCAACGGCAATTAGCTTTTTCATTTGTTTCATGATGTTCAATTATTTACTTTAAGTGTTATTTATATTAATTGTTGTTACTCGATAATCAAGATTTGTTTTTAGGGTTGTCTCGATGTTGAGGGTGTATTTTCTATAATTACCTCTAAGGCAAAATTGGGCTTATTTTTATTGTCCGCCTCCGGCGCCTTCACCGTTTTCTTCGCTTTCTTTATTCTTTTCTTCTTGCTGCTTTTTGCGATCTTCCGTCTTTTTGCGTTTTTCTTCCGCACGTTTTTTACGTTTTTCTTCCGCAGCTTTCTTTTTAGCTTCGCGTTCAGCGATTAGTTTTTTGCGTTTTTCTTCGTAAGCTTTTTTCTTTGCTGCGCGCTCTTCCTCACGTTTCTTTTTACGCTCATCTAATAACTTTTGACGCTCTGCTTTCTTTTCAGCAGCAGCTTGCTTTTTAGCTTCTACTTCAGGATTTGGATCTTTAGCAGTGTCTGCATCTTCGAATTTGGATTTTTCGCTTTGCTTTTTCCTGATTTTTTCTTCTCTGCCTTTACGCTTTTCATCTCTATTGATAATACGTAAAACTTGATCACTTATATCAAATTTCTTTGCAGAGAAAAGCATTACTACGTCAGCTGATTTGTCAAACACAAAATCATAACGTTTCTTTTTTGCGATATCTTGAACAGCATCTAGCACTTGATCTTGAATAGGTTTTACCATATTTTGACGTTGTACCATCAAACTTCCAAAAGGGCCAAAACGATCTTGTTGGTATGTTTGTAATTCTTGTTCTAAGATTTCGATTTCTTCTTCACGCTCGTCAACTAATTCTTTGGTAAGTAAAACACGTTCCGCACTTAGATTTTTTTTCATTTGATCTATCGTGCTTTGCTTTTTTTGAATTTGGTTTTTCCAGCGTTGAGCTTTTGCTTCTAATTGTGTGTTTGCTTCTTGATATGTCTTTACGTTTTCTAAAATGTATTCCATATCAATATAGCCAACCTTTGCACCATTTACGCGTTGTGCGTGTACGTTAGATAGTGTAAGAAGCATCGTTAATAAAAAAAGAACTTTCGTTTTCATGTCTGTCGGTTTGTTAATAGAAAATATCGTGCCAAAATTAAAATTGCTTAAAATTGCTGTCCGATAATAAAGTGTGTTTCCCATCCGTTTCGCTGCGTAGTTCCTGGGATTGGATCAAATCCATATCCAAAGTCAATACCTAGCAATCCAAATGCGGGCATAAATATACGCAATCCAGCACCAGCTGAGCGGTTTAACTCAAACGGACTGTATTCTTTAAACGAATTAAATGAGCCACCAGCTTCTAAAAATGCTAACGTATAAATAGAAGCAGTTTGCTTTAATGTAATCGGATAACGTAACTCTAACGAAAATTTATTGTAAATAGTACCTCCATCGATATCAGAAAGTGATTGATTAGGATATCCACGCAATGCAATAGCCTCTCTACCATCCAAGCTAAAGTTACCTAATCCGTCTCCACCAACGAAGAATCTTTCGAATGGAATGATCCCTCTATCGTTATTGTATGCGCCTAAGAACCCAAAATTAGCTTCTGTCTTTAAGACTAATTTGTCAACAATATTTTGGTACCAAGCACCTTTAAATTTAATTTTATAAAATTCTAACCATTTGAATTTTTCTTGATCAACTTTTCCTCTGTCAACAACAGAAACTTCTCCTGGTTCAAGTGTTGGACCTAAATTTGCAGGTTCTCCTGGTAAATTAGCATTGGCATTTAGGTAGTTACCATTAGCATCTTTTAACTGATACTCATCTAAATTTTCTAAATTTCCGTAATCTACGTTATTAAACAGCGAATAAGGTAAGGAAAGTTTTGCACTTACAGTGAATTCTGAACCTTGCATTGGGTAAATTGGGTTTGGCCCCGATGAATTTCTTGTCAAAGCAGCTGTATATGAAAAGTTGTTTGAGAATCCATCACCAAAGGTAAATAATCCTGTATTGTAGTTTTTTAAGTTGTAATGTTGAAAGCTTAATGCTTGCGATAATACAAAGTAATCATCTGGCTCCGCTAAACGTTTTGCTAATCCTACAGATAATCCTGTAATTAAGAAACGTCTGTCTTTATCAGCATTGTTTGTTTGTGGGTTGAATAAAAACTGTACTGTGTGTGATAATGAAGTTGTAAACTGTACAGGTTTTTTTCCTCCTAACCATGGTTCTGTGAATGAAAAGCTAAATGTTTGGAAGAATCTACTTGCTTGTGCACGTAATGCTAATTTTTGTCCATCACCTGTTGGTAATGGTTTGTAGGCTTCACCATTAAATAGATTTCGAATAGAGAAGTTATTAAATGATAGTCCTAAGGTTCCGATGAAACCTCCACCACCATAGCCACCTTGTAGTTCTATTTGGCTTCCTCCACGTTCAGCTAAACTATATTCTACATCAACAGTACCACTGTTTGGATCTGGATTTTTTATTTCAGGCTTAATTTGCTCTGCATCAAAGAATCCTAACTGACCTAATTCACGAATCGTTCGAATGATTTTATCTTTACTATATAATTCTCCTGGTTTTGTTCTGATCTCACGATAGATTACGTGATCGTTTGCTTTTTCGTTACCAACTACTGAGATATTGTTGAAATATGCAGGCTTTCCTTCAATAATACGGATTTCGAAGTTAATCGTGTCATTCTTTGCAGAAACCTCAACTGGGTTGATGTTAGAAAATAAATATCCGTTGTTTTGGTATTGATTTGTTAAGTCTTGTGCATCAGGATCTGTTTCGTCAGCGATACGCTTTTCTAGTAAGACACCATTGTAAGTATCTCCTTTTTTGATTCCTAATAAACTGCTCAATTGCCTGTCTGTATATACTGTATTTCCTAAGAATGTAATGTCTCCAAAATAGTATTTATTTCCTTCTTCAAGAGCAATATCAATATTAAGGGTATTATCATCGTTCCAGCTAATAGAGTCACCTACAATACGTGCATCACGATATCCATTTTCTTTATACTTTTCAATGATAGAGTTTAAATCTTCCTTGTAGTTTTCAGGAATGAATTTAGAAGCTTTGAATATACGAAGTGGAAATTTTTCTTTCGTATTTTTCATAGCTCTTCGAAGCTTTTTGTCTTTGAATTGGTTATTTCCAGTAAAGCGGATATTCTTAACTTTAATCTTTTTACCGCGATCTACATTTACAATCACTTTCATGTTGTTGGTAGCATTGTTTGTAGTATCTGGCTTCGTAGTAATATTTACTTTGGTACGATAAAAACCTAGTTTTTTGTACTTGTTTTCGATATAGTTTTTAGTGTTGGCTAAGAAACTTTCTGTGATTTTCTTACCCTTTTTAAGTTCGGTTTCTTTGATAACCGTTGCAGCCTTATTTTCTTTTAATCCACGAACTTCTACATTGGATAATGTAGGTAATTCTTGAATGTTTAATTCTAAGAATATTTTATTTCCTTCAATGCGATCTATATAGAAATTGATATCGCTAAAAAGCTCTAATCCCCACAATTTTTTAATAACTGCACTAATCTCTTCTCCTGGCACTAAAATTTCCTGTCCTTCACGTAATTGCGTGTATGTTATAACCGTTTGTTCGTTATAACTTTTTAATCCAGTAACTTTAATGCCGCCTATCGTATATTTCTTCCCTTTATCAAAAGTCGTTTCTTGTGCATACGAGGCAATACTGCAAAACAGTAGTAATAATAGCAATAATGATTTTAGGTATTTTTTTTGCATTAAAATTCTAATTAATTTGTTCGCTTGTTTTTCCAAATCTTCGTTCTCTATTTTGATAATTAATCAACGCTTCATATAAGTCTTCCTTGCTAAAATCTGGCCATAATACATTCGTAAAATACAGTTCAGCATACGCTATTTGCCATAGCAGAAAGTTACTTATACGGTGTTCTCCACTAGTACGTATAAGTAAATCCACATCGGGTAAATCTTGCGTGTAAAGATGCTGATTAATAATGGATTCGTCAATAGATTCCAAAGAAATTATATTATTTTTAACTTTATGACATATTTCTTTAACAGCATTTTTAAGTTCTTCCCTTGAACCATAGCTTAATGCTAGTGTTAAAGTCATGTGTGTGTTGTCTTTTGTCTTTTCTATCACCTCAAACAATTCTCTTTTAGCTTTTTTGGGAAGAGAATCTAGAGAGCCAATAGCCTGTAGTTTGATATTGTTTTTCTGTAGTATTTTGAGCTCTTTACGTAATGAAGAAACCAATAAGCGCATTAAAGCCTCTACTTCTAACCTTGGACGATTCCAATTTTCAGTAGAAAAAGCATATAATGTCAGGTTTTTAATGCCCAATTCAGCACAGGCTTCTACGGTTTGTCGTACAGATTTAGTGCCGTTTTCATGACCAAATACACGAAGTTTCCCTTTTTGTTTTGCCCAACGACCGTTTCCATCCATAATAATGGCTAAATGTTGAGGCAAAAAGTCTTTCTGTATTTTATTAGCTAAACTCATTCGTGTTTTTGTTTGCTACGCTAGTAACAATAACAGGGTTTTTTTCCAAAAGTATACGTAAGGGTAATACCTGTAAACATATACCAATCGTTACTGTTTATATTTCCAAATTTCAGACTGTCAAAATCTGCTTTATCATTTACTGGGTTACTTCCATCGATGTCATCGGTAAAGGTATATCTAGCTCCTAGTTCAAGTCCCAAAACCCATTTGTCTGAAATCGTCATTTTATATCCTAATACCATTGGAATGGCAAACGTATTCTCATCTCCATAAGGAACAATTCTTCCATTTTCCAAAAATAGTGTGTCATAATTAAAATATGAAACACCGGTGTATATATAAGGTGCGGCTTGCAGATCTGTATCATGCAAGTTAAATTCCCAAAATGTAAATTCAACACCAACAGATAGCTCAGTGATAGTGTTTGTAAATTGCAATCCACGTAATTGTCTTGCAGGATCATCTGAATTAATATCTTTTCCTTCTAGCAGTGTTCGTGTTATGGATGCTCTAAACGAGTGTCTTTCACTTCTGTTCCATTTGTAAATAGCTCCATATGCCAAATGGTTCGGGTTTATGTATTTTGTTGATCCTACATCACCAACAAAATTACTGTACCCAATATACCCTCCAATTTCATGGAGTTGTGCATTTGAGGTTTGGGCTAAAGTAAAAGCAACCAACATTATAACGAGTCTTCTCATAGGTGTCAAAAAGTTTGCAAATATAGTATTCTCTTTTGTTATAGGCAATTCATAAAATAAGCCTGTGAGTTTTAAACATAATTTGCTGCATTTTATTGCTCTTAATTTCGTTTATCTTCGCCCCAAAGAAGCTTTTTTCGTAGTGTTTTTAAGAAACTCTGTCCTTCAAGTTCTACAAGTTTTACTGTAAAAGGTGCTTTTTTAATAGTAATAACACTATTAATGTCTACGGTAGCAATACGCGAATCTAACGAAATTAGGTGCTTATCTTCTCTACCGGAAACTTCCAATCGGATTGTAGTATGATCTGGTATTACCAAAGGACGCGCATTTAAATTGTGCGGTGCAATTGGTGTTAATACAAAATTATTATTGTTAGGAGTAATTACAGGTCCGCCACAGCTTAAAGAATATCCTGTAGAACCTGTTGGTGTTGCTATAATTAGACCATCTGCCCAATATGAAGTTAAATACTCATCATTTAAATGTGTTCGCACCGTAATCATGGAAGTTGTGTCTTTTCGGGCAACTGTAACTTCATTCAAAGCAAAATTCATTTCTTTGATGTCATCATTGGTAGGTGTAGTTTCTACTGCAAGCACACTTCGTTCAATTACGGAATACTTTTTCTCCATAATTTTGGCAATCGCTTGTTGAATTTCTTCTTTTTGAATCGTTGCTAAAAAACCAAGTCTTCCTGTATTGATTCCTATGATTGGAATGTTTAAATCTTGCACAATTGTAACGGTTCTTAAAATAGTTCCATCCCCACCAATACTAAAAAATAAATCGAAAGAATCATCTAAATCGCTATAAGATTCAAATGTTTTATAAGTTTCCTTTACTTGAATCTTCTGTGAAAAAATCTCGTAGTATTTCTTTTCAATATAAATATCTACGCCATATTGCTGTAAATTATACAACAAATAACTAATGTACTCACCTGAGTTTTTGTGGTAAAATTGACCGTAAATACCAATCTTCATGACTAAATGTTCAAGTATTTATCTAAGTATTCTGAACGTTCTTTTAAATTTTGCATGTATGTGTCTTCTGCAAATTCAGAAACGATATTATAACTATATCTTCTAAAAGATTGTACAACTTCATTAAGCGCTGCATTGTTTAGTTTCATGGTAACTTGCACCACATCGCGTTCTATTTTTGAGATAAAAGCACCAAGTAAACGCCCGTTATTTGATTCTACAATTTGGCAGATTTCACTGAATGAATAATCTTTAACCCCTTTTTCAACCACTAATACACTTCCCAATTCGTGTAAAAATGGTGTGTCATTGAAAATACTGATGATATCATTCAATTCATAATAACCTATATAGTTGTTCTTTTCGTCCAAAATAGGCATGATGTTCGTTGAATTTTGTGCAAACGCTTCCAAAACATCAATCCAATTGGTTTGTTTACGTACAAAAAACTGTTCTAAGGCATAACGACAATCACTGATTAGTTTTTCGCTATCAAAGCAGTGCGAATCAGTTTCAGATAAACAACCTAAATACACACCATTTTCTGAAATAGGAATATGTGAAAATGTAAGTTGATTAAAAACTAGTTGTGCTTCTTTTACAGCTTCATTAATAGACAATGGTTTAACGTCATTCAATATATATTTTGCAATATTCATAGAACAAAAGATTAAGTGCGCAAATTAATTAAAAATAACTACTTCTAAGCATGCTAAGTTTGTATTTTTGTGCTCAGTTTAAAAATATAACGCAATGACAACGAAACTAAGTGTAAACATTAATAAAATTGCTACGTTGCGAAATTCTCGTGGTGGCGATGTTCCTAATTTGATAAAATTTGCAAAAGATGTTCAGGAATATGGAGCAGAAGGAATCACAATTCATCCACGTCCAGATGAACGCCACATTCGTTACCAAGATGCGCGCGATTTAAAACCAATTGTATACACAGAATATAATATAGAAGGAAACCCAATTCAAAAGTTTATGGATTTGGTTTTAGAAGTAAAACCTACACAAGTGACCTTAGTGCCCGATTCGGTAGACGCTATAACTTCAAATGCGGGTTGGGATACCATTAAACACAAGGACTTTCTTTCGGAAGTGATTTCAGAATTTAAAGCAAACGGAATTCGTACGTCTATTTTTGTAGATCCTGTATTGGAAATGATCGATGGAGCCAAAGCCGTTGGAACCGATCGTATTGAATTATATACAGAAGAATTTGCACATCAATACAGTTTAGGAAACGAAAACGCAATTCAACCTTATATCGATTGTGCAGCTCGTTCAAACGAATTAGGAATCGGTGTCAATGCAGGTCACGATTTAAGTTTAGATAACATAGCATTCTTTGCCAAAGAAATTCCAGGATTACTTGAGGTTTCTATCGGACATGCGCTTATTTCGGAGTCTTTATACTTAGGAATCCAGAATGTTGTCAATATGTATCTTAATAAGTTACAGGTATGATTTTGCACTCTAATATTATTGGCGACTCAGGAAAGCCGTTGCTAATTTTGCATGGTTTCTTGGGAATGTCCGATAACTGGAAAACATTGGGAAAGAAATTTGCCGCTTCAGGTTTTCAAGCGCATTTAATTGATCAGCGAAATCACGGACGTAGTTTTCATTCGGATGATTTTAATTATGAACTCCTTGCGGAAGATTTAAAAAGTTATTGTGAGCATCACAAGTTAGAAAATATCTCGTTGGTTGGTCATTCTATGGGAGGAAAAACAGCGATGTTATTTGCGGTAAATTATCCAGAAATGTTAGACAAACTTATTGTTGTTGACATCGGGCCGAAATTTTACCCAACACATCACGAACAAATTTTAGCTGGTTTGTCTGCTATTCAGCAAGAAACACTTACCAAAAGAAGTGACGCAGAAGCCATCATGGAAAATTATGTCTCTAATTTTGGAACCCGTCAATTTTTACTCAAAAATTTATATTGGCAAAAAGATAAAACATTAGGCTTACGAATTAACTTAGAAGCATTGATTGAAAATGTAGAAGAAGTTGGTGAGCCTCTTGAGAATTTTACTTCCTATGAAAAGGAAACATTGTTCTTAAAAGGAGATAAGTCAGAGTATATTCTAACAGGAGATGAAAAGCTGATTCAACAACACTTTCCAAAAGCAATCATTCAAGAAATATCAAATGCAGGACATTGGTTGCATGCTGAAAACCCAAAAGAATTTTTTGAAAAATCCTTGCTTTTTTTGAATTCTTAAGAATCGTTTTAAATTTACTATGAATGCATAATAAATTGCTATAATCCTTGTATTTATCATAATTTATGCTAATTTTGAAGCTCTGATTTTACAAAAATTTAACCTTAAATCAACATTTTTATTTATTATGAAGAAACTATTATTGGTACTGACCATCGCGTTTTCGGCTTCGGTAATGTATGCTGGAGGATATAGAGTCGGAGTACAAGGTCATAAGCAATTAGCAATGGGGCATACGGGAGTTGCAGTTGTAACAAGTGCGGAATCAGCATTTTTCAATCCTGCAGGTTTGGTATATTTAGATGGGGAGCTTAACGTATCATTAGGAGCGGCTGCTGTTCTTTCAAATACATCTTATCAGAATAGAGAGTTTGGATACTCTGCGGAGGCTGATAATCCAGTAGGAACTCCATTTTATGCGTATGGAGCATATAAAATTAACGATTGGCTGTCTGTAGGTTTAGCAGTATATACACCTTATGGAAGTAGAGTAGAATGGCCAACGGATTGGGAAGGATCTCACTTAGTAAACAATATTGAGCTATCAGCAATTTTTGTTCAGCCTACAGTGGCAATCAAACTCTCTGATAAATTGAGTGTTGGAGGTGGGCCAATCTATGTAACTGGAGCTGTAAACTTTAACAGAAATCTATCAAGAAGTTTAACAGATGAAGGGGGAAATCGTTCAAATGTAACTATTGATGCTTCAGGAATTAACGCTTGGGGATATTCTATTGGAGCAATGTTTCGTCCAACAGAAGATATCAATTTAGGATTTAACTATCGTTCAAAAATCGACATGAATGTTGAAAGAGGTGAAGGAACAGCAGATTTTGAAAACTTACCAGGCGCATTGGCAGCAGATTTTGCTGACGGAGATTTTACAGCATCATTGCCTTTGCCAGCAGAATTAACGTTTGGAGCTTCTTTTAAACCAGCTGAGAAATGGTTGATTGCTTTTGATTATACCAGAACATTTTGGGATGCATATAAATCTTTAGATGTACAATTCTTCAATGCAGCAGGATTATCTAGAAACCCAAGAAATTACAAAAATTCATCTATCTATAAAATTGGTGCACAATACGATGCTACTCAAAAAGTAACCGTAAGAGCAGGATTCTATTACGATGAATCTCCTATTAGAGATGGATTCTTTGCGCCAGAAACACCAAGACCAGATTCAGTTAACTTTACAGGTGGATTTTCATATAATTTAAATAGTAGATGGACAATTGATGCCTCTGTATTGTATGTGCACTCAAATGAAGTTCAAAACTCGTATGGCAGTTTTGTAGAGGCAGGACAACGTGTTTCGTTTGGAGGAGAATATAAATCGAATGCCTTAGTAGCAGGAATTGGAGTATCATACAAATTATAATATCAAAGAGCAGAAAAAGATGAAAAACAATATAAAATATTTAGCAGTATTAGCGTTAGGATTATTTGCCTGTGAACCAGAATTTGATAATCCAATTGACGAAAGTGGAGCCTATTCAAGTGGTTCGGCAGACTTAACAACGTATGTTGCGGTAGGAAACTCATTAACTGCAGGTTTCATGGATGGAACTATGTTTAGAAGCGGGCAGCAAAATTCATTTCCAAACATCATGGCAGAAAAATTTGCCTTTGCAGGAGGAGGAACATTTACGCAACCATCATTTGATGATGATGTAAATGATTCAGGAGGATTTTTATTAGCTGGGAATCCACTACCAGGATTTGAAACACGTTTAGTAATTGATGCAAGTCAAGGTGGTCCAGAAAATTTAAACGTAGTACCAACAGCAGAGGTTTCTAGTTTGCAAGCAACAGCATATAACAACATGGGAGTTCCAGGAGCAAAATCGTTCCACTTAGGAGCACCAGGATATGGAAATATAGCTAACTTATCAACTGGAGCAGCTAATCCTTATTACATTAGACATGCGACGGAGCCAAATGCTACAGTGATTGGAGATGCAGTTTCTTTAAATCCAACATTTTTCTCTCTTTGGATAGGAAATAATGATATCTTATCGTTTGCTACCTCAGGAGGAGCTGGAGAAGATCAAACTGGGAATCCTAATGTATTGTCATATGGTTTTAACGATATTACTGATCCAGGTGTATTTGCATTTACTTACCAAGGTTTAATTGATGCATTAACTGCAAACGGAGCAAAGGGAGTTGTAGCTACATTGCCAGATGTAACATCTATTCCTTACTTTACAACAGTGCCTTACAATCCAATCCCAATGGATGCGCAAACTGCAGCATTTGCTAACAATGCATACACAACATATAATGGAGGATTGCAATTTGCTTTAGCAAATGGATTTATTACGGCAGCAGAAGCAGCGCAAAGAACAATTTCTTTCTCTGCAGGTCAAAATGCAGTGGTTATTGTTGATGAAGATCTAACAAACCTCACAGGTTCTGGTATTCCAAATTTAAGAATGACAACGGCAGATGATTTAATGGTATTGCCATCTTCTGGATTTATTGGAACGTTAGCTGATCCTTCAAACCCTGCTTCTGTGAATGGAGTTGGAGTTCCTTTAGCGGATAATTGGGTATTGACTGCTACAGAAATTCAATTAGTAAGAAATGCCAGAACAGCTTACAATAATTCAATTGTTGCTATTGCAGCGGCAAACGATTTGGCAGTAGCAGACATGGCAGTAAAATTAGAAGAATTAGTTTCAGGATTGCGTACTGCTGATGGACAAATTTATACGAATAACTATTTTGATGGTTCTAGCGATGCTATTTCTACAGCAGTATTTTCTCTAGATGGTGTGCATCCAAACTCTAGAGGATATGCAATTGTTGCAGATGAATTCATTAGAGTAATTAATGAAAAATATGGTGCAAATATACCAAGAGTAACTGCAGGATACTATCCAGGAGTTACTGTAGTTCCAACGAACTAAAATTTTAAAAATATATCTAGAAAAGCACTGATTTCTCAGTGCTTTTTTTATGCCTAAAAGTTTCAAACAAAATGAATTTCAAGGTAAAAAAAATGCTTCGTAAATATTACATATAAATATTTCTGTAATTGCAGTAAAAATAAACTGATACACAATTGTTTAAAAACTTGATTCGCTTTTAAAAATAATGTACTTTTGCAACCCAATTTTCATATCACAAATAAGAAGATGAATATAACAATAGAAAATATAGATGCGCTTAATGCGGTGGTTACAGTAAACATTGAGAAAGAAGACTACAATGATAAAGTGACTAAAATCTTAACTGATTATAAGAAAACTGCAAATATTCCAGGATTTAGAAAAGGACATGTTCCTTTAGGATTGGTGAAAAAACAGTACGGAAAAGCAGTATTAGTTGATGAGGTAAACAAACTTTTGCAAGAAAGCTTAAACAAGTACTTAGTAGAAGAAAAGTTGGATATTCTTGGAAATCCATTACCAAGAATGCAAGAAGAGTTTGATTGGGATGCAGAATCTTTTTCTTTTGAATTTGAATTAGGTTTAGCGCCAGAATTTAATGTTGACTTACAAGAAAATGCAATCACACAATATAATATTGTTGCTGATGATAAAATGATTGATGGTCAAATTGAGAACATCCGTAAGCAATATGGAAAATTGATCAGTCAAGATGAAATTACGGAAGAATCAGAAGTAACAGGAATCTTTACAAACGAAGAAAAAGAAATCGAAAACAACGTTACTTTTGGTTTAGATAAAATCAAAGGAAAGAGAAATCTAAACAAATTTGTTGGAACGAAGGTTGGTGAAACTTTGACTTTAAAGACCAAAGGATTATTCAATGAGAATATTGACTTAATGAACTTCTTAAAAGTTTCTAGTGAAGATGCTGAAGGTTTAGATATTGAAGTTTCTTTCAAAATCAATGAAGCAAACACAAGAGAGTTGGCAGAATTGAACCAAGAATTATTTGATAAATTATTTGGTGAAGGAAATGTAGCTAATTTAGAAGAAGCAAAAGCGAAGATCAAAGAAGATGCGGAAAGACAATTTGTACAGCAATCTGATCAGCGTTTATTAAACGATGTAACAGAAGGCTTAATCGAAAATACAAAATTCGATTTACCAGCTGACTTCTTAAAAAAGTGGATTCAATCTGCAGGTGAGGAAGAATTAACGCCAGAGCAAGCCGAAGAAGAATACACAAAATCTGAAAAAGGATTACGTTACCAATTAATCCAAGACAGATTGGTAAAGGATAACGAAGTTAAAGTTGAATTTGAAGATTTAAAAGAATTCGCAAAGCAAATGATCAAAGTGCAAATGGCACAATTCGGACAAATGAATCCTAGTGATGAAGAGTTAGAAGGAATTGCTGCTAGAATTTTATCGAACCAAGATGAAGTTCGTAGATTAACAGATCAATTGTTAAGTCAAAAACTATTAGATCTTTTCAAAGAAAAAGCAAACTTGAAGACTAAGGAAGTTACTTACGAAAACTTCGTTAAAGAAGTTTACGGAGATAGCGAGTAAGAAATAAAATACTTATATTTAAGGCGTTAAAATCATATTTTAACGCCTTTTTTAATCAAAAAATACCAAGACACGAGATGAACTATAAGAAAGAATTTCATAAATACGCGACTAAACATCACGGTATCAATAATATGTATTACGACAAAATTGTAAGTCGTATGTCTCCATCAACGTTTACGAATCCTGTAGGAATGACACCTTACATCATTGAAGAACGCCAGCTTAATGTAGCACAAATGGACGTTTTCTCTCGTTTAATGATGGATAGAATCATATTTTTAGGAACTGGAATTGACGATCAAGTTGCAAATATTGTACAAGCACAGTTATTATTCATGGAAAGTGTAGATTCTACAAAAGACATTCAAATCTACATCAACTCTCCAGGGGGAAGTGTGTATGCAGGGTTGGGAATTTATGATACCATGCAATTTATCAAGCCAGACGTAGCAACAATCTGTACAGGAATGGCAGCTTCTATGGGAGCCGTTTTATTATGTGCTGGTCAAGCAGGAAAACGTTCTGGATTAACACACTCACGTGTAATGATTCACCAACCATTAGGAGGTGCTCAAGGACAAGCTAGTGACATTGAAATTACAGCAAGAGAAATCTTAATATTAAAAGAAGAATTATATAAAATCATTTCGAAGCATTCAGGACAGTCTTACGAAAAAGTATACGAAGACTCAGATAGAGATTACTGGATGAAAGCTGATAAAGCAAAAGAATACGGAATGATTGACGAAATACTTGTGAGAGAATAAATCTCTGAACAAGTCAACAACAAGGAATAATGGCGAAAGAAGAATTAGAATGTTCATTCTGTGGGAGAAAAAAATCAGAAACGAATCTGTTGATTGCTGGTTTGGATGCTCATATCTGTGATAGATGTATTGAGCAAGCCTACGGAATTGTACTCGAAGAATCAAAACAGTCAAGCAATGATGAATTGTCGTCTGAACTGGTGCTTCGTAAACCAAAACAAATTAAAGCATTTTTGGACGAATTTATCATCGGACAAGAAGCGACAAAAAAAGTAATGTCGGTAGCAGTGTACAATCACTACAAACGATTATTACAAGCACCAACAAATGATGATATCGAAATTCAAAAAAGTAACATCATCATGGTAGGGCAAACAGGTACCGGAAAAACCTTAATGGCAAAAACCATTGCGCGTATGCTAAACGTTCCGTTAGCTATTGTAGATGCTACAGTATTAACGGAAGCAGGTTATGTAGGAGAAGATGTAGAAAGTATCCTAACACGTCTATTGCAGGCGGCAGATTATAACTTGGAAAAAGCAGAACGCGGAATTGTGTTTATTGATGAGATTGATAAAATTGCTCGTAAAAGTGACAATCCATCTATAACACGTGATGTTTCTGGAGAAGGAGTACAGCAAGCCTTGTTGAAATTGCTAGAAGGAACTGTCGTAAATGTACCACCAAAAGGAGGAAGAAAACATCCAGATCAAAAATTCATCGAAGTAAATACAGAAAATATCTTATTCATTGCAGGTGGAGCTTTTGATGGGATCGAAAGGGTTATTACGCGAAGATTGAACATGCAAGCAGTAGGATATAGTGCTTCCAAGGATGAAGAAGTCATTGATAGTGATAATTTGTTACAATATATCATTCCGAAAGACTTAAAAGATTTTGGTTTAATTCCTGAAATTATTGGTCGTTTGCCTGTGTTGACACACATGAATCCGCTAGATGCTAGTACAGTACGTGCAATTTTGACAGAGCCTAAAAATGCAATTATCAAACAATACAAAAAATTATTCGCTATGGATAATATTGAGTTTGAGATTACAGAAGGCGCATTGGAATTTATCGTAGAAAAAGCAATTCAGTACAAACTTGGAGCACGTGGATTACGTTCTTTATGTGAAACCATCTTAACAGATGCCATGTTTGACTTGCCAGGTTCAGATGAAAAAGAGTTAAAGATCACAAAAACATATGCTGAGAAAAAGCTATCGAAAGTAGCAATTAAAAAATTGAAAGCAGTGTCTTAATATAGTTTGATGATATATAAAGTAATCATATCATCCTTAACTGTATCTGCTGGAGTTGGTCTTTTTGCCTATTTGTTGGGTTGGATAGCATTCAGTACGGTAATTGTAATGACTATTTCTGGTGTAGTTGGAGGTTTAATAGCGTTCCAATCTGGTAAGAGTCATAACAAGACAGAACATAGTAAGCGTTAAAAATGCAAATACAAAATTTTTATATCCAATCAATACCAAAACAGTTATTGATTGGATTTTTTATTGGACTTTGGTTGTTTCTATTCCTCTACTTTGTAGAGCCGTTTGATATGTATCAATTACGACCAAATGAACGCACTTTTGCTTCGTTAGGCTACAGTGTGGTTGGTGTGCTAACATATAGTTTGTTAATTCCTGTGCAATATCTTTTGTATAACATCCGTAAATCATGGAGTTGGTTGCATGAATCTGCAATGATTCTTTCTTTGCTAATCTTGTCAGGAATTACGAGTTACTTATTTTTTAAGTTCGTTTTGCTTCCAAACGAACCAAACACCTACAAGTTTGGGTTCTTCTTTTCGCAACGTGTCATTCCAACCATGTTTCTTGTATTGCCTGTAATGATTTTTTTGCGATGGATGATGGGTGATAAAACTGTGGTTGAAACCAAAACAGAAACAAAAGAAAGCACCATTGTTATTAAAGGAGAAAATAAAGCGGAAGTTTTGCATATTAAAGAATCGGAATTGGTTTTTATAGAATCGGCGAACAACTATGTAAGAGTTTTTTATTTGTTGGATGGAAAGCTGAAAAGTGAACTTTTTCGAAACAAAATATCAGTCTTGCAAAAAGAATTTCCATTTTTGCTAAAAACACATCGTTCGTTTTTAATACATCCAATTCATTTCTTAGAATGGAAACGAGAATCTTCGCAAACAATTCTAATTTTGAAACCTGAAACTATAGAAATTCCAGTTTCCAAAACCTATAAAAAAACCTTAGTGGAAAAATTCATTAATCCCGCAGAATAAACCGTTCGCCATAACAGAAAATTTTCACCACTCAAAACGATTCATTCGCAACAAATAGTTGTAAACACTTGGAGAATGTTAGAATATTGAACTGTCAAAACAATTAAAATAGTTCAATATGAAAAAGTCAATACTCAAAATCTCAGTCCTTTTAATTTTAGTAATTACAGCATTTTATTGTGAAAGTTGCACGATGGTATACAGATCTGTTGTACATGGGCAAGCTGATGTTACGGACCATGAATGGCAACCAAGTGTTGCAGTAGAAAAAGGGGAAAATGAATTCATATTTGCTGTTAAAACCGATACAGAATTGGCTTCTTTTTTAGATGAAACCTTACAAGGAAGTAATACAAATGCTTTTATGGTGATCAAAAACGATACGATTATCTATGAAAGATACTTTAATGAATACAATGAAAATTCATTACTCACATCTTTTTCTGTAGCAAAGTCGTTTGTGTCTGCTTTAGTAGGAATTGCTCAAGGAGAAGGCTTGCTAAGCGAAAATGAGCCGATTACAACGTACTTACCAGAATTGCTAAAGCAGGACAGGGATTTTGAGAAAATCACTGTAAAACACTTGTTAAATATGCAAAGCGGAATCAAGTTTGACGAATATCCAGTATTAAATCCTTTTACAGGAATGGCGCGCTTGTATTATGGAACTAACATTCGTGATAAGATATTATATGGAATGACGATTGAAGAAGCGCCAGGGCGTTTTAACTACAGAAGTATTGATACGCAAGTATTAGGAGTTATCCTAGAACGTGTGACGCAAATCTCAGTAGAAGAATATTTATCTGAAAAACTATGGAGACCATTAGGAATGAAGTCTGATGCAACTTGGACAGTGGATAGTAAACGAAAGAAAATGGTAAAATCGTTCTGTTGTTTAAATGCAACTGCTGAGGACTTTGCAAAATTGGGAAGGTTGTACTTAAATGGAGGAAAATATAATGGTGTGCAAATTGTTCCAGCGGATTGGGTTGCCAAAACCGATAGTGGAAAAAAGATCAGAAGTCATTTTGGATACAAAAATAAATGGTGGACAGGCTCGCATTATGATATTTTCGATACGGAAGAAGAAGGAATCGCATATGCAAAAACGAATAATAAAGAGTTTTTAGGAACAAAAAAGCTAAAAAATGGTAAATATGTATCCTACTTTCAAGGAGACGATTATAATGCACTTGGAATCCTTGGGCAGCATGTATATGTAAATCCAACAGAAAATATCATTGTGGTGCGTTTGGGTGATTATTGGAAACATCACCAGTTCTATCTTTCAGAATTTATTTATACTTATGTTGGAAATGAACGATACAAGAAAATGTTATCCAAAAAGGCAACAACAGTTATTTCAAAGCAAAAGCTAGTGGTGAAAAAGTAATTTTTCATTAGATATATATAAACTCAATAAAGTCCTGTAAAAAGGGCTTTTCTTTTTTGTATCATTAGAAATAATATAAAACAATTCATAGTTTTACATGATAGTATCATTTGATGCTATCGGTTTAATTATATGAACTATAAAATTCTGCAATTGATATCATCTCAAGAAACTCGAATTAAAGATTATGAAAAGAAACTTCACCATTTATTGGGGGAATCAATCGTTGAGGTTAATTATTATGAGTTAAAATATGACGAGCCACTTTGGGATGAAGGTGTGTATCATTGTTTGGACTTTGGACTTGAATTTACAACAGAGAACAGAGAACAATATTATTTTATTTGGGGAAAAGAATTTACTCAATTTGATGTGAAATTTGAAAGAGGAAGTATCGTAAAAGAATTTTTATCAATAGAAGTATTTTGTAAATACAATGTTACGAATACGTTTTATTGGAGATCATTGGCAGGAATAGCAATTGAAAATATTAGAGTAAATTGGTCTTATTGGAGTTTTGTTGGGAAGGAAGGAAGATGTGCTTATCCACAAGATGTGATTATTACATTTGAACGTAATAGTGAAGTTATTATCTCAGCAATGGAAATAGTTGATGAAAAGGCGGTAGAAATGAAAGATCATATCACTATATTTTTTGATAAATCGCTATTTCAAAAAATGAAAATCAAATCATAATAAAATAAAAAAAGGAACGCAAACGCGTTCCTTTTTGGGCAATATCAGTATTATTTACAATTACTCCACGATAATGAACTCGATTCTACGGTTTGTCTCGTGTTGCGCCTCTGAACATTTAGATCCACAATCCTCTAGCGGTTGTGATTCTCCATATCCATTAGAAATCATACGGCTAGCATCCACTCCTTTAGATAATAGATAAGCTCTTGCAGCAGAAGCTCTCTTGTTCGATAACTTCGTATTGTAACTTGCTCTACCTCTGTTGTCAGTGTGTGCGTTGATTTCAATTTTCATTTCTGGATTCTCATTCAATAACTCTACAATCTTGTTTAATGACAATGTAGACTCATTTTTAAGAACCCATTTGTTGTAATCAAAATAGATATTTTCAATTTTGATCATCATTTTTTCTTCCTCTACTACGATTTCAGCCTTAGTTTGTGGCAATTTAATTGTCATCTTGTGCTTGTAATCGTCTCCTCTGAATGATTCAAACTCTTCTTCAGTTCCAATGAATCCATCTTTAGAAGCGTTTAATGTATATGAATTATAAGGAATTACAGTTGTTGTAAAGATTCCTTTTTCATCTGTTGTAATTTTGTCAACAATACGACCGTACGCGTCTACTACAGTTACAGTAGCATTTGGTAATACCATATTTGTTTTATAGTCTACAATTGTTCCTTGTAAAACTTGTGTTGTTTTAACTCTCTTGAAATAGTAAATATCATTTCCACCTTTACCGCCAGCACGGTTTGAAGTAAAGAAACCAGAATTTGTTTGATCCATCATGAATCCGAAATCATCTTCTGTACTATTTAACGAACTACCCATATTTACAGGGAAATTGAATTTTCCGTTTACGATTTTACTTTCAAAAACATCCAAACCTCCTAAGTTATAGTGTCCGTTAGAAGAGAAATATAAAGCGCTATTGTCTCCCATGATGTAAGGGAATCTTTCGTCTTTATGAGTGTTGATTTCGCTTCCTAAGTTCTTAGGCTCTGAATATGTTCCATCCTCATTAATAGTAACAGAAAAGATATCATATCCACCTATAGAACCTGGTATGTTTGATGAAAAATAGATTGTTTTGTTATCTGGAGATAAAACAGGGTTTTCAATTGCGTATCCTTCTTTGTTAAATGGTAACATTTCAAAGTTAATCCATTCGTATTCTGGCATTTCTCCTCTGAATATTTTTAAATTGTACTGACCGTTTTCCTCAACACTTCTTGTAAAGAAAACAACATTTTGCTCATTCGTTAAAGCGACTGAACCTTCGTGATTTTCTCTGGTATTGATTGCTCTGGAAAAACTCACTAAGTTTTTAATGTCTCCTTTTTGATTTAAATCTCCACAATATAAATTGTGAAACCCTGTGTTGGTATTTTTGTCTTTCTTACCAAAAAATGCCCCAATTTTTTTTGCAGAAGAAACAATCACTTTATCTCTAAAGAATGCAGTTGCATGCTCTGAGTATTTAGTGTTAATGTTAAGATTTTTGAATTCGTACATGTATCCGTTTGGATCTAAAGCTTTGATCGCTCGGTTTTCCATGCTTGCTGCTGCTACATTGCTGTAGGTTTCACTAGTCTCAATCGCTTCTGCCTCTGGCCCTTGTGCAGTTGCGAAAGTTACTGTGAACAGTGCTAAAGTTAGCACCGCTAATGTAAACTTTCTCATTTTAGAATTAGTATTGTAAGTATTGTTAATAATCTGATAATACAAAGATAAAGTAGCATTTTAGTTCCTTGCATTTTTTTAGATAAATGACATGAATATCCGATAAGGAGTATAAAAAGCTGAAACTACAGAAAAAAATCAGGTATTTTCCCCTATATGAGGGGCTATTTACTTGATTTAGAGAGATTAGGCTTTTGTGTTCATTTGGAGTAATTCTTCCAAATATAAACGCTGATTTGAGAGTCTAGGGATTTTGTGTTGACCGCCTAATTTGTCACTCTTTTTTAACCAATCGTAAAATAACCCCGCACGTGCAACATTTAATTTTAGACTGTTTAATGTCATATTATTAAATCGCTTCGCTTCATAATCAGAATTGATGTTTTGAAGTGCTTCATCAAGAAGAAAAGTAAATTCTCCAATATTTTCAGGTGCTTTTTTAAATTCTATGATCCATTCATGCGCGCCTTTTTCGCCATCGTGCATAAAAATTGGTCCAGCTGTGTATTCTACAATTTCCGATTGCGTAGCTGCACAAACACGTCGCAATGCATCTTCAGCATTTTCAATAATAAGTTCTTCACCAAAAACATTGATATGATGTTTGGTTCTACCAGTCACTTTAACCCTGTATGGGTTAATAGATGTAAAGCGGATTGTGTCTCCAACCATATAACGCCATAAACCACCATTGGTTGTAATAACAACAGCATAGTTTTGATCAACTTCAACTTCTGATAATGGAATTACTTTTTGATCTGGTGTGTGGAACGCATCCATAGGAATGAATTCGTAAAAAATTCCATAATCCAACATCAGCAATAATTCATCAGAATCATTTCGATCTTGAATCGCAAAGAAACCTTCAGAAGCATTGTAAATTTCATAATACTTGAATTTATCACTAGGTAATAAATTGCGATATTGATCTTCATACGGAGCAAAACTTACGCCTCCATGAAAATACGCTTCTAAATTTGGCCATACTTCAAATAAGTTGGCTTTTTGAGTTTGCTCTAAAACCTCATTCATTAAAACCAACATCCAAGAAGGAACACCTGCTAAGCTCGTTACGTTTTCACGCAATGTTTCTTTGATGATGGCATCAATCTTCACCTCCCAATCACCCATTAAGGATACTTTGCTGCTTGGTGTGCTACTGAATTCTGCCCAAAGCGGTAAATTGTCAATTAAAATGGCAGATAAATCACCGTAATAGGTTCCGTTTTGTTCGTACAATTCTTTGCTTCCGCCCAAGCGTAAACTTTTTCCATTAAATAATTGCGCGCCTGGATTGTTGTTTAGATACATACACAACAAATCTTTACTCGCTGCATAATGGCAATATTCTAAAGAGACATCGCTGACTGGAATAAATTTACTTTTAGCATTCGTAGTTCCGCTCGATTTGGCAAACCATTTAATCGGTTTTGGCCAAAATATATTAGATTCTCCTTTACGAGCACGTTCAATCATTGCCTGAATATCCTCATACGTAGTCACCGGAATACGCTCTGTGTAAGTTTTGTAATCAGTAATTGTAGCAAAGTCGTATTGCTTTCCAACTTCCGTTTTTTTCGCAGTACTTAATAGATTCATCAGTAGCTCTAACTGAACTTCGTTTGGGTTTTGCAAAAAGTGCTCTATCTGCGAGATGCGCTTTTTCAAAAACCAAGAAGCGATAGAATTTACTAATGGTATCGGCATGGTGTATTCAGGTTATTCGGTTGTGATTTTAGCTTTTAAAATATGGCTACTCGCAAAAAGTTTGTTACTTTCGTTAACGTTTTTCTTACGACGTAAGCATAGTTTAAGTGAATAAAAATAGCAAAAATCTTTAATGATGTACAAAGGTGTTTTAACAAAAATGCAAACAGAGTTCGGAAATCCGATTCAATATTACCTAAATTTTGAAGATGATTTCCTGAATATGAATCAATTACTCAATAAAACACTACGCTTAGATTTTGAAAAATTTCAATGTTTAAATTGTGGTAAAGACAAACCAATTTACCGTCAAGGATTTTGTAAAAGCTGTTTTTATGAAATTCCAACAGCAGGTGATTGGATCATGCGCCCAGAATTAAGTACAGCACATTTGGGGATAGAAGATCGCGATTTGGAATACGAGAAAAAAGTACAATTACAACCGCATATTGTGTACTTAGCTTTGTCAAGTGAAGTAAAAGTAGGAGTTACACGAAAACCACAAGTTCCAACGCGTTGGATTGACCAAGGAGCTATCAAAGCGGTAGAAATTGTGGAAGTCCCGAATAGATATTTAGCAGGAATTACGGAAGTTGCTCTAAAAGCATACGTTTCTGATAAAACGAATTGGAGAAAAATGCTTCAAAATTTGAATGTTGATGCAGATTTATTAGCTAAAAAAGAAGAGCTAAAAGATTTTATTCCTGATGAAGCAAAAGATTATTTTTTACCCAATAGGGAAGTAGTTGAACTAGATTTTCCTGTGCTTGCGTATCCTGAAAAAGTAAAAAGCTTAAACCTCAGCAAAACACCAAGTTTTGAAGGTGTTTTAAAAGGGATCAAAGGACAATACTTAATTTTTGAAGATAATACGGTTTTCAATGTTCGTGGAAATGAAGGTTTGGTAGTGAGTTTGGGGATTTCTTGATTTATCAATTTGAAGTGCCTCAATATTAAATACTAGATTCTTTGTACTTCCAAAACATTTTTTGAAACGTCACTGCAAAGAGTATGCGACGTGGTAGTTTGCCTGTTTGGATATTAAACTTGATTTTTTCTCAAAAATAAATATACTTTCATTGCGTTTATTCTATATGAAAAAAATAAACTTCGCAATTGTCTTTTTACTATTCGTAAATTTTTCTTTTTCTCAAGACTTAGCCATAAAGTTTGGAGTCAATAATTTCATTTATGCAGGGTTAGATGCTCCAATACAGATTGTGGGATGTGCTGATTTTAATGAAATTGAAGTGACTTCTCAAGATGCAAAAGTTAAAAAATACGAAGGAAATAAATATACGCTAAAAGCTTATGAACCTGGTGTAATTCATGTTGATATTTTTAATAAAAAGACAAACATTAGGCAATCTATTCCAGTAGCAGTATGGTTACTTAAACCAAAGGTTTTTTTAAATGCAGCTGGAGCTGAATCTGACAATGCAAGGCGTGCTTTTAAATATGCTACTGGATTCAAAATTAAGGTATATAAACCAGTAACTATGACTTTACATGGTACAATTTTTTATGATGTAACAGTAATTCATAGAAATAAAGTTTTTCAGTTTAGAGATCAAGAGCAAAATTTTTCACAAAATATAAAGGCTCTATTTGAAATTTTAGAAAAAGATGATTTAGTAGTGTTTCACAATATCCGTTTTATGGCTGGCAATGTAAAGGAAATGCTTTTAGATGATTTGGTATTTGAAATTAATTAAAAACTCTAAAAGCCAAATTAAATCTAAAGCGAAGCGTGTCCAACAATCTAAAAGCGAAGCGATCTGGATTCTAACAGGTGAAACCGAGTTTAATAGTAAAGCGCATCTAACCAAACATATACTTCATTAACTGAGCACAGCCGATCGCAAATAATAATATACCAATTACACGATTGATAATAGAAGCAATATTTTGAACTCTGTTTTTAAGTAGCATACTAAGTCTACTGTAGCCATATAATGTCAATAGTTTCCCTAAATACACACCTGAGAAGAAAACAAATAAAATGGCAATCGAAGAATTCATATTCAAATGGAAGTCATTTTTATTTAAGTACGAAATCATAAATAACCAATATGCCAATACTGGCGGATTCAGTAATCCAAGGAATAAACCTGTGACATATTTGGAGATTTTAAACTTTTTCTCGCGAGTTTCTTTTTGTTTCTTGAAGAATAAAAAACCACCAATAACAAATAATATAAGGGCAATTGTAATTTGAATCCATTGATTCATTTCTATAAAGGAAGAAACCATAACGCTGCAATTCAGTGCATAAAAAGAAATGATAATTTCAGCAATTCCAGCAGCTACAGCAATTTTCATTGCGTTGCGTGCATCTGCTCTTAATGTAGTGTTGATGACAGAAATGTTAACTGTTCCCAAAGGAAGTGCGCCAACAAAGGTCACTAATATCCCAATCGCAAAGTACAATAAAAATTCCATGAAGACTTAGTAGGAAGTTTTTCACGATCATTACATTAAAAGATTGTTTTTTGAATTTTAACTCAAAGTGAAACCTATATTGGAAGGATTATATGTTGAATATATTTTATAAAAAAACCGAATCAATAGTAAATTTACTTCAGTGCATGATTCTTTTTAATCTTTAAAAAGCTCAGGTGATTAGTCAAATGGATCGCATCTGTGCTCTTCTGCACTCACAGAACAGAAAAATGAAACAAAAGTTCCTCCTTTTATATTGTTTGCATTTTCGTATGAAAGATTAGAAATAGACTATTTATTGAATTTCAATACTTTGAGACTTTGTTTTTTCATGGTATAATATTTTGGTTAAAATGTAATGAAAAGCAAAAATCAAATGCTAAATTGTATACGGGAATAACGTAATTAACATTAAAAAAGAAATAAACTGCTAACCTTGTAAGCTACTAAAAGTGAGTTGGTTAATTGTGAATTGGTAAAAAACGAATCCGCAAATAAGTAAATCTAGAAAGAAAATCAATTCATAGAATCTTTTTTCTTCTCCGTTTCTTTCTTCTTTTTACGTTTGTTAAAAATGTCGATTAATCCATTGTCAAGAACACTTTTTACATCTTTAATAGTAGAATTTGATGTGGTAACTGTAGAATCTTTTTTCTTATTATTTCCTAAAATATCACCAAGAATGCTATCCACTTGATCATTTCCTGTGTTAATATTCCCTAGAGCTTCTTGCGCTTTGATCTTGCCTAATTTTATAGCCAAATCTTTAGTAGCGCTCGCTAAATCAGTAGAGAAGTTAGGACTTGTAAAGTTTCCAGTAATTTTTCCAGATACCGGAATGGTAATATTTTTAGCTTCTTCCGATTTGATTTGTGAAAGTAAGTTTGTGACTTCTGTACCTAAATATTTTGCTGGAATTTCAAAAGTTGCGTTGTAATCCAATGTTTGATCAAATCCATGACTTCCAGCAACAGTAATTTGGATGTCTTTATGGTTAAATGCAAATGGTTTTACACTGACTTTACCATTATCAAAAGACAACTTCGCTTTGATGGCTTCGATGTCAATTTTGTTCAAGTCAATAAACGTAAGTTTGTCATTAATGGTATTAAAAAAATCAATATTGCTAGACTTTAAAGTCGTTGAAAGTAATTCTGCGAAAGCATTTCCTGAAATAGTTGTCAAATTTGGTATATAGCTTTTGTTTAAATTCCCTTTTAAGGAAATGTTGGTGTTTAACTTTCCGTCAAGCGCTTTTGCAATTGGAGCAATATTTTGTAGCAATTCCAATCCGTTAAATGATTTGGATAAATCAAAAGAATCCATGCCTAAATCCATTGCAAAATTAGGCGTGTCGTTCTTTGTAGAAACCAATCCACTCATGGTAATTTTTCCGTCAAAAACATCAGAGGTTATATTGTTTAAAACCGCTGCTCCATCAACCAAAGATAAATTTCCTTTAACATTATTTAATTGTACATTATCGTAAAATACCTTTTTTGAATTTACATGGATGCTGCAATCTAAAAAAGCTGGAATTTTTAAGGCTTCTCCTTGTGCTACTTCCGTATTTTGATTTTCGCTTCCTTCTCCGCTAGCCACCATAAAATCACTTACATAAAATGCATTTGAATTTACATTAAAGTCACCTTTGAGTTTTCCTTCGTTGAATAAAAAGCCAAGTAAGTTTTCAATTTTACCAGTGGCGTTAAAATCACTTTTCCCGCTTGCAGCATTAAACTTTTTTAGTGAAATTCTTCCAGGAATAAAGTCAATAGTTGCTTCCGAAATAGCCAGTGGATTTACTACATCTTTCGAAGAAAACAAAAAGTCAGACACTTTTAGGTTTCCCGTATTTTTAATGCGCTCATATTGCTCTTTTTCAATCGCATTCATGTCAAAATTGGTAGTTATATTTGCATCCAAAATCCCGCTCAGTTCTTTGTTGAGTTTTATAGGATATACTTTTGAAATATTCCCTAAATCCAATTTTCCTTTGATAGTGGCATTTACCTTAGGATTTGTCGTGAGCTGTGATAAAGTTCCGTTGCCACGAAAAGTATCTTGGTCAATTTTAAAAGCCAAATTATTGATGTTGAGGTACGTATCTTCTATTTTTCCAGTTGTATTTTTTAATAGAGCATCAATGTTGATGTTTTGTACGCTTTTTGGAAGATCTGGATATTTAAAAGAGGCATTGTTTGAAACTACTTTAATATCAATTTTTGGAATGTGTGTATCGTCCACAATACCTTTGATTTCTCCTGAAACTTCAAAGTTTCCTGTAGTTTTAACATCCGAAATATTCTTGGTGTATGCTTCTGGAATTACGGCTAAAAAGTTTTTAAAATCGGACGAAGGAGTTGCTAATTCCAAATCAATTTCTTGTGAATCTGGGTTAATTTGAACAAAACCATCAAACTTCAGCGGCAAGTGATTTATTAAAGCTTTGTTTTCTAAAAATGTATATTTTCCATTAGCTAAATCCATTGCAATCATAGCGTCTAAAGCTATTTGCTGTTTGTTGATATAATGCATATCGTCTAATGCAAAAGAAACAAGAGCTTCCGTTGTAGTTTCTAATTCTGAAGTTGCCAGTGAAAAATCTCCAAATCCTTTGTGTTGTAAATTTTCAACTGTTAAATAGGTTTTACTTTTTGAATCATGATAGGTGATATCTGTATTTAAAATATGATAATTATCGATCTTAAATTTAAAATCAGAAGTTTCCTCAGTAGCTTCATTAGTCTCAGCTGTTTCACTAGGTTTTCCAATATCATAATTCGCATTTCCTGCTTCATCAACTTCAATATTTATCTTAGCATTTTCAATCGAAAAACTATAAATCTGCATAGCTTCATTCTTTCCTTTAAAAAGCTCTCCAATACCTGTGGTGACAGCAACTTCTTTTCCATAAAATAAAGTATCATTTTCAAAAGGAGCATTATTGATAACTTCTACATCTTCCAAAATAATAGAAGCTTTTGGGAAATTTCTAAAAAAACTAATATCTGCATCTGCAAAATCAACACGAGCATTAATGTTTTCATTAATACTTTCCTTGACCATTGCAATAATTTTATCCTCAAAGATATAAGGAGTTGCTATCAATGCTATGATAAGAATCAAGAGTGTGATTCCAGTTCTTTTTAATATTTTTTTCACCTTCATGAGTTCAACTTTTTGGTAACCTCAATAACGTGAAATCTTAAAAAAACACAGTTAAGAAGTTGATAAATTTTCAGAATAATCATCTAAGTCAATCTCTTCTCCAATTTTCAAGCCAAAACGCTTTCTAAACGCATAAACTATTAAATATAAAAATGGTGTATCTAGAAAAGCTACAAGAACTTTAAAGATAAAACCAGCAGCAATTAAGCCAAAATAACGACTCCATTCAATAACGCCAAATGAGCAAAGTAGCGTAATAACAGAGAATGTATCTACAAATTGAGACGCAAATGTGGAAAAGTTATTACGTAACCATAAATGTTTTCCTTTGGTAAGTTTTTTCCAAAAATGATAAAGATGAATATCTATAAATTGTGCAAATAAATAAGCAAGCATAGAGGCTAACACTGCTAAATTTGTATTTCCAAAAACATCTGTAAATGTTTTGTCGTTTACAGGCGACCATGAAGTAGCTGGTGCGTACTTTGATACTAAAATAATTCCTAAGGAGAAAAAAGAGGCAAAAATTCCTGCAATTACAACCTGATTGGCTTTCTTTTTTCCGTAAATCTCAGAAATGGCATCCGTAATTAAAAAGGTAAGAGGATAAGGTAGTAATCCTACAGAAAGTTCAAAAAGGTTTTCTCCAAACACTTGTATGTCTATTGGATACCAAAAGAAAAATTTTTGAAAAATTAAGTTCGAAACTACTAAGGAAGTAATGAATAATGCGGCAAGATATAGGTAAATTTTGCCTGCTAGTTTTTTGTCGGCTGTTGTCATATTACAAAGATACTAAAGTTTCTTTCGAGTATTATGTTAAGAATTTGGCTGTTAAAAAATGATTTGATACCGTTTTTTATGTCAAATTTATAAATATGAATAAACTGTTGTTTTATAGTAAATTACTTGTTGCTACTTTAGCTAGTGAATCAAAAAAGCGAATATATTATGAAAAAACGAAAACTAGGCAAGCTGTCTATAAACAAAAAATCAATTTCTGATTTGAATAGAGAAATTGTCAATTGAGGATTATTTTCAACTGGATGTTCCGATGGATGTACTCCATTTCAAAAGGCTTTTAATTGTACAGGCGATTGCGGAAATAGAAGTGGTCATCCTGGTTGTCCATTTGACGATATTTAGTGTTTAAAGTTTTATTTTTGAGCTACTTGAAAAGTAATGTGGAGGTTGCTTTTTGAGTAGTTTTTTTTAAAAAATAAATTAATAGCAGTCGTAATATATAAATTACGACTCGTTGTTTGTGAAGAACAGATTATAATTGTTATGATTGGTATTTTGTAAGATATGCCTTTGTTTTATTGTAAAACCAAAGAGGCAAATTATTATGAAAAGAAAAGGGTTAAAAACTTTGAAATTAAATAAGAAAAGAATCTCTAATTTATTAGATACTCAATTAAAAGGAGGAGTTAGCGGAAGCACTAAGCTTAGGTCTTTGAGATGTACTTTGCGATGTGAAGGCAATACTGGTCCAAAACCTTCAGGAACTCTAGATTGTTGGAAAAAATAATTATTGATATTTCAATTTAAAATTTATAGACATGAAAGTCTTTCTGTTGATTCGGAAATACTTTTTTCTTACATTTTGTGAATGTCGAAATTCATGAATTTCGACTCGTTATTTATAAATTGCTGACTGTAAGTGTTTTGAGTGAATGTGGATCTCTTGTAATTTTAGTACATGTATTAATCACAAAATATCACAATTATGAAAAAAAAGAATTTAAAAAGTTTAGGGTTAAACAAAAGCAGTATTTCTAATTTGACTGAAGGACAATTAAACGGAGGATCTTCAATCACTTATGGATGTCTTTCATATAGAGGATGGACTTGTCCACACGATGCCTCAGACTATTGTGGAGGAGGAACTGAAACATGTGGGTTGAGTTGTAACGGAGGTTCAGAATGCCATTGTCTGTAATCTAGTTGTACACTAAACATAAAAAAGCCTTTCCGTTTTTCGGGAAAGGCTTTTAATGTGATTAATTACTAACAAAATTATTTAATCTCAATTTCATAAGGCAATAATAATTGTGGTCCTTTCATTTGTGTGAGTTTCTTCATTTTTTGTAGTAACTCATAGTTTTTATCACCTAACTCTTCGCGTAATATTTCTTCTTTGGTTTGAATGTATCCACCAGTATACTGATTGATAATACTTTGCAAATCTTTTTCGTAAACTGGTAATTCTAAAATGTCATATTCAGATAGGTTTGCTACTTCTGCTGCAGCTTGTAATGCCTTATCTAATCCGCCAATTTCATCTACCAATCCAATTTTAACAGCATCATTTCCTGTCCAAACGCGTCCTTGTGCAATTTCATCTATGGAAGTTTGCGTCATACCACGTCCGTCTGCTACACGTTGGGTAAATAAATCGTAAATATCTTCAATTCCTTCTTTTATCAAAGCGCGTTGCTCATCACTTAATGGTTCAAAAACACTATAGTCTACAGAATTCTTATTCGTTCCTACTTGCTCAGCATTGATACCTAAATTTTCTGCCAATTGGTGCATGTTTGGAATGGTACCAAATACACCAATACTTCCTGTAATAGTATTAGGTTCTGCAAAAATCTTATCGGCATTACATGCGATGTAATATCCACCTGAAGCAGCTAAATTCCCCATAGATACAATAACAGGTTTTACTTGCTTTGTCAATTCAATCTCTCTCCAAATCAACTCACTAGCCATTGCACTTCCTCCAGGAGAGTTGATGCGCAATACAATTGCTTTAACGGTTTCATCTTCTCTAGCTTCTTTCAGAGCTTTATTCATAACACCTTGTCCAATCATAGCTTCATCACCTTCGCCATATATAATTTGTCCTTGAGCATAAATCACAGCTATTCTTTCATAAGAAGGATTAGTAGTTTTTCGTTCACCTACATGTCTAGCATACTCATAAATATCAATTCTATTGATCAATGTATGTTCGCCCATTGCGTTTTGAATACCAAGCTCGTATTCATCTTCATAAGCCATTTTATCAATCAATTTTGCTTCTAATGCTCGTTTTGCTGTACGTCCTGCCAATTCATCTGCCAATAGATTTAATTGATCCGTTGAAATATTTCTACTTACACTAATTTCTTTGCGCATTTCATCCCAAATGGATTGTAAAAACACAGAAGTTTGTTTGCGATTGGCTTCACTCATTTCTTGACTAATATATCCCTCAACGGCACTTTTGTATTTTCCATGGCGAACTACTTCCATTTTTACACCATACTTTTCCTGAAAGTCTTTGTAATACATGCGTTCCATTGACAAACCTTTAAAATCTAAAAAGCCAACAGGGTTCAGGTACATGGTATCTGCAACAGAATTTAAGTAATAATCTTTTTGGGAATAATAATCTCCGTATGAAACAATGAATTTGCCAGATTCTTTAAATGAAATTAAAGCATCTCGCAAGGCTTTTGTTTGTGCCATTCCAGCACTGATGGTATTATTTTTAATAGAAATTCCTTTAATCTTATCATCGTCTATTGCGTAATTAATGGCGTCTATAATATTGAACAATCCATCGTATTGTGGTGTATTTGGATAAAATGGAACGTTGCTGTAATCAAATCTTCCGCCGTAATCTTCAATAGGCTGATTTAAATTGAGTTCTAAAACTGTATTCTTCTTTACAACTACGAGATTGTCGCTGGCATTTGCATTAAAGAAAATAATTAAAAATAATATTAGAAAACACAAGGCAACAAAGATCGTCAATCCCACAATCGTGGAAAGTACACGTTTAAAAAAATTCATAGTCTATATTTTTTTCAAAAGTATTTATTAATTACGTAACGTTAGAAAGTAAGTGTAGTTTTCTCTATAAAAGTTACATTTTTTGTAAAATTTAGCGGAACATTTTTTTTTAAGTAAAATAAAAACACACTTTCGGTATTTTCACAATTCGATCTGTATATTTTAATTATCTTTGGCGCGGCTATTTTTGGCTCTACAAACGTATTTAATTGCATCCAAACTTGTTACATACTACATACATCTCTATTGGAAGTAATGTTGGCGACAAACGCGCACATTTACAAAACGCAGTGCAGCAACTTTCTGCTAAAATTGGTCGTGTTATAAAAATCTCACCTATTTACAAAACACCTTCATGGGGATATGATGGAAATGATTTTTACAATGCGTGTTTATGTGTAAAAACCGCTTTGTCTCCAGCAGAAATGATGACGGAGATTTTAGAAATTGAAGTTTCACTAGGTCGGATTCGCAGTCACAAAAAGGAATATCAAGATCGTACTATTGATATTGATATTATTTTTTATGAAGATACGATTATGGAAACAGGCTTGTTGGTATTGCCACATCCGTTAGCATATGAGCGTAAGTTTGTGATGCAACCGTTGTGTGATATTGCGCCAAGTAAAATTCATCCAATACATAAAAAAACGGTTTCTCAATTGAATACTAAAATTTCAGATGAAGGAATGGAAGTCAGTGAAGAAGTTTTAGAAAATCCGAATGCAACCAAAAGCTTTTCTCGTTTTAATTATATTGCCATAGAAGGGAATATTGGAGCTGGAAAAACTTCATTGGCTACGAAGATTGCAGAAGATTTTAATAGAAAATTGATCTTAGAACGTTTTGCAGACAATCCGTTTTTGCCAAAATTTTATGAAGATAACAGTCGGTATGCCTTTCCATTAGAAATGTCGTTTTTGGCAGATCGATATCAGCAAATTTCAGATGACTTAGCACAGTTGGACCTGTTTAAAGATTTTATTGTGTCTGATTATGATGTGGTAAAATCCTTAATCTTTGCAAAAGTGACTTTACAACAAGACGAATATAAGTTGTATCGAAAGTTGTTTGATATCATGTACAAAGAAATTCCAAAGCCTGATTTGTATGTGTATCTCTACCAAAACACGGAACGTTTGCTACGAAATATCAAAAAACGCGGACGCGATTATGAACAAAAAATACCTTCAGAATACTTAGATAAGATTAACAATGGGTATTTAGAATTCATCCGAACACATAAAGATTTAAATGTAAAAATCATTGATGTTTCTGACTTGGATTTCGTAGCGAATGCAAATGATTATCATAAAATCGTTGCGGAGATTAATGAAGCATAACCATGGACTTCGCTCAGGTTACTTGTCTTACGTATTGAAATAGTATTGCGAAAGTCTTGAAAATTAATAAACCCTTAAAAAAGGTATAGTTATAGAAGAAATTACAAGGACTCCTTTAAGATAAACGCTATACATTATTGAAAAATGAATACTCTCAAATTCAAAATAAGAACTGATAAAAAAAGAAATCTACTATTTTATGATTTTTTGATTGATGGAAAGTCCTTGTATGACATGTGCCAAATGGAAGACTATGATCAAATTACTCCTTTTGGATGGGATGTGAACCTAGAAGAAGAGAAAAAGATGATACAACAGTTTTTAGGTAACAAAAGGAATGAAGAACTTGAAAGTGGTCGCGTAAAGGTTTTTGTTTGTGCAGAATGTGGTGATATAGGTTGTGGCGCAACAACAATTGAAATTTCGGAGAAACAAGATGAAATAATTTGGTCAAACTTTGGAGATGAAAATAATTATGAAAAAGAAATAGACTTTTTCAATTACACAGATATTGGACCATTCAAATTCGAAAAAATAGCATATAAAAAAAGCTTCAATGAATTACTGCAAGCAATAACAGTATACAGCAAAAAATAAACATTGTTAAAATTGTATTCACATCCAATAGCTTAAAGCTAAGCCAGTCTAAAAACAAAGTGCGTCTAAGAAGTCTATTAAAATCTAAAGCACCAACTTTCGAAACACATCCCAAAGGACAACTCCAGTACTTACTGAAATATTCAAGGAATGTTTGGTGCCAAATTGCGGAATTTCAATCACATAATCACTAGCTGAAACGACTGCTTGCTGCACACCTTTCACTTCATTACCAAACACTACAGCATAGGTATTTGTTTTCTCAGGAGTAAACTCATGTAGCATTGTTGCATTCTCAGCTTGTTCTATAGACGCTACTTTAACTCCATTTTCTTGCAGTTCTTTTACAAGCTCTAATGTATCTTCACGATATTCCCAAGCAACGGATTCAGTTGATCCCAAAGCAGTCCTATGAATGTCTTTATGTGGTGGTTTTGCGGTAATTCCACATAAATAAATCTTCTCTATCAAAAAGGCATCACTCGTTCTAAAAACCGAACCAATATTGTTTAAGCTGCGAATATTATCAAGGATGACAATAAGGCTTGTTTTTTGTGACGATTTAAATTCGTCTACACTCAATCTGTTTAGTTCACTATTTTTGAGTTTTCTCATAGATACTCCGTAAGTTTTCCTTGAATTTATTTAAATTCGCGTTTAACGAATATTGTACAAAAATAACATTAAAAATAGCAAACATTGGCAAAAAGTAGCGCGAAAAAAGTAACTCCTTTAATGAAGCAATACAACAGCATCAAAAGCAAATATCCAGATGCAATGCTATTATTTCGAGTAGGTGACTTTTATGAAACTTTTGGGGAAGACGCTGTGAAAGCAGCCAATATTTTAGGAATTGTATTGACGCATCGAAATAATGGTGGCGATAATATTGAGTTGGCAGGATTTCCACATCATTCCTTAAATACCTATTTGCCAAAGTTGGTCAAAGCAGGCGAACGTGTAGCTATTTGCGATCAGTTAGAAGATCCGAAGCAAACCAAAAAGATTGTAAAACGTGGCGTAACAGAATTAGTAACACCAGGAGTTGCTTTTAATGATGAGGTTTTGCAAGCAAAAACGAATAATTTTTTGTGTGCTGTTCATTATGGAAAAAAACAGTTAGGAATTTCTTTTTTAGATGTCTCTACGGGAGAATTTATGACCACACAAGGTTCTGCAGAATATATTGATAAGTTATTACAAAATTTTAAACCGAGCGAAATTTTAATTCCGAAACAGAAGAAATTAGAATTTGCAGATACGTTCGGAACAAATCATCATATTTTCTACTTGGAAGATTGGGTTTTTAAAACAGACTTTGCCGAAGAAAAACTCATTACGCACTTTGATACGAGTTCACTAAAAGGTTTTGGTGTAGAAGATTTAAACGAGGGAATTATTGCTTCTGGAGCAGTTTTACATTACCAGTCAGAAACGCGACATAACAAGTTGCAACATATCACGTCCATTGCGCGTATTGCAGAAGATGCCTATGTGTGGATGGATCGTTTTACTGTACGAAATTTAGAATTGTATGCTTCAACCGCTTTCAATGCAATTACATTATTAGATGTGATTGACAAGACGATTTCGCCAATGGGGGGACGTTTATTAAAACGCTGGTTGGCATTGCCTTTAAAAAATAGTCAGCAAATAAAACAACGCCATGAAGTTGTAAACTATCTGTTGAAAGAAGAAGATGAATTGGAAAAGATTCAGCATCATATCAAACAAATTAGTGATATTGAACGCTTGATTTCCAAAGTAGCTACGGGTAAAATCTCACCAAGAGAAGTGATTCAATTGAAAAATTCACTCGAAGCCATTGTTCCGATCAAACAGATTACGAGTAAAAGTTCTAACGAGGCGTTAAAGGTGATTGGTGATACCATTCATGAATGTGAATTGTTGCGTTCTAAAATAAAAGAAATCTTAAATGAAGAAGCGCCTGTAAATATTTTGAAAGGAAATGCAATTGCAACGGGATATTCTGATAAGTTAGACGAGTTACGCGGTATTGCTTTTTCTGGAAAAGATTATTTAGACAAAATGCTAGAGCGTGAGTGTGAAGCGACAGGAATTCCATCCTTAAAAATTGCTTCCAACAATGTTTTTGGATATTATATAGAAGTTCGAAATACGCACAAGGCCAAAGTGCCAGAGTCCTGGACGCGCAAGCAAACCTTGGTGAATGCAGAGCGTTATATTACAGAAGAACTGAAAGAATACGAAACTAAGATATTAGGAGCTGAAGAAAAGATCATGCAGATAGAACAAGAGCTATTTGCTGATTTAGTTGTTTGGATCAATCAATATATCAAAGCAGTGCAGCAGAATGCAAATATTGTTGCAAAACTAGATTGTTTGTGCGGATTTGCAACGCTAGCAAAAGCAAATAATTATGTATATCCGCAAATTGATGACTCGTATGATTTGGATATCAAAAATGGACGTCATCCAGTAATTGAAAAACAATTGCCAATTGGTGAAACGTATATTGCGAATGATGTGTATCTTGATCGTGAAGCGCAACAAATCATCATGATTACAGGGCCGAATATGAGTGGTAAATCTGCCATATTGCGTCAAACTGCTTTAATTGTACTCTTAGCTCAAATGGGAAGTTTTGTGCCAGCATATTCCGCGAGAATTGGTTTGGTGGATAAAATTTTTACAAGAGTAGGTGCGAGCGATAATATTTCGATGGGCGAGTCTACGTTTATGGTAGAAATGAACGAAACCGCTTCTATTCTGAATAATATTTCGGAACGTAGTTTGGTATTGTTAGATGAAATTGGTCGTGGAACAAGTACGTATGACGGAATTTCGATTGCCTGGGCAATTTCAGAATATTTACACGAACATCCATCACGTGCAAAAACCTTATTCGCTACGCATTATCATGAATTAAACGAAATGACCGAGATTTTTGATCGTATCAAGAATTATAATGTCTCAGTCAAAGAATTAAAAGATAATGTTTTATTCTTGCGTAAATTGGTCAAAGGTGGAAGCGAACACAGTTTCGGAATTCATGTAGCAAAAATGGCAGGAATGCCGCAGCAGGTTATTCATAAAGCCAATAAAATATTAAAACGTTTAGAAAAATCGCATTCCAGTGAAGAACTCGCGGACGATTTAAAAAGTGTAGAAAACGACATGCAATTGAGTTTTTTCAACATGGACGACCCATTATTGGAAGAAATTAAGGAAGAAATCTTAATGACCGACATTGATACCTTAACACCTGTAGAGGCTTTAATGAAGCTGAATGAGATAAAACGCATGTTGGTACGCAAAAAAAAGTAGTTGATTTCGAGAAGATTATAAAATAATTTATTCTTTTTCTTGAAAACGCTTTGGTATTTAAAGAAATGTGTTAAATTTGCATCCGCAATACAGTAATAGTGTTGCACGCTCATATAAATAATTTGCGAAAATAGCTCAGCTGGTAGAGCGTAACCTTGCCAAGGTTGAGGTCGCGGGTTCGAGCCCCGTTTTTCGCTCAATATAATATCCACGCTCGAGTGGTGGAATTGGTAGACACGTTGGACTTAAAATCCAATGGCCTTTGGGCCGTGCGGGTTCAAGTCCCGCCTCGAGTACTAAAGCCCTTCTTAATCTTATTGATTTTGAAGGGTTTTTTTATGGAATTATATTTCTTTATGTTATCTCAAGAAACTATTAATACTGATCGAGATATACTTTCTTCAAAATATGTTTTCTAATAATCCGCATCGTTAAGAGAATAAAAAATACACTAAAGCAAATATCTTTAATTTCTTAGCACAATCACGCACTAATAGATCTACTTGTTCATTTATATCGGAAATTGACTTTCTATGCGAGAATAAAATTTAGGCAATTGAATTATAAAAATAAGAGATTACTAAAATCATTGATTTACGACATCTAAAGAATACTCTTAAAGAGCTAGAAGGTGATGAATGGGTAACAAAATTCAACCTATGAGTCTTAATCTATATAAGAATAGATTAAAGGCGGAGACCGAAAAGCCTAATAATAAGAGTAGGAATGACCAAAATGTATTAGCAATGAAAAAAAAATTAGTAATCGTATGTATTTGTCTATTGGGATGCTTATTTCTAAGTGCTCAAGAGCGAAGACAAGGTTCCATTATTGAAAATATTTCTAAGTTAAAGGAAGCCAATGTCCAGTTTGAAAAAATACATTTTTTTGAAGAAACTTCTAATGCCAGACTAAGTAGGCAAGTTCAAAAAGATGTGAAAGCATTTAAGTTGCTCAATGTGTCAGCATCTGCTTTAGAACAGATACATAAAACAGAAGAACGATTCTTTGCAGTATCGGTTCCGCTACCTGATGGATCTTTTGCTCAATTAAACTTGATAGAAAGCTCACATCTCATAGGAGATTATACAGTTCGTACTAGTAGTGGAAAACAATATACTAGTATTCGAAATACAATAACCTTTCTTAGAGGAGAAGTAGAGCATAATGGAGTCAAAGGAATCGCTGTATTAACTGTTGGGCAAACAGAAATAAGTGGAATGTTTTCTCTACCTCATTTAGGTAATTTTTCCATCGGAAAAATGGAAAATGAAGCAGCACACATAGTATATCAGGATGCTGATATTGTATCCTTTCCTGATTTTATTTGTGAAGTAGAAGAAGGGGATTCGCATCCTCACAAAGATAAAAAGAAAGAGAATGCGACTCCTAAAGCTTTTGAATCTACTTGTATTAAGGTATATATAGAAGCAGGTTTTGAATTATTTACCAATCGAGGAAGTGTTGCAAATAGTGAAACATATGTGATAAGTTTATTTAATCAGGTAGCTGTTTTATACCAAAATGAAAATATTGCTATAGATATTTCAGAAATTCTTGTGTGGGATACCGACGATCCATATGCCGATAGCGACTCAGCAGATATATTAAGTGATTTCCGTAGCGAACTAGATGACAATTATGTTGGTGACGTAGCGCATTTAGTCGATATGGACCCTGGAGGTAATGGAGGAAGAGCTAGAAGAGATCAATTATGTGATAAAGATGATGCGCATGCGTATTCAGATGTACGTACTTTTATAGGAACTGTTCCTAATTATTCTTGGTCTGTGTCGGTTTTTGCACATGAGATGGGACATACTATTGGTTCTCGTCATACACATGATTGTGTATGGGGACCTAATGGAAATGAACAAATAGATGATTGTGGAAGTCAGTTTTGGAATGATATTGATGATTGTGATGATGACAGTGTAATCATTCCTCCTACAAATGGAGGTACAATAATGTCGTATTGCCATGGATCTGGTCCCGGAATTGGTTTTGCTTTAGGATTTGGTGATGAACCTGGAGACCTTTTACGAGATAAAGTTGATGATGCAAACTGTTTAGGTGGTTGTTTCCCTTGTGATACTACCGATAGTGCTGATTTTGAAATTGAAACCTATTGTGAGAATGGTACATGGAAAGTAAGTGTAACAGCATTGGATTTGGATCCTCAAAATCATTGGTGGGGATTGTATCAAACCGATACGCAAGGTGAAGTTGGAGATGGAAATACCGTTGACGGTCCAATTGGTGGTATACAAAATGGTTTAACAGCTAGTTGGGGTTGGTTAGATCAGTCTAAAAGATACTACATTAAGCATGGTATTTGGAGTGATTTCTGCTATGGTTGGCGCGAACGTCGTATTGCCATTGAACCATTTTATGTGGAGCCAGCAGATTTCAAGCTAGAAAATCAAAACGATATGGAGAAAGAAGTTTTCTGTATTGGTGAAGATATTTGGGCAGATGGAAATGCAACCATTGGAGAAGGTAGATATAATATTCATGCCTGGAGATTTGTAAATGGTCAAAAGCAGTGGTTTGGGTCTATAGGATGGTTTTACGGAAACATGACTGAAGTCAATATTTCTGAAGAATTTGCTGCTCTTGATAATCCTAAATACTTTACGGAAGGCGAATACGTGCTCACGATTGCTTTCGCCAATCTTGGTGAATGTAAAGTATGGACACCAGTAGAAAAGAAATTTGCCGTAGAATGTTGTGATGATATTTGGGATGCCAGTTTCTTTCCTGCTACTAATGCTGGTTCAGGAAGCACATATAATATTTCTTCCTCTAATTTTGAAACCTACAGTGGTCATAATGTCATACATGAATGGTATCTATTAAAAAGTGATGGTATGGGAGGATATAGCCCAGTAACATCTTCTGTAGGTACTATTAGCTATGGCGGTGCAGAATATGGCGTAGAATATACATTGATTCATAAGTTGCGGACTCCTTGTGGTGAAGTATGCTTTGCTAGAACTATTTTCATATCTGGAAGACCAAATCCGAAACCAATTATTTCAACCAAAAAAGAAGTGATCGATTGTGATATTATTGATTCTTATTTCCCATGTGATATAAAAACGGGTAAGTTTCGTTTTGATTGTGCTACAAGTGAAGTTTCCTGGGGACATCAGCCTAATGTAGACGGATATGTTTTACGTGTTTATCTTAACCAGGGAGAATGTTGTGAAACACCATTAACACAACCTAGTTTTACAAAATATTTCAATTATACTCAAAATAGTTATACAATACCTAATGCAGATGACGTTGAATGTTTAACTATTCAACTGGGAGTTATTTGTGATGGAACTGTTAAATGGGGACAACCGTTTTGTAGAACATGTTGTCGAATAGAAGGTCCGCCAACAAACTTAGATTATAGTTGTGACACGTATTGGGCAACATTTGATCCAGTTGCAGGCGCAGATCAATATGTTATTGAAGTTATTTGGAATGATCCTGATTGTTTCTGCTTCGAAGGTGCTGTAACTACTGATACATGGAATATAGGTGACCGAACTCAAGTTCGTATTTTTCCAAGAGATGAAAGATTTCATTGCTTCTCGTTTAGAATAGGCGCAAAGTGTAATGGTTTAAGTGAAACTATTTGGAGTGAAAAAGAATGCTCTTTTTGTTTTGATGATCCACCTATAAGAGCGGAACAAGATACTAAAGAACTATTGAATTTATTGATTACTCCTAATCCAGCTACTTCAAAAGTAGAATTTATGGTAAGTACAGATCAAGAAACCAAAGGTGAATATATAATACGATCATTTAACGGAGTAATAATAAACCGTATTAATGACGCTAGTCAATCTAGAATGCTTGATATTAGTAAGTATCCTAAGGGAATTTACTTTGTACAATTTATATCAAACGCAGGACATAAATCAGAAGTGAAGAAGTTGATTGTAAAATAAATAATTAACTCTTATAAAAATAAGCCTCTTTACTTTTAGTGAAGAGGCTTATTCTTTTTCGTATTCAAAGCAGTTTGATTGCTTAATGAATCAAGCGTTTTGTAAGAAAAAGATTGTTGTTTTGTTGAAAAAAACTAGTATTAGAAGCTACTTCTAAAATATATTCTTGGAATAGTATTTTTGTTTTTTATGAAGCTTTTTTTGAATGTAAGTGTCTTAAAATAAGCAGCTTAAGATTGTTTTGTTTGTGCCGATATTTTCATAATTACGACTTCAATTTCTTTCAATTGAAGGTTTAGTTATTTAGGTTTGAACGTATTTAACTTAAAAATCAAACAATTATGAAAAAAAAGAATTTGAAAAATTTAAGACTTAACAAAAGGTCAATTTCTAATTTAGAAAAGAGCAAAGCTGTAGGTGGGCAAGCTGGGTCAATTACAATTGTACCTTGTTGGTCGGTAATTTCATGCCCTACAATTGGATGCACTCAAGGATGCACTCAGGAAGCTTGTGATATTTCAATTCCGCTTACCGATTGTATTTCTCTTCCAGTAATATTTCATCCATGTAAAGATGGTATTGGAGATTTGTAATATTGTTTTTAAGAATTACCAAAGGTTTTACTTTGGTAATTCTACTTTTTCATATTAATTACTTCAAACGCTCTTTTAATTCCTTGGTTGTTTTGTATAAACCATTTATGAGAGGTTAATTTTTCAAAAACAAAAAAAAGTGATTTTAAATTAATTTTTTGAATAAAACACAGTACTTTTAATAACATGAAGCGACTGTATTTTGTCTTTGTTTTTTCCCTTTTTAGCTTTTATATATATGCACAGCAACAATTGAAGAAGGATTCGTTGCAGCAATTTTCTACAGATTCTTTATATAAGCTTGTCAGATCAAATCGTTATAAAAACCCGTTACGCGCTAAAACATATGTACTTTCGTATTATAAGCGAGTGAGAGACCAAGGTAATTATGCAAAAGCATTTAATGCAGCTTGCATAACTTCGGTTGTTTATAACACTTTGGGGCAAAAAGATAGTGCGCATTTTTATGTGGATGAAGCTGCTCAGATAGCTTTGCAAGCAAATGACGAAAAAAAATATTACAGCAGTTTAAATATTAAAGGATCTATTTGTTTTAGTTATGACGATTTTGCAAATGCACTTTCAAATTACAAACAAGCCTATGTCTATTTTGAAAAAGAGAATAATATTAACAAATTAGCTCAAATACGGCACAATATGGCGTTGATAGAAAACCAAATTGGGCGCAGAAAACAAGCGCTTCTCAAAGTAAAAGAAAACTTGCGTTTGTATGATGAAGGTGTATTTGATAAGAAAAAACGACTTGCGGGATATCTGAATACTTTATTGAGCGTTAGCAATGTGTACACAACTATTGCAGATGATTATACAGAAGAACGGACTCAGTATTTAGATTCAGCAATGTCCTACAATAAATTGGGTTTAGATAAAAGTTTTGAAATTAATAATTTAGAGATGTACAGTTTTTTTTTAACTGTCCAAGGAATTATTTTTCAAAAAAGAGGCAACTTTTCCAAAGCCTTTAAAGACCTTGATGATGCCGAAAAATTGATACTAAAACTAGGTTTGAATAATCAGTTATCTATTGTGTATTTGCACAAAGGAAAGAACTATTTTATTCAGAATGAAATCGACGAAGCGCTGCCTTATTTGTTAAAAACTGATTCCATCATTACCAAAGACAATACGTATTCGCAGAACCTTCAAGAGACGTATATTCTATTAGCCCAATCTTACGAAAAGAAAGAGGACGTCAAAACTGCATCAAAGTATTGGAATATATTTCAAAAAAAGACTAAGGAAAATGATAAGTTGATGCGACAAGTGTCAGAAGAGTTGTATAAAAAATACGATGTTCCATCATTTATTAAGAGAATCGAATTACTGCAAAAAGAAGCAGAGGACAAGCAGTTTTTATCTACATTATTCATAAATATAAGTATTGTATTAGTCCTCTTATTTATAGCTGGCTTTTGGTATTATAAAAATAGAGAGCGGACATTTAAAAAGCGTTTTGATATTGTTTTAAACGAATTAAAAGCAATAGAAAAATCACAAAAAAGAGTAGAATCTAAAACTGCACAAACCTATGTAATTACCGATGAAAATATTCAAAAGATTTTAGATGGTCTTGAAAAATTTGAAAAGAAAGAACAGTTCTTACAAAAAAAATGCACGCTCAATTACGTGGCAAAAAAGATCAACACCAATAGTACATATTTATCCAAAACATTGCAATCACACAAGCAGAAAAAGTTTGTACAGTACATAACGGATTTACGATTGGAATATGCCTTAAAGCGATTAAAAAACGATACCAAGTTTCGAACTTATGATATCAAATCAATTGCCTCTGAACTGGGTTTTAATACGGCAGAATCATTTTCCAAAGCCTTTAAAAAGCGTACAGGTATCTATCCATCATTTTATATTAAAAACCTTAATAAACTTAGTACTGATCAAGGAAATTCATAAGTCGTATTTATGTAAATACGATTATATTTCTTTGTTGTATGTAGCTTTCCTAAGTAAATTTATTCAAATTAAACTTTTTATTACCTATGAAAAAATTTAAGAAATTAAATCTCAAAAAACTTAGTGTTGCAAAATTAGATGCGAATTTACAATCTAAAAAAATTAAAGGTGGAACAGATCCAAACACGGATCTTACTTGTGGAACATTTGAAATGAATTGTCAAACTTCTGTGAGAACAAATACAGAGTTCTCAATCAATTTTGACAATAACTGTCCAGATCCTAATTTCAGTAAGCCTGGTCAGAGTTGTGTCTGTCTCTAATAATTTAAAATTTTTAAATGCAAATCTCCAAGAATTACGGTTTTTGGAGATTTTTTTATTTCCTTTCTTTTTAAAAAAAAATTAAGTAGTAGTATATTAGTGTTTTAAGTGTTTTTAAATTTGAAAACCTACTATAATTACGGTAAAACCGTAACAGAAGTAATGTTTAATCGTATTCACCTCACCAGATATAGTTTAATTTTGTTAAAAACATATTGAGGTTTAGGGGAATCTCATTATAATAGTATTATTCTATTAGATAAAAGGGAGATCATGCTAGTGATTACTCCCTTTTTTTTTTAGTGTTGCTGAGGAAACTTAGAGAAATATAAAATTTAGTTATATATTAAATCGAGAAATTAGGGGGTCTCATTTAGTAGTGAAAATAACTTCCATTAACCTAAAAAGGGATTTCCCAAACTTTCTATTTTCCGAAAAATTCAAAACTATCACTTACTTTATAGAACTCGAAAACCTTACTCAAGGTATCTTTTTGTGCGAAAAACTCAAATTTTTTATTTAGAATAATTTAAAATAACTATATTTGCGCTCAATAAATGAATAAATTCTTATGTCTTTTTTAGTTGCGATAGAAGATGCGCCAGCAAAATCGAAGAAGAAAAAAGTAAAGATTGCACAAAGCGTAAAAAGTAAATGTTGTAAGAAGTATAAAAAAGGAAAGGGCAAGCGTTGCAAGCGTTGCCCATGTTTTGATTTATTGAAAAAAGCTTCGTAAGAAGCTGTTCTTTTTTATTTGAATGCGTTTAATCCAGTGACGTCTAATCCTGTGATTAATAAGTGAATATCGTGTGTTCCTTCATACGTAATTACACTTTCTAAGTTCATCATATGACGCATGATAGAATATTCTCCAGTAATTCCCATACCACCTAGCATTTGACGTGCCTCACGTGCAATATTTATTGCCATATCTACATTGTTACGCTTTGCCATAGAAATTTGTGCAGAAGTTGCTTTTCCTTCGTTGCGTAAAACTCCCAAACGCCAAGTTAATAATTGCGCCTTTGTGATTTCCGTAATCATTTCAGCCAATTTCTTTTGTTGTAATTGGAACCCTCCAATTGGTTTTCCAAACTGGATACGCTCTTTGCTGTAACGTAAGGCAGTATCGTAGCAATCCATGGCTGCTCCAATAGCTCCCCAAGCAATTCCGTAACGTGCAGAATCTAAACAACCAAGTGGTGCTCCTAATCCAGTTTTGTTGGGTAGTAAGTTTTCTTTTGGAACTTTAACATTGTCAAAAATCAATTCTCCTGTTGCAGAAGCTCTTAATGACCATTTGTTGTGCGTTTCTGGTGTAGAAAAACCTTCCATACCGCGCTCAACGATTAATCCGTGAATTCTTCCTTCTTCATTCTTTGCCCAAACAACAGCTACTTGTGCAAACGGTGCGTTTGAAATCCACATTTTAGCTCCATTCAACAAATAATGGTCACCCATGTCTTTGTAGTTGGTTGTCATTCCACCTGGATTAGAACCGTGATCTGGCTCTGTTAAACCAAAACAACCCATCCATTCACCAGAAGCTAATTTTGGTAAATATTTTTGACGTTGTTCTTCTGTTCCATATTTCCAGATAGGATACATTACTAATGAAGATTGTACAGAGGCTGTAGAGCGAACTCCAGAATCTCCACGCTCAATTTCTTGCATAATTAAACCATAACTAATTTGGTCTAAACCTGCGCCACCATATTCTGCTGGAATATATGGTCCAAATGCTCCAATTCCTGCTAATCCATCAATGATTTGTTCTGGAAACTCAGCACGTTGTGCATATTCTTCTATAATCGGAGATACATCTCTTTTTACCCATTCGCGGGCTGCATCTCTTACTAATTTATGTTCTTCGGATAGTAGCTCGTCTAAGTTGTAGTAATCAGGAGCTTGGAATAAATCTGGTTTCATTAATCGTATGTTTATAGCATTTTTTTAATACTCAAATTTACGGATTGTTCGTAAATCGCGACTACAAAAGTAATTAATGAAATGTCACAAAACAAAGACAAATTGTTATAATTTTAAATAAAAAGCTTTTGTAAGTGAAATATAATCATCTGTGTACTGGTGTCTTGCTGTCTCAATGACCAATTCTTCTACGTTATTTGTAGTTTTTTTAAACGAAAAAGAAATTAAACTTCGTTTAAAATCTGCCTCAGGATTTCCTTTGACATGACAGGTTTTTTGGGGAAATAAAGCATTGATTTTTGCTAGATTTACAAAATACTCATATTCTTTGTAGGGAATAATAGTTTGAAATTCACCTGTTGGTTCTAGCAAATGAGCAACGCTAGCAAGTAATTCTTCAAAAGGCAACGCGTCTGTAAAGCGTGCCGTATCACGTTGTGTATTTTCAGTTTTGTAATTTTCGGTGTAGAATGGCGGATTGGAAACGATTAAATCGTACTTGTCTTCAATCTCTGCTACAAATTCATCCAAACCTGCGTGATAGCAAAATAAACGGTCGCTCCACGGAGAGTTCTCAAAATTTTCAACAGCCTGTTCGTAGGCATCATCATCAATCTCCAAGGCGTCAATCACTTCAGCATGGCAACGTTGCGCCAATTGTAAAGCTATCAAACCAGTACCGGTACCAATATCTAAAATAGAAAACGGATTGTTTTCAATCGAAGCCCAAGCGCCAAGTAAAACGCCATCAGTACCAACTTTCATAGCTGTTCTATCTTGTTGAATGGTAAATTGTTTAAATTGAAAAGGTTTGCTCATAACTTATAATTCAAGTGATTTGGTTCCAGAAATTGCTATACCATGTTGGGTAAACCAGGATCTCCACCAGTAATGATATCAGTATTCGTTGTCAAATCAAACGTTGCTATTTGAAACCCTGTGTTTACATTTAACTCCTCGCCGCACATTTCTATAGTAGGAGGTGTAGTTGCAAATGGATTCTGAGAAACAGAAATATCGAAACTCGTAGTATCAAATATTCCCGAAGCTGAATCTTCTATGCGTACATAAATAGTTTGTGGATTCACCGTATTACAAAATCCAGTAACAGGAACAGCATTTGTGTTTGTAATTGCATCCATATTGGTTTCATAAAAAGAAACAACTAATCCAGTAGAATCTTGCGTTCCTATGATTTCTACAATTGAATTTGAAAAATCAAAATCGCAAGAAATACCAGAATCATTAGCAATACATAAGTTGATATTACTGGCGGGATTTGCTACTTGTGCAATGCAAAAATTTATAAAAAGAAAAAATAATAGAAGAGGATACTTTTTTTTCATGGTTCAGTTGTAATGGTTACCATAAAAGTATCTTTTTTTTTGTAAATCACAGATATAAATCAATTAATCCTTCGGGAGCTTCAATATGAATTGTTTTAGTGTCACGATCTACCTTTTTGATAATATCATCATTGATTGGAATTAAAATTTCAATGCCATCACGATCAATCTCAAACAAAGGTTGCGAAGTATTATCATTGACACCAGAAATGATTCCTACTGTTCCATAAGAGGCATCTTCTACCGTAAAATCAATAATCTCGTGATAATAAAATTTGTTGCCCTCTAATTTTGGCAAGGCAGCTAATGGTAAATACAAATCGCACTTTAACAACTGATCGGCATCTTCTTCTGTGTCTACATCTTCAAACTTAAGTCTTAACAAGTCTGATTTGTGTAAAGATGATTTTTCAATAAAAAACGGTAAAAAATCACGACCAAGTTGTATAAATACAGCGTCTAAATCTTCGTACAAATCTGGTTGATCAGTATCGAGTTTCGCTAGTAATTCGCCTTTAAAGCTGTACTTCTTAACAATCTTTCCTAAATAAAAACAATCTTCAATTCGCATATCTATATCATAAAAAAAAGCCTAGCAAATTTACTATTTACTAGGCTAAAAATTATATGTAATATCTATAATTTATTCTTCTTCACCTGCAGGAGTTTCTCCAGTATCTTCAGCTGCATCTTCTACAACAGGAGCATTAGCGGCAATACGAGCTTCGTTTACAGCTTTCTCTGCTTCAAATGCTTTTGCTTTTGCATCAGCATCAGCTTTCGCTAAACTGTCAACTTTACCTTGTACTTTACCTTCTTTTTCGGCAACCCAAGCATTGAATTTCTCATCAACTTGCTCTTCAGTTAAGGCACCTTTACGAACTCCACCTAACAAGTGATTTTTGTACATAGCACCTTTGTAAGAAAGTATTGCTCTTGCAGTATCAGTTGGTTGAGCACCGTTTTGTAACCACTTTACAGCACCATCAACATTTAAGTCAATCGTTGCAGGGTTAGTGTTTGGATTGTAAGTACCTAATTTCTCTAAGTATCTACCATCTCTTTTTGCACGCGCATCAGCGGCAACAATCCAGTAAAAAGGTTTTCCTTTTTTACCGTGTCTTTGTAATCTAATTTTAACAGACATAAAAAATTAATTTGTGAGGTTCACGACCTCGATTATTAATAAGGCTGCAAAAATACTATTATTTCTGAAACACAACCACTTAATATTGCTTTTTTTGGTGTTTAAACGAGAAAAAGTAAAGTTCGTTAGTAATAAACTGTAATTTTTGCGCCAATATAAGTGGTCATAATGCGAATATTTGAGTATTTGCAATAACTGAATTCCAAATGTGAACTTTTCTAATTTTAATAATCTTTACTTTCTTTTTGATTCCTAAAATTCAAGAGCAGGAATTCTACTCTGTAATAGCAGAGAACGGTTTGATAGTGAGAGCTAATCCTGATGTAAAATCTGAAAGAATTGGGAAATTTTATTGTGGAGAACCTTTAGAATTGGTTGATAAAACCAATGTCAAGTTAGAAATCAATTATAGTGGCAAAAAAATAGAAGGGAATTGGTATTTGGTGAACTCAAAATCAAGAGAAACATCAGAATTAAAAGGGTATGTTTTTTGTAATTTATTATTTAAAAAATAATGACATATGGAACATGGGTTGGGGCTGTGACTCTTGTAAAATAGTTTGTAGTTCTGAGTTCTCGTCTAAATATACTGACTTTACAACTTATAATTTTCAATCAGAAGAGGCTAGAGAAGAAAGTAAAAATAAAGACACGCTTTTGTCGTATGAAGAGGTTTTTTATGAAGTAGGAAATAAGCTTTTTAAAATTAAGTCAAAGAAAAAATATAAAAAAAATAGAAGTATATTCTACAGTTGTAGAAGCGCTAAATTCATGGGGAGAAACTAAAAATGAAGATGGAATTGTGCCTAAATGGAAAGGAAGTCAACCGTATAAAAAAATGGAGCCAACCAATGCATTTTTCTATAGAATACGAATCACTAATTATGATGATATTAGAGAATCTACTGTGAAGAAACTCAATTTAGAACGAGCGCCAAATTGGGAAGAAGTAGGTGAAGGTTGGTGGGTTCCAATATATAAATACAAAGGATTAATCGTTCCGTATGAAATAAAGTCAGTATTGCTCAAAGTGGTTACAACTGATGCAAATGGTACAGTTGTACAGATTATGTTGAAATTGCACTTTCTTATGTATGTTGAAAAACGGTGGTTACTTTTGTTAAAGATATCGTTTTTAGTAATCACGATAGTTAATAACTCAATAATTGTGAAGATTTTTTCGGTTTAAAAGAGTGCTGGCAGTCTATTATGCTGCTGATATGGTGTTAATAACTCCATCGGAAAAACAGGAAAAAAAGTTGTAATTTTACGTGTTCTAATTTCCTCTATGTAAAAGCACTCTATGTACTTAATATTTGATACCGAAACTACAGGTTTACCAAAGCGTTGGGACGCACCAATTTCTGATACAGATAACTGGCCAAGATGTATACAAATTGCTTGGCAGTTGCATGATGAATTAGGAAACTTGATTGAACATCAAGATTATTTAATACAACCTGAAGGATTCAATATTCCGTATGATGCTGAAAAAATTCACGGAATTTCAACGGAATTAGCAGCCGAAGAAGGTATCACGTTAGAAGAAGTCTTGGCAAAATTCAACATCGCCTTATCAAAAGCGAAATTTATTGTTGGACAAAATGTTGGTTTCGATGTCAACATTATGGGGGCAGAATTCTATCGTGAAGGTGTTGAAAATAATTTGCAAGAACTTCCTGTGTTGGATACCTGTACAGAAGCTACAGCAAGCCTGTGTCAAATTCCAGGGGGACGAGGAGGAAAGTTCAAGTTACCAACGCTTACAGAGTTACACAACTACTTATTCGGAATCGGATTTGGTGAAGCGCACAACGCAACTGCCGATGTAGAAGCAACTACGCGTTGTTTTTTAGAACTCATCCGAAGAAAAGAATATACCATTGAGCAATTAGACGTTGTGCCAGATTATTTTGAACGCTTCTCGGAAAACAATCCGCAGCCAATCGAAATGATTGGATTGAAGCATATCAATCTAAAAGCGGCTTCTGACAAAATACGAAAGCGTTTAGCTAAAGAACAAGCTGGTGATGGAATTTCAAAACAAGAAATCGCAGAAAATCTTGAAGCTTTAAAAAATGCGCCGTTTTCACACTTGCATAATCATTCGCAATTCTCAGTATTACAATCTACTTCCAGTATTGGCGATTTGGTAAAGGCTGCAGGAAAATACAATATGCAAGCAGTTTCAATAACCGATCATGCCAATATGATGGGCGCGTTTCACTTTGTAAAAGAAGTAAATGGCTATAACAAAGGTGTCAAAGCAAAAATTGCAGAAGCTGAAGAAAAAGGAGAAACTACCGATGCGCAAATTCTTAAGCCTGTTGTAGGCTGCGAATTCTTTGTCTGTGAAGATCACGAAGACAAAACGCGAAAAGATAACGGATATCAAATCGTATTGATCGCCAAAAACAAAAACGGCTATCATAATTTGGCAAAAATGTCATCTATCGGATATACCAAAGGATTTTACTACGTTCCGCGAATTGACAAAAAAGTGCTAGAGCAATACAAGGAAGATGTTATTGTATTGACAGGAAACTTATACGGAGAAGTGCCAAGCAAAGTATTAAATGTTGGAGAAACTCAAGCAGAAGAAGCATTACTTTGGTGGAAAGAAACTTTTCAAGATGATTTGTACATAGAAATCATGCGTCACGATCAAGAAGATGAAAACCGTGTGAATGACGTATTGGTCAAATTGGCTAAAAAGCATGATGTAAAACTAGTTGCAACGAACAATACCTATTACATCGCGCAAGAAGATGCCACAGCGCATGATGTTTTATTATGTGTGAAAGATGGCGAAAAGCAAGCCACACCAATTGGTCGTGGACGTGGATATCGTTACGGATTGCCAAATCAAGAATACTATTTCAAGTCGCCAGATGAAATGAAAACTTTGTTTAAAGATTTGCCAGAAGCAATCCTTTCCATACAAGAAATTGTAGACAAAGTAGAACCATTTGAATTGGCACGTGATGTTCTATTACCTGCGTTTGATATTCCAGAAGAATTCCAGTTTGAAGAAGACAAAATGGATGGAGGAAAACGTGGAGAAAACAAATACTTGCGACACTTAACGTACGAAGGTGCGAAAAAAAGATATGGTGAAATAACACCAGCAATTGAAGAACGACTCGATTTTGAGTTAGGAACGATTGAAAATACAGGTTATCCTGGATATTTCTTAATTGTAGAAGATTTTATTCGCGAAGCCAGAAATATGGATGTTTCGGTAGGTCCAGGTCGAGGATCTGCAGCCGGTTCAGTGGTAGCGTACTGTTTATGGATTACTAATATTGACCCAATAAAGTATGACTTACTTTTTGAGCGTTTCTTAAATCCTGATCGTGTATCCATGCCCGATATTGATATTGACTTTGATGATGAAGGCCGTGGTCGTGTCATGGATTATGTAATTGATAAATACGGTGCGAATCAAGTAGCACAAATTATCACCTATGGAACGATGGCAGCAAAATCTTCCATTCGTGATACAGCTCGTGTGCTAGATTTGCCGTTAAGTGATGCGGATAGAATTGCGAAGCTGATTCCGAATACCAAACTGGCAAAGATTTTTGGAAAGTCGGAAGCAGAATTGAAACAAAAGTTTAGAGCAGAAGAAGTTGTACTGATCAATGAATTGATAGAAATTGCCGAACAAGACAATCTAGAAGGAGAAACGGTCAACATGGCGCGTGTCTTAGAAGGTTCGGTGCGTAACACGGGAATTCACGCCTGTGGAGTCATCATTACACCAGACGATATTACCAAATTCGTTCCTGTGGCATTGGCGAAAGATTCAGACATGTACTGTACACAGTTTGATAACTCGGTGGTGGAAAGCGCAGGTCTGCTAAAAATGGATTTCTTGGGGCTGAAAACACTGACACTAATCAAAGATACTGTCAAGCTGGTAAAGTATAAACACAATGTTGAAATAGACATTGAAGACATTCCGTTAGACGACGAAGAAACCTACGCATTATTCCAAAGGGGAGAAACTGTTGGTGTATTCCAGTACGAATCTCTTGGAATGCAGAAGCACATGAAATCGCTCAAACCAACAACGTTTGCCGATCTTATTGCCATGAACGCACTGTATCGTCCAGGGCCAATGGAATACATTCCTAGTTTCATTCGAAGAAAGCATGGAGAAGAAGATATTGAGTACGATTTAGAAGCTTGTGAAGAATACTTAGAAGAAACCTACGGAATTACTGTATACCAAGAGCAGGTGATGTTGCTGTCGCAGAAATTAGCCGATTTTACCAAAGGTGAAGCCGATGTCCTACGTAAAGCGATGGGTAAAAAGCAAAAAGCGGTTCTTGATAAAATGAAGCCTAAATTTATTTCACAAGCTTCAGAAAAAGGACATGCAGAAGATAAACTTGAGAAAATTTGGAAAGACTGGGAAGCATTCGCAGCCTATGCCTTCAACAAATCGCACTCAACTTGTTATGCTTGGATTGCGTATCAAACAGCATACTTAAAAGCACATTATCCTGCCGAATACATGGCGGCGGTACTTTCGAATAACATGAACGATATCAAAACGATAACCTTCTTTATGGAAGAATGTAAACGAATGAAGTTAGATGTATTAGGTCCAGATGTAAATGAATCGTTCTATAAATTTACAGTAAACGATGAAGGTGCAGTACGTTTTGGAATGGGCGCAATCAAAGGAGTGGGTCATGGAGCCGTAAAAACTATTGTAAAAGAACGTTCGGAAGGAAAATACAAGTCTGTATTCGATTTAGCGAAACGAATCGATTTACGAGCCGCTAACAAAAAAGCCTTTGAAAACTTAGCATTGGCTGGTGGATTTGATTCGTTTGGTGATACACACAGAGCACAATATTTTCACACTGAAAATAATGACAACATTACTTTTTTAGAAAAAGCCGTAAAATACGGAGCAAAGTTCCAAGAAAATAAAAACTCAGCGCAAGTTAGTTTATTCGGTGAAGCGAGTGAAGTACAAATAGAAGAACCCAAAGTGCCACCATGTGAAGAATGGGGAACGATGGAAAAACTAGCACGAGAAAAAGATGTAGTTGGAATTTATATTTCTGGGCATCCATTGGATGATTTCAAAGCAGAAATGAAGTTTTTCTGTAAAGGTGATTTGTCTTATTTCTCTCAAATGGAAAACTATGTAAATCGTGAAATTCCTTTTGCAGGTGTTGTAACAGAGGTACAGCATAGAGTTTCTAAAAATGGCAAAGGTTGGGCGTTATTTACCGTCGAAGACTATTTGGAGTCATACGAATTTCGAATTTTTGGGGAAGATTATTTAAAGTTCAGACATTTCTTTGTTCCAAATTCATTTGTATATATAAAAGCTTTTATAAAAGAAGGTTGGGTAAATAAAGACACAGGAAAACGCGGTGATCCTAGAATTCAATTTAATTCGATGCAATTGTTGCAAGATGTGATGGAAACTGCTGCTAGAAAACTGACTATCCAATTGGATGTGAATAAGCTTAAAGAGCAAAAGCTCGATTTTATCAATGAAATCTTAGAAACGCATAAAGGCGATAAGTCGTTGCACTTTACGTTGTATGAAGCTAAAGAAAAAATCAAATTGCAAACTTCTAGTAAGAAGAAAAAAGTGAATATTACACAAGAATTACTAAATGCATTAGAGGAAGAAGATATTTTGTATAAAATTAATTAGACTAGGCATCTTAAATTTTAAAAGTTGAATTTTGAATGCGTTTTCCAAAATTCATAGAATTAAAAAAAATGGTATTCCAAAAAATCATTCAAAAAGTTGAAAATAATCCTAAACAACTCTTTCTTGTTGATGGATTTGGAGCTTTGTTGTCAGCCTTTTTATTAGGATTTGTGCTAGTTCGTATAAAAGATGACATTGGAATGCCTCCAGCAATATTATATGTACTTGCAGCAATTCCCATAGTTTTTGCAATTTTTGATCTATATTGCTATCGAAAAGAACATAAAAGAGCAGGAATTTTTTTAAAAATGATTGCTATATTGAATATACACTATTGTATTGTCTCTGTTGGATTCGCAATGTATCATAAAGAAACACTTACAAGTTTAGGGTGGATATACATAGTAGTTGAAGTTTTCATAATACTTTTGCTTTCTGCCATTGAGTTTACTGTTGGAAAGCGATTGACGGAAATTAATAACGATTAAAGTGTCTATAATAAGTCATGAAAAAAGAAAATCTGCTTGTCTTCGATATTGATGGAACTTTATTAGATAGTGAAAATGTGCATCAAACAGGTTTTGTAAATGCACTACATTCCATTGGTGTTGAATTCGTAAACACTGATTGGGAACATTATACACACTTAACAGACAGTTTTATCGCCAAAGAAAACTATGAACGTGACGTAAATAGAGGGTTTTCCAAGCAAATGTTGCAAAAGTTTGAAGCAGCATTTTTAGAAGAAATCAAAAACTGCCAAGTCACAGAAATAGCTGGTGCAAATACGTTTTTACAATACATTATCAATGAAACTAACTATGCGGTTTGCTTCGCAACAGGTTCTATGTTATTGCCAGCCAAGTTAAAACTTGATCGTGCTGGAATTGAGTATGATCAAGCTTTATTAGAAGCATCTAACACTTATTTTACCAGAGAAGAAATTGTCAATGCTGCCATCGCGAAAGCAAAAACATATTTCAATGTTACCAATTTCAATTTCAAGCGTGTCATTTCTTTAGGTGATGGAATTTGGGATGTAAAAACCGCAAACAACTTAGGAATTGAATTTGTTGGAATTGGTTCAAATAACAAAGAAAAACTACAACTTTCTGGAGCGAAACATCATTTTACCGATTTTACAGTTTTTGACATGTCACTTTTATGACAAAATATTAAATAGAGTATTTAAAGAAAATTTGAAGGAACCACAGGTTATCATTGATATTTTTTAATCTAATTCGGTTAATTTCTTTTTTGCGTATCCATTTCCATACTTGGCTGACTTTTTATAGTAATGTTTTGCTTTAGACAAATCTTTTGGGTAGTCGCTCGCCAATCCACTTTCATAATAACTCGCCAAATTATATAATAGGTTCCCAAGCGTATAATCATCAAGTATCAAAGCAGTCATATTGTTATTGACTAAACTAATCATAGTCTCCATTTTCAGATTTGAAGCAACTTCCAAACCAAAAAAATCTCTCATAGCCCAAAAACAATTTGTTTTACCATACGGAGCAACACAAGCTCCTTTTGTATAATAAATTGCGGCTTCTTTTTTATCAGTTTCTACACCTGTTCCTTGATTATATGCAAATGCTAAATTATTTAGTGCTGTATAATCAAAACTATCAGCAGCCTCTTTTAACCATTTTACTTTCTTTTTGTCAATTTTGTCTATAAATGTATAATATCTCGCTAATCGTCTTTGTGCAATGGCACTATTATTTTCAGCCTCTTCAATAAGTTTTTGAAGTCCAAAATTATTCACCCAATTAGCTAATTTATCTTTAGCAATGACTTCTCTTTTTAATTCACCATCATCAGTATAATATTTTTGATATTCTTTTAAGTTTTGTTGTACTTTTTTCAGAATCATTTTCCACTCCGCAGTTCCGTGAAGCTTAGATAAGTCTGTATCATTTTTAAGATGTTCAACCATATTCAAGCCTTTATCCGCAGAAATATTCAAATATTTTAATGATTTTGTAGTATTCCCTGCTAATGACCATAGACAGGCTGTATTATAGTAATCCCTAAAATTACCTTCTTTTGGCTTAAAGGCTTTCTCGTATTCTAATGCTGCTTTGGTGTATTTACCGTTCTGATACAAGCGCGTTGCATTATTGATTCTTTGTTCATAAGTCTGCGTATCTTGATGACTTTCTTGTGCATTTGTGTATGTGGTAGAACCTATAAATAAGGTAATTAGTATTAATTTTAATAGTTTCATTTTTTTTATTTCTAAAAATTTATTTTGAATTCCGCTATAATAAAATATAATCGTCTCGCTATGATTTCATTACGAAGAAAATACGGGAATATTTTCGATATAAGCTTAAGCTTCGTAATTATAACGGGATTTTTCAGAAGGAAAAATACACCGTAGTGAATTATAGTCATTGTGCCTGTTGCACAAATCTAATTAATGTAAAATCTATCAAGAAAAGTCATTCAACAATTCTCGGTTAAGTGATTGTATTTCCAAAGCCAAATTTTAAGGTTTTCTACAAGAGTTTTCCATCCAAATAATTACCTAAACTATCCAATGAATCATCCCAGAATTGTTCATAGAATTGTAACCATTTATTAAGTTCTTTTAAAGGTTGTGCATTTGCATCGCAAAAACGTTCGCGTCCTTTCTTTTCAATATGAACCAGACCTGCTTCTTCCAAGGTTTTAATATGTTTGGTTACACCTTGACGTGTCATTTCAAACTGATTGCTAATTTGTGAAATAGATAATGCTGAGCTAGCGATCACTAAGGCATGAAAAATATCACGCCTTGTCGGATCGGCAATAGCTTTAAATAATTGAGTGATTTTATCCTGCATGGGCATTTTCTTTTAAATAATATATTAATTTACTAGTACAATTGTCCCAGCCGCCATTAAAACTTTCAAACATAGTCATAGCTGTTTCTCCTTTGTAATTTGAAATCCCTGAGTGTTCTAAAAGCAGTTTTTGCCTTCTGGAATACTTTCTAACATCCAGCTTACATTTGTTTCTGCATTTGTGCCTTCTACAATCCAAGTGTAAACTAGCGTATATGGATTTGCATTTTTAACTTCTACAGTAATGGGTATGCATCCATCTTCATCGGATGTAAAAGTATATTGATAGCCTTTTTCGGCTTTAAAATCAGCTTGAATAAACCAAGTAGAGAGTTATTTTGCATTCGAAATAGCATTCCATACCGTATCGATAGGATGCATAAATATTTTTTCTTTTGTGATGATGTCTTTCATAAGATTAAATTTTTAGAATTGCGCAACTGTTCGATTGCTAATTTATAAAATCTTTTTTAAAAAGCAACTTTTTGGTTGCATATTGTAATTTTAACAGTTTACACTAGTATAAATTCACTATTTTTATAATCTATATTTGGATATACTGATCTGAAATTGAAAAAAGTAAGCAATTCACTCATTCAAAGATGAGGTTTACTCAATGTAACTTTGAAGTATCTAATTGGGTAGATACATTTATGGTATAATAATATAGAGCTTAAAATGCAATCAGATATTTAGCGTTTGCCTATGAAAAGAATTAATCTAAAAAAGAAACAGATGAAAACACAAGTAACATTTACACAAAAATTGTGGTACGTTACCATTTTAATGGTTGCTGTATTTGCATTCAATCCAATGTATGGACAATCAACAAGTAGTTCACAAAAAGGAAAAATTATCAAAGGAACGGTTAGTGATTTAAAAGGTCCTTTAGAAGGAGCAAACATCATATTGAAAGGAGAAAATCAAGGGACAGTAACCAATGCAAAAGGAGAGTTTAAGTTTCCTGTAGCCCTAGAAACAGGAGATGTTTTGGTAATTAGTTTTTTAGGATACGAATCTATCGAATATAGAATTAAGACTGACACCACTTTTGTAAAAGCTGTTTTATCGGACGAAGTGATTGAGTTTATGGGAGCTGTAAATACCAACAAGCGCTACAAGTCCAAAAAACGAAAAAATTAATTCAACAACAGCTATTACAGTTCTGTGAGAATATTTTTAATACATATATATTTATTCGTCTTTGTATTTCAGTCTTATGCACAGATCTCAGATTTTCAACAAATTTCATTTGAAAAGGCCGACGAAATTGTACTGAAATACAAAGATGAAACATTACATAATTTACCAGATTTAGTATACAAGTTAACTTCAGAATTAGATACAGACGCCGAACGCTTCAGAGCAATCTTTAAATGGGTTTGTAGTAGTATTGCTAATGATTATAAATTATATAATCGAAACAAACGCAAACGCTTACGTTACAAAAATGATAGTGTCCGTTTGAACGAATGGAATACAAAATTCCAAAAAATAGTCTTCCGTAAGCTTCTTAAAGACCGTACAACCATTTGTACAGGATACGCGTATTTGGTGAAAGAATTGGCAAATTTGGCAGATATTGAATGTGAAATGGTGCATGGATACGCAAGAACCAGCACAATGAATATTGAGACCTTAGATACACCAAACCATTCATGGAATGCTGTAAAGTTAAATGGAAAATGGTACTTATGTGATCCTACCTGGGCAAGCGGAATTCCAAATCCTGAAACCTATCGTTTTCAATTCGATTTTAATAGTGGTTTCTTTCTATCAGATCCTAAAATTTTTGCTGTAAATCATCATCCTTTAGACAAAAAATGGTTTTTGCTAGAAGGTGCAACACCTTCGTTTCAAGCATTTTTAGATGCGCCAATTATCTATGGAAAAGCATATACATATTTTAGCGATCATAGTTATCCACAAAAATTGAATAATGAAGTTCAGAAAAATAAAAGCTTCAATTTTAAGCTACAGCTTCAAAAAGAAATAGAGAAAGAAGATGTCAATTTAGTCATAGAAAGTAGTTTTAGGGAACGAAAAATATATCCTGATCAGATTTCTATCCAAGATCAATCATTATCTATCGATTATAAGTTTGAATTTTCAGGCTATTATGACGTGCATTTATACATCAAAGATGACTTAATCTCTACTTATACTATAGAGGTAACTCGGTAAAAACATCGAAATAAAACCATTTAAACGCTTAAAATACAGTTATTCAGGTTAATGATAAGAAAAACCAATTGACATATAGTCAAAACAAATACTTGTGATGTAAGTTTTAGAAAAATATTTGACTAATATTGCATAATACTCAAAAAGTAAAGTTGAATTAAAAAAAATATATAGTTATGGCATTAGAAATCACAGATGCAAATTTTGAAGAGGTAGTAATGAATAGCGACAAGCCAGTATTAGTTGACTTTTGGGCAGCTTGGTGTGGACCATGTAAAATGTTAGGTCCTGTAGTTGAGCAAATCGCAGATGAATACGAAGGAAAAGCAGTTGTTGGAAAATTAGATGTAGACGCTAATCAACAATACGCAGCACAGTTTGGAGTACGTAATATTCCAACAGTATTAGTTTTCCAAAACGGAGAATTAGTAGGACGTCAAGTTGGTGTAGCACCAAAGAATACCTATACAGAAGTATTAGATAAATTATTAGCATAAGAATAATACATATTCTAGCATAAAAAAAGGTTTGGCACATTGCCGAACCTTTTTTTATGGAATTCAGTTTTAAGAAGCAATATGAACGATGCTGATTGTGTATGTATCATATCTCATAAAGTGAACGTTAAAAAAGAGTAACGCGAAGTTAAACTTGTTCCGAATGCTAATATTTAGTTGTACATTTAGATCTCAAATTAAAGAAAATAGCTTGTGAATTTACAACAAGAACTCAATAAAACTTCAGGATTCAAAAATCTTGAACTGCTTGCTAAACAAGTGGTAGAAGGATTTATTTCAGGAATGCACAAAAGTCCGTTTCATGGGTTTTCTGCAGAATTTGCCGAACATAAAATTTACAATTCAGGAGAAAGTACCAAGCATATTGATTGGAAATTGTTTGCCAAAACAGACAAATTATACACAAAAAAGTATGAGGAAGAAACCAATTTACGTTGTCATATCATTATTGACAATTCTTCTTCCATGCACTATCCTGAAATAACTGCTCCGTCGGTGGATAATTTAAATAAGATTGCTTTCTCCGTATTGGCAACAGCTTCTTTGATGAATATCTTAAAAAAACAACGCGATGCTATCGGATTAAGTATTTATTCAGATGCTTATGATTTTTACGCACCTGAAAAAGGAAGCGAGCGGCATCATCAATTATTATTGAATACGCTTGATAATACGGTTACTACAACGCGAATTAATAAAAAGACAGACACATATACCTATTTACATCAAATCGCAGAGAAAATACACCGTAGAAGCCTTATTTTCCTTTTTACAGATATGTTTCAGGATGGAGTAGCAGATGAAAAACTATTTGAAGCTTTACAACATTTAAAATACAACAAACATGAAGTTATTTTATTTCATGTGTTTGATTCTGAAAAAGAATTCAATTTCGATTTTGACAATAAGCCAAAACGTTTTATTGATGTAGAATCAGGAGAGCATATCGATATTTATGCAGATACCGTACAAGAAAATTATCAAAAAGCAGTTTCTGACTATTTTTTACAATTAAAAATGAAATGTGCGCAATACAAAATTAAATATGTAGCAGCAGATATCAACGAAAAATTTGAAAAAATTTTACTAACGTATTTGGTTGAAAGACAAAAGTTTGCGTAATTGGGTAAAAAAAACTTCAATTTTTTTCTCGAATATGTTTGTATAAATAGAATTGTGGTGTATATTTGCATCCGCAATCAAGCAACGGTTTGGTAGTTCAGTTGGTTAGAATACATGCCTGTCACGCATGGGGTCGCGGGTTCGAGTCCCGTCCAGACCGCTAAAATTGCAAAAAGCTTCTCCCTCGAAGAGAAGCTTTTTTTGGCAAAATGATTTAGTTGTGTTGTTTAAGGTAAACCTCTGGTTTGCCTCGGTTTAGTAGTTAAACCAATGAAAAGCTTTCCTTTTTTCTTCATTGAAAATTGGGATGCTTTTTTATTTTAAGGAAATTCGATTTTCAAAATTCTCTTTAATACATAACATTTTAGTGTAAAATCATAAAGATTATACTTCTTATTGCTATTCAATTTCAATAAATGCTAAAATTCTACGTTAAAATAGTTGATGCAACTAAAAATCACCTTGTTTTTCCTCTTTTCGCTATGCATAACTGCTTTTGTGTACGCGCAAACAGTAATACGACCAGAAACGCTTATTCCAGAGTCTTATTATTATGATGCTTATATGTAAGGAGAACGAGTAAGCGGAAATATTAAAAATCTGTAACAAAAAATTATTCTTACGCTTTCAATCCGATAGACTCCACTTATACGGAGTACGAAAAATCAAATCATGATAAAGATGTTTTTGTTCCACTTAATGAATTCAAAGAATATGGCAAACATGGCCATGTGTTGCAAAGTGGTTTGATAAAGGATAATGGATCAATGTTAATTTCCACTCAGAATATATATACAAAAGAAGGTGACTTAGTGTATAAAGTTCGACTTGCAAAAATATATGACAGGGAAGCTAAAAAGCTTCTTAGATTACACAAAGTAGAAGAAAAGAGAAATTATACCGATAAAGGTAAACTGAAAGAGGTTTGGCTTAAATCTTCGTATCAAAACGATTATTTTATAAAAGAACGTTGCACGTATATCAAAGATACTTTGCTTTCTAAATATGAATCATTCAACAGTAATAAATACCTTAACAGAATACAGGGTTTCGTGTAAAGGAAGTATGGTAGATACAGATTATGTTCGCTTGTATACCTACGATGAAAAAAATAGATTGATCGCGGAAAAAGTATATGCTTATGAATACAACTTTGATGAAAATAATACTAAAGCTATTTCGGATAGAGACTTTTCAGAATATCAACTATTTAAAACGATTACTTACCAATATGACCATCAAAATAATGTTGTAAAGAAAGTTCAAGAAGGTTTTGGAGGTCGTTCAGAAGGAAGAATTGATACTACTATAAGAATGTACAATACTAAAAATAGGCTTGCACAGTATGTATTTACAGATAAAAGGAGATGGTTATCTTATCGAATACAAATACGATTTAAACAATGGTGAATTATACAAAACCATACGTTATAAGATTCGAGAAAAAGATGCGCAAATAGTTTCAAAACAACGTGTCAATGTTGTAGAAAAATTTGAAAATGGATATCGCGCACACTATTTTAAAAACGATACGATAAAAAGTATTGCTGTTTATACACAATATGGAGATCGATGCAAACACCAAGATTTTAAATATAATGAAGAGACTTCGTGTCAATACACTTACGATACATACGGCAATTGGACTTTAAAAACTTCATTTCAAAACGGTATCAAGACAGAAAAAACTACACGTACCTTAGAATACTACTAAGAATAAGCGCTAAAAAAAAAATCAACACTTTTTAACTAAAAAATTAGTTCAAACTAAATATTTAGTTATATTTGTATTGTTGAACTAAGAATTTAGTTGAAAATAATACAAATTATATTATGAAGCAGTTGACCAAAGCAGAAGAGGAAATCATGCAAATTCTGTGGAAACTAGAAAAAGCAAATGTTAAAGCTATTATTGAAAATTTTAAAGGCACAAAACCTGCCTACAATACGGTTTCTACCATTGTGCGAATTTTAGAAAACAAAGGATTTGTAGGGTATGAAAAAGTGGGGAAAGGACACGTGTATTTTCCGCTGTTAGCACAATCTGAATACAGCAATCAATCAATTTCAAAATTGGTAAATGGATATTTTCAAGGATCTTTTAAAAGTATGGTGTCATTTTTTATGCAAAAGAATGATATCAGTACGGAAGAGTTAGAAGAAATACGCAAAGAAATCGAAAAAAGTAATCAGAAATCATGATTGTATATTTTATTCAGGTCGTTGCTTTTCAGCTATTGTTTTTATTGAGTTATGATTTATTTCTCAAAAAAGAAACCTTTTTCAATTGGAATAGAGTATACCTTATCTTTTCCTCTTTAGTTTCTTTTTTGTTGCCTTTTATTAAGATAGAAAGTTTTCAAAACGTCGTACCGCAAGAATATATAATACTGTTGCCAGAGATTGTATTGACACCACAAAAAGCTGTTGCTGCAATTGAACCGACTTGGAATTGGTTTTTAATTATAGGAATCTCCATCAGTAGTTTACTATTTATCTATAAAATTATACAACTCGTAAAACTCCGTTTCAAAGGACGCTTTGTAAAACGCGAAAACTACACCATCATTATCATACCAAAAAGTACCGTAGCATTCTCTATTTTTAAGTATGTCTTTATAGGTGATGATATTCATGAAGAAAAACTAGAAGATATTCTTTCGCACGAATTGGTGCACATTCGCGAAAAGCACTCACTAGACTTGATGTATTTTGAACTTCTACGTATTTTGTGTTGGTTCAATCCGCTTGTATATATTTATCAAAAACGAATCTCAGAAGTACACGAATATATTGCCGATGCAACCATTGTTAAAGGCAAAGACAAATCCGATTATTATGAAAAATTGTTAGCTGAAGTCTTTCAGACACAACAGTTTTCGTTCACCAACCAATTTTTTAAACATTCATTAATCAAAAAACGAATCATTATGTTAACAAAACAAAAATCCCGCGAAATTTTAAAACTCAAATACTTGGTGTTAGTGCCAGTTTTAATAGTATCCTTATTGTATACATCTTGTGAAGATACAACAATTGAAGATGCGGATAATACTGAGCAAAAATCAGAATTAATGTCCGACTTGGATATGTTAGAAGCTGCAAAGGAAAAACTGAGAGAGCTTAACAGGTTTAGTGTATCAAATAAAATTTTGACAAAGGCAGAATTTGAAGAAAGAAACCTTATATATGATGAACTTGCTGAAATTCTCAATAAATCTGATGGAAAACTAACTACAACTGTAGAGCGACCAACCTATGAAGAATACTTAGAAAAAAGTAGGAACAAAATCAAAAAGATGCAGCAGAATATGGAGATTACAGAGATAGAAAATGAAGCTGTTGAATTTAGAATACTAGACAAAGTTCCTGTTTTTCCAGGTTGTGAAAGTTATGGGACTTTAGAAGAGTTAAAAAAGTGTTTTGTCCAAAATATTCAAAAACATATTGCTGAAAACTTTGATGTAAATCGCGCTCACAATACAAACTTGTCAGGTACCCAAAGAATATTTGCGCAATTTTTAATCGATAAAAACGGAGACGTTGTAAATCTTAAGGTACGAGCGCCACATCCAGATTTACAAGCTGCTGCAGAAGAAGCAATTAATACGTTGCCAAAACTTACACCTGGAATGAAAGATGGAAAGCCAGTAAGTGTAAAGTATATATTGCCAATTGTATTTAAAATTGCTGAATAAGCTGATATAAAAAATCATAACAGTGAAGACCTTTTAAAAGTATGCTGTCATTCTTTTGAAAAAATGATAGTAATACGGTAGCAGTAAAAAAATACGTAAAGAAATCGAAAAAAATAACTAAAAATCATGATGGCATATTTTATTCAAGTCGTTGCTTTTCAGCTGTTATTCTTATTGAGTTATGATTTATTTCTCAAAAAAGAAACCTTTTTCAATTGGAATAGAGTATACCTTATATTTTCATCCTTAATTTCATTTCTTTTACCTTTTATTAAGATAGAAAGTTTTCAAAATGTAGTGCCGCAAGAATACATAATATTGTTGCCAGAAATTATGCTTACGCCAGAAAAAGCTGTTGCTACAATTGAACCAACTTGGAATTGGTTTTTAATTATTGGATTCTCAATCAGTAGTTTACTGTTTATCTATAAAGTTGTACAACTCGTAAAACTACGTTTCAAAGGACGCTTTGTAAAACATGAAAACTACACCATGATTATCATACCAGAAAGTACAATAGCATTCTCTATTTTTAGATATGTCTTTCTCGGAAACGATATTCATGAAGAAAAACTAGAAGATATTCTTTCACACGAATTGGTGCACATTCGCGAAAAGCATTCTCTAGACTTGCTATATTTTGAACTTCTACGCATTTTGTGTTGGTTCAATCCGCTTGTATATATTTATCAAAAACGAATCTCAGAAGTACACGAATACATTGCCGATGCAATTATTGTTAAAGGCAAAAACAAATCCGATTATTATGAAAAATTGTTAGCTGAAGTCTTTCAGACACAACAGTTTTCGTTTACCAACCAATTTTTTAAACATTCATTAATTAAAAAACGAATCATTATGTTAACAAAACAAAAATCTCGTCAAATCTTAAAGCTAAAATACTTAGTGTTAATACCTTTACTAGTTGTAGCATTAATATACACTTCTTGCGATGAAGCCATATTTTCAGATACGGAAAACACAACAGCTCAAACAGTAACTTTAGATAAGAAAGCTGCCAAAGAAAAAATAACACGTCTATATGAAAGGGTAAATGAAATAAATAGAACTCTCAAAAGCGATGAGGTTTTAACTAGAGAAGCATACGAAGAACAAGCAGAGATCATGACAGAAGTTGCAGGATTAGTAGATGAAGATGGTACACTGGCTAAAACATATGAAACACAATCGTATGAAGAGTATGTGGATGTCCGTAAAAAGCGTATCGCTGAAGCTGAAAACACAAATAAACGAAACAAACCAAACAAAAAAGCAGAAGTAGCATCCAAAGAAGATTCAGATGAAACATATTCTTTTAAGGAGGTAGATAAGTTACCAATATATCCAGGATGCGAAACTTTGGGAAGTCAAGAAGAAATAAAAAAATGTCTTACAGAAAACATTCAAAAGCATGTGCTACATAACTTTAACATGAAAATGGTGGAAGAGTCAAAGTTAAAAGGCAAGCAAAAAATTCAATCAAGATTTATCATAGACAAAAATGGAAAAGTACAAGTTGCTGAAGTTAAAGCGCCAAATACTGCTTTGAAAAACGAAACAGAGCGTGTGATAAAATCATTGCCAATGTTTAAGCCTGCACAGAAAGACGGAAAATCTGTTGGTGTAAAATATGGATTGCCAATTACCTTTAAAGTACAAGAATAATTTTTTATGAATAAAATAATCAGTCTCTGCATCTTTTTTGCAATCATAACTAAAGTCGAAGCCCAATCTTCGACTTTGGCAGTTGCAGATAGTTTGTATCAATTTGGAAACTATTCAAAAGCAATAAAAATCTATCAAAAACAAGAATCTAGCGCTTATACAAACACACAAATTGCAAAAGCATACAAAGCCTTAGGAAATAGTAAAAAAGCTATAGAAAGCTATGAAAAGGTACTTAAAGTTGATGCTGAAAATGTATTGGTATTGTATGATTATGGAAGATTGTTATTTACAGCAGGAAAACTAAATAAATCATTAACGATTTTTGAAAAACTAAAAGCTAAAGATACGCTGAACCCGAATTTTTACTATCAAATTGGTTTGGCAAGTGAAGCTTTTGGGAAAGAAAATTACATTACATCTTATGAAGCTGCTTTTAAACTAGATCCGCAACATCAAAAAAGTATTTACAAGCTCATTAAAAATTATATAGAAACCAAAAATTTTGATAAAGCTACAAAGACAATTGAAGTAGGTTTGTCAAATAATTCAGAAGATGTAAAAATTATTGGTTTCAAAGCGCAATTGTTTTATGCAAATCAAGAATACAGAAATGCATTAGTATGGTTTGAAAAATTAATTCAACGAAAAAAGGCAACGCAATATGTATATGAAAAGGCAGCATTTGCAGCCTATCGTGTCCGACGAATTTTAAAGGCTATTGAATACTATGAAGAGGCCTTAAAGCGCGATCGAGGAAATTATTTTTATCATTCGCAATTGGCAAAACTGTATTACCAAGATGGAATTGCAGACAAAGCGGAACACCATGCATCACAAGCTATTGTTGGGAAAATGACAGATCCTTCAGGAGATTATTATATTTTGGGAATGGTGCATTTTGATCGAAAAGAGCATCGAAAAGCCATGAAACTCTTCAATATGGCATTAGAGGAAAATCCAGATTACGAATTGGCGCAATTACGATTGGCGCAGGTTGCAGACAATTACTATTCGGATCCAAAAGAAAAGCTAAAAATGTATGAACGTTTTTTGGGAAAATTTCCAAAAGCGAAGATCGAAATGAAGAAAATTGTCAACACGCGAATTCGTGAGTTAAAAGAGGAAATTCACTTAAAACCAGAATAATCAAATCAAAAATTACGGCAACATGTCGAAAAGTTGTATTTTTCATGATATTTGTATTGATGAAACAACTTTGGACATATTGCCTAATTCTTTTTCTATGCGTGTCTTGTGACTTTTTTAAAAAGCCTGTAGTCACAGAAGAAGAGTTGGTAGCACAAGAAAAAGAAAGTATCAATCTAAATACGGTTGATGAATTTCCATCCTTTTCTAACTGTGATTCCTTAGAAAAGGAACAGCAGAAAAACTGTTTCTTTCAAACTTTAACAGATCAAATTTACGAGCAGTTAACACAAAATAATTTACTCGTTACCAAAACGATAAAAGATACCATTCAGGTACAATTATACATTGATACATTAGGAATTGTGAATGTCATAGATATTCAAAAAAATGCGGTCACTGCTAAATATATTCCTAGCATAGATAGCTTAATAAAGGTAAGTACAGAAAACCTTCCAAAAGCTTCGCCAGCGTACAAAAGAGGAATTCCAGTACAAACAAAATTTATCTTACCAATCATTTTAAATGTAGAAGAACAAAAGCTTGAAGAGTAAAAGCTTCGACTTCAAAATCGTATCGCTAATTTTTTTAGCAAACGCAGCACTTCCACCTATAACCAAATAATAGTAACCAATAATCCCCAAGTGGCAAACCATTCATAGTTTTTTTTGGTGCGACCTATATAACGAACCATAAAATCAAAATCGAGAAATAAGCTTAACGAAGCAAAAATGGAAACCGCAACATTAAACGCTATGGCAATCCATGAGCTGTCCCACAAGAATGAAAAATGAATACCAAAAAAGTTCAGGATAAATAATGTAATATAAACGAGGAAAATAACGGAGATCACAGTAACGAAAACACTTCTAAACTTTTTAGTCACTTTTATAATACGTGCCATACACAAGAGTAACATGACAAAAAAAGTAATCAATGTGATAATTACAGCTTGAAATGGTAAATAGGGAAACCGTTGATGAATATAAGCGCTAAATCCAACAACAAATAATCCTTTGGCAATAGCGTAAATTAAAGTGAGTGGCATCGTCCATTAGCGCCTTACAGAAATCACAAAACTGGACACAAGGACACAAGTGGCACAAAAATTCCGCCTGTTGTATACCATTGAATATCGACGCCTTCAAAGAATAATTTCCATGTATACGCAGCAGTTAAACTCACAAGTAGTAAACAAAAAATAGATTTAAAATCTCACCATTCAGTGTCATTCTGTTAGTTCGTTTCGTACTATATTGTTTCCAGAAATAATCATAAAATTCTGGATTTGAGGTGTTTAATACGAATAAACTCATGAGTGGGTTTTTGTTAAAAATACTAAAAAAAGATTCTTTCCTATGGTAGATATGTAAAATAATTGTAAATTTACATAATGTACTAGGTAAAATTACTAAAATATGGAAGCTTTAACCCTGACGAGTTATATTGATAACCGAAATGACTCACCGCAAAATAAACTAAAAATCATTCATGCCACAAGAAGTGGTGTAACACGTTCACAATTAAAAAAGTTTAGCATGCGAATTGCTTTACCGTTGACAAAAATATCAGAAATAGTTCCAGCTTCCTATTCTACCTTATCAAAAAAGAGCAGCTACGACAAAGAAGTTAGTGAACGTTTGTTTGAAATTGCAGAAGTATATTCAAAAGGGTTTGAAGTTTTTGGTGATGAAAAAAAATTCACTAGGTGGCTCAACAAAAAAAGTAAAGTTTTGGGCGGACAAACACCTTTTTCCCTATTAGATACAAGTTACGGCGTAAAATTAGTTATAGACGAAATAAGACGTATAGATTACGGAATTTTTGCTTGATGATAGTTTACAGAATTGACAGAGCAAAACGAAGGAACAACTTACTTTCGGGAGTTGGCGCGGAAAAAATTGGTGGACGCTGGAACGAGATCGGAACACGCGCCGTTTATACTTCACAACACATTTCACTTGCCTACTTAGAAGTGGTGATGCACCTAGACATCACAGAAGATTTACCAAATGATCGTATTTTAGTACATATAAATATTCCTGAGGAAGTCTCCATACAAAAGCTTCATAAACTTCCTAAAAGTTGGAATACGTTTCCTTATAACAGCAAAACACAGCAAATATTTACGCGATTTGTGGAAGAGAACAAATATGCAGTTTTAAAAGTGCCTTCAGCTATCGTAAAAGATGAATTCAATTATATCTTAAATCCAATGCATATTGACTTCCATAAAATAAGCGTTGTCAAGATCCAAAAATTTAGCTTTGATTCTCGTTTATACCATGAGAAATAATTCATTTAGCGATTGTATGGATATTCATTAATCCAACTGAAGTCTCTATTGATTAGCTTGATTTTTTTCAAATCGTATTGTTTGACTTTAATATATAAAGTATCACCTAAATGTGTGCCATTTAGTGTTAGAATGTTATCCTTTAGAGTGTATTTAAAATTATAAATATCGGTGGTATCTCTACGATTTTTAACTTCCATGGTTTTTGCAACAGTATTTAATTTCATTGCTAACCACGTACTTGTGCTATTCATGCGATATACTGAAAAGAAATTTTTACGCTGAAATATAATACGTCTCCACAATATATCATTGGTGACTAACATTGGAATGGAATCCTTATTTTTTTTATGATACTGAATCTCATAAACCCCATACATTGGTGGTTTTGGAACGCTAGAACCGCGAATCTCGCTTTTTTCAATAGTATCGCCCGAACTTGCATATAAAAAATGTCCTAAAATGACAATTTTTAATACGAAAGCTGCAATGATAAACCGTTGATCTTTAAAATATGCAGGGAAGCTTCGTGCTGTGATGGTAGCCTTTGAAAAAAACACTGCAAAAAGGCGTTTCCAGTCCTGCATAAAAATAAAGAATGCAAAAAGCAGTAAATGAAAATAATATGTTTTTACAGGAATATCATAACACATATTCATCATAAATACGTTTAACATTACACCGAAAGCAACAAATCCACCTAAGGTTTGTGTGCGCCTAAAAGCTAATAATACGCCAGCAGTCACTTCTGCATAACCAAAAAACATAGTGTACGCTTCCGAAGCTCCCATAAATGTCCAAGTAATTCCCATAGGCGATGAATGCCCATACGGTTGAACCAATCTTCCTAAAGAAGGCGTGGAAAACTGCAACAGAATTACTTTATAAAAGCTATACAAAAACATAGTAAGTGCCAGAAAATATGCCATATATGAACCAATAAGCGTAACAGTTTCGCATAATTCTTACGATTACGGTCAATAGGACTCCAAATAATGGCTCCTGACATAGCAAAGAATACACCTGAAAACAACTTTACATAATCATACGTCATATCGCCACTTCCTTTTCTGGGCCTTGGTTTGGTAAACTAAGGTCAAAAAATAAATCCCCCATAAATGAAACAACATTCCCCACTTATAGTATCATTTAAAAAAATAACAACATTATTATGTAAATACTGAAAGCCATTTAAAGGAAACGGAAACATATAGAGTAAGACGTAAATAAAAAAGAAGCGAAAGGTTATTTTTGGAAAATATTCCAAGTAGTATCGGTTTTCATCATGGTGGTAAGTTGGTTATGCACTTATAGTTAGAAAAAAATAGCGCTTCAAATAGGTTCCTTGGAAAAATAAGACAAATTTATCATTTATTGAATCTTCTATTTTTCCATCTGTATGTAGAAAATAACGATCGGAAGAAAATAAAAATAGTAATGTATGGATACAGAATTCCACTTAAGAAGATGTGGAAAGCTTGCACTTTTTGTTGGGTAAACTGCATTGTTTGAAGCAATAAAATGCTGTCAATGATAATCTTTGAAACAAAAAATATAAGTAGCGACTTCCATGAAACAACAGCAGTAAATAGAAAAACTGGAAGCAAACAAAATAGAAGATTCATCAAAAGCACAATAATTCCTATGAGTTTGCCTGTAAATAACTTGTAGTTAGCACTTTTTGAAGCCCATCGGACACGTTGTGAAACAAATTCACTCCATGTATGTACGGCGAATGTTTGTACTAATGCTTTTGCAGATTTTAGATACACCACTTTTTTTGGCCATTGCTGGATGAATTTTTCCAACAAAAAAACATCATCACCACTAGCAATCGTATCATTTCCTATAAATCCCTGGACTTCCATAAAAGCTTTCTTTTCATAAGCGAAATTGGCGCCATTGCACATAAAAGGTAGTTGTAAGCCAAAGCTCCCAATGGTTGTTCCTTGTAAACTTAAAAAATCGAGCAATTGGAAGGTGCTGAAAAATGAGCTTTCTTGGACATATGTAACAGGCGCAGCAATCATTTTTGGTTGCTCCAAAACAATCTTCTGATTCAGCAGATGTAGCCAATTTTCAGGCACTAAGCAATCGGCATCTGTAGTAACAATCCAGTCACTTTGAATGTTGGAAATAGCGGTTGTAATTGCATCCTTTTTTGGTGAATTGGAAGTGCGTTTGTTTTGTAAAATATCTATGTTAAAGGCTGTGTATTCTTTGTGAAACTTTTCTATGATTTCACAAGAAGTATCTTCTGAAGCATCATTGACAAACCAAAATGAAACCTTTGATGCAGGATACTTCAAAGCAGCAATTGATGTTAATAGTTTTGGTAAATTTTTAGCTTCATTACGAAAAGGAATAATCACTGAAAACTCAGTAAATGTTGTAACTTCTTGTTGTTTTGTTATGGGAACTTTCCAAAAACCATACACTAAGCTTGTAATTAACAAAGCATAGCTTCCGCAAATGAAATAAAGAAGAATCTGTATCATGAAGCAATTGATTTTTCTTTGGCTTGCAAAGGTGTAAAATTCAATACAAAATAGCTTCCTGCAATGCTTGGCAACACAAAGTTCAGAATCCACATCAAAGAAACTACAGAAAGAATGTTTAATTCAGAGATGTTAAGGTAACCAAAAAGCCATACGGCAACACTTCCTTTTACAATGACATCGAAAATAAATAACATCGGAATTATGGAAGTAATCAAATACATGGAAGCAATAGTGCTCATGGTAATAAAGTATGATGTATTCAATCCAAAAAATAATAATAACGCATAAAACTGATGTGAAAAAATAGCGTAACGAATTATGGACAGACTAAGATTTTTAAAATGACTTTCCCTAGAAACATTTCGAATAAAACTACGAACACGTTCCCATGAAAAACCTTTAATACGAAATCGTTTCTGTTTGGTGCCTACAAAGAAAAGTCCACCCAAAACCAGTATAAAGGCAAAAATTCGTAAAATTCTATACCAAGGCAATTCTATGCCAAATTCTATGACAAAAATGGAGAAACCAATCACGCCAAAAATAACAGTGGCAATAAGTTGTGCAAAGTTTCCAAGAAAATTTAAACCTACAACTCGTTTTCGTTCAGACTTCTTAAAATACAATGCTTTCGCACCATATTCGCCCACACGATTTGGTGTAAACAATGAAGCTGTTAATCCGCCCAAACTATGTGCGGTACTTTCCCAAAGTGAAATCGGTTTTATAGAACTTACCAATGTTTTCCATTTCACAATTTCCATAAACCAATTCAAAAAAGTAATTGCAAAAAGACCAAAAATAATACTTGGTTGTATAAGTTGAGAAGTTTTGAGTTGCGTTAAAAAAGTATCAAAATCTAATTGAGTATTATTTACTAATTTGTCAAAAATAAAATAGGCTGCACCAATAAGTATCGCTACTTTTATAGCTAACGCAAAGAATTGCTTAGTTTTGTGTGATACCGAAATCTGCATAGTACAAAGTAAAGCATTTCGAAATACAAATCTATCATGGAGCTGCGTTTCATGATGAGATACCATTGGAAATAGATGAATCAAGAGAAAAAGACGTCAAAAACTGAAAAAATAATACTAGGAATTGATCCAGGAACTACGATTATGGGTTTTGGATTGATTAGAGTTGTAGGGAAAAAAATGCACTTTTTGCAACTCAATGAATTACAGCTTCAAAAATACAAAGACCATTATTTAAAGCTGAAACTGATTTTTGAACGTACGATTGAATTGATAGATACCTATCATCCAGATGAAATTGCGATTGAAGCACCATTCTTTGGTAAAAACGTGCAATCCATGCTGAAACTTGGTCGCGCCCAAGGTGTGGCAATGGCAGCAGGTTTGTCACGCGAAGTTCCTATTATCGAATATTCTCCCAAAAAAATAAAAATGGCCATTACTGGAAATGGAAATGCCAGTAAAGAACAAGTTGCCAAAATGTTACAAAGCTTATTACAACTCAAAACGCTTCCCAAAATTTAGATTCTACCGATGGTTTGGCAGCAGCAGTCTGTCACTTTTACAATTCGGGTAGAGTAGAAGTTGGAAAGAGTTATTCAGGTTGGGCGAGCTTTGTAAAACAAAACGAAAACAGAGTTAAAAAATAAAATGACAAAACTTTTTAGGGTATTTATTATTGGCTTGATGTCAATATTAGTATTTTCTTGTGGACTTAGTGACGAAGAAGTTAAAGAACGACTTAAAAAAGCATTAGAAGCTAAAAAGTGGAAAGCTTCTAAGCAATTATTTGATGAATATATAAAGCGAACTCCAGAAGATACGGAAGCGTATTTTTCAAGAGCTAGGATTGCAACAAATGTTGATCCATTAGATTTAGAAGGTATTATTGCAGATTTGAATACTTATCTTGAAAAAAAGCCTGAAAGTTCAGTTGCTAAAATGTTTCGATTTCAAGCATATTTACATATAGCAGAATTTGAGAAAGCGTTAGAAGATATTGAAACAATTATTAAAAAACACGGCAAAAATTCTTTTTTGTTATCATGGAAAGGAAACGCTGCTTTTTTGGCAAAAAAGTTTGATATTGCAGCTAAAGTTTACGAGCAACGTACACGAATGTCCGGAACTTATGACGACGTTAGAAATAATTACTATTACATGGTGTTTTCTAAGCACTTTGGAGGAAACAAAGAAGGTGCTATTTGGGATACTGCTTTTTTAGAAGACCGTGGTTTTAAACAAGATTCATTACTAATGAAAGCGCTCATAAATGATGAGATAAAGTATGACGAAATTGCAAATTTTGAATTGCCAAAATTTACAATAATAGAACTGGAAAACATGCTTAAAAATAATTGTCATGAATTTGATTTGTTTCCAGATAAAACCTATCGCAGTGTTGAAATTCTGAATGATATTGCAAGAGAGCCAAACGTTAGAGATCTAGAAGCATTGTTGCCGAAAAAAGAGGAAGTATATGTGTTGAATCTTTCCAATAATAATTATGAAGAGCTTCCAAAAACTTTATTTGCGTTCAAAAATTTACAAATCTTAAACCTATCTTTTAATCAATTTACAAACTTAGAAAAAACGATAGAAGAACTCAGTCAGCTTCCAAATTTGAAAGTACTTTTATTGAATAGATGCGGCATAAAGGAGTTGCCAGGTAATATAAAACTCTTAGATCAATTATTGATGTTAGATATGTATGGAAATCGTTTTGAAAAACTTCCAGAAGCTATCGGAGAATTACGTAATTTAAAATATTTAGGATTAGAAAATAATTTGAAGTTAACGTCTTTGCCTAAAAGCATTGGAAATTTACAATGCTTACAAGTATTGGATATTTCACAAACCAAACTAACAAGTTTACCGGTTGAGGTAGCATATTGTTCACAATTAATAATGTTATCTGCTAACCGAAGCCGAATCAATACTTTGCCTGAAAACTTTGGAGATTTAATAAACCTTAGAAACTTAAGCCTATATGGTAATAAAATTGAAAAACTACCACAATCTTTTGGAGATTTAGAAGTATTAAAATACTTGAATGTAAGTGCAAACCGATTGAAAGACTTGCCAGGTTCATTTAAAAAACTTGATAGTTTAGGGCGTGTATCTTTAGATGGGAACGATTTTACAGTATTTCCAACGGAATTGGAATCGCTAAAAAGCGTATTTAGTATTATTGTCCACGATACACCTATCAAAAATATTCCTTATGCAATGGCCAAAAAACCAAGTTTGGAACGCATTCTTGTAAATCCGAAATATATTACACAAAAAAATATAGATTCACTCAAAGCCATAAATCCCACACTATATGTGATTCCTCAAAATTAATTAGCTAAAAAACAGCTAATTATGAGTGCCTAATTAGAATTATGTAAAGTATCTACCAACAGAAAATTTTCTTCTTCACAAGGAATTGTCTGCGGACTTACCGTTCAAAAACCAACTTTTGTCACTAATTGTACAGATTATGAGAAGGATAATAAGGAAGAAGAACGAATTACAAAAACAGAAGCTAGAAGTATTAGCCTCAGAAGGTTTTCTTGAGGAAATATAGGACGAAAAACTGGCTTCTCCATTACGTATGATTATATGAATTGTTATTTTTGCAATAACAATCATAAGACTTTTGATGTCTTGCTCGTAGTAATTAAAATACATTAGTAGTTATAGCAGGAATTTATATACATATACCATTTTGTAAGCAAGCATGTCATTATTGCGATTTTCATTTTTCTACGTCTTTGGCTAAGAAAGATCAACTATTGCACGCGCTCAAGCGAGAATTACAATTGCGTAAAACAGCATTGGAAGGTACACTTGTTGAAACTATATATTTTGGTGGAGGAACTCCAAGTGTACTTTCATTAGAAGAAATCAATGGAATTTTGCAAACGGTTAACCAATATTACAAGGTATCTAATACTCCAGAAATTACCTTGGAAGCAAATCCAGATGACTTAACGGAAGCCAAAATTATCGATTTGGCAAAATCATCCGTAAATCGATTGAGTATAGGAATTCAGTCGTTTTATGATGAGCATTTATCCTTGATGAATCGTGCGCATAATAGTGAAGAAGCAAAAAAATGCTTAGAATTTGCGACACAACATTTTGATAATATTACCATTGATTTGATTTACGGAATTCCAAATATGACCATGAAACAGTGGAAAACGAACATGGAAACGGTTTTTAATTATGGTATCCATCATATTTCAAGTTATGCACTTACGGTAGAGCCAAAAACGGCATTGGAAAAATTTATCCGGCAAGGAAAATATCCTGCCATTTCTGAAGAGGCATCTTTAGCACACTTCAATGAATTGGTTGAAGCTACCGAAAAACAAGGATTCATACATTATGAAATCTCAAACTTTGGAAAACCGAATTACTTTTCAAAACACAATACTTCGTATTGGAAAGGTGCAAGTTATCTTGGAATTGGACCAAGTGCACATTCGTTTCAAAAAAGCACAAGAAGCTGGAATGTGTCAAACAATACCAAATACATAAAAAGTATAGCAGAAAATATACTTCCACTCACTTCAGAACAACTTTCCATAAACGATCAGTACAACGAATATGTAATGACAAGTTTGCGCACTGTTTGGGGAATTTCTCTGGAGTATATTCAACAAGAATTTGGAGAAAGCTATCTGCAGCATACACATAAAATAGCAGAAATCCACGTAAAAGAAAAAACGATTCAAACAGAAGGAAATCTTATCAAAACAACACAAAAAGGAAAGTTTTTATGTGACGGAATTGCAGCAGATTTTTTCAAAGTTTAATCTTGTCCTGCGAATACAAGAGTAATTGCAAAAATAATATGATGAGGCAATCTGATAAATAGAAATGTAAATAAATCTTAAGGACCATTTTCTTGTAAAAGCCATATAGAAAATACCAGTGATAGTAGAAATAATACCCAAGCAAAAAGAAATGATTTTTTATGGTAAAAAGGCTTTTTATACACTTTGTCAAGGTAAGAAAAAATCAATTCGTATTTTTGTGTTATGATTTGTACAATTCTACGTAAAACAACCAAACATCAAATAGATTTATCTAAACCGCTTGATATTTCCATTCCATTACGAGCTTCTAAAGACAATGTTAATGCATGGTATCTTGGAGCACCAAAAATTGAACCAGTACGACTAGATAATTGGGTTGGAAGCGTGAAAGAAGGCGGTAATGTTAACTTTAATAATATTTATTTTAATCCGCACTCACATGGAACACATACCGAATGTGTTGGGCATATTACGCAAGAAGTATACTCTGTCAATCAAAATTTAACGCAATTTTTCTTCTATGCGGAATTGATCACGGTTGTTCCTGAAAAAAAAGGAGATGATTTTGTGATTTCAAAGAAGCAATTACAAATGAATATAGGGAATAAAAAGCGTGAAGCCATTGTTCTTCGTACATTGCCTAATTTTGATGAAAAAAAGCAACGACAGTACTCGAATACGAATCCGCCATATTTAGAAGAAGCTGCGGCAATATATCTACGCGAGAAAGGAATCAAACATTTGCTGCTTGATTTGCCAAGTGTCGATAAAGAAAAAGATGGAGGAGAATTGCTAGCGCATAATGCTTTTTGGAATACCTCAGGAAATATTCGTATGGATGCTACTATTACAGAATTTATTTATGTAGCAAATACTATTGAAGATGGAGCGTATTATATAAATATTCAAATTGCGCCGTTTGAAAATGATGCTACGCCAAGCAAGCCAATTTTGTATAAAATAATCAAGTAACTACTCGCCTCGTAAATTCTTCTTAATTTCTTTACTAATTTGATCCAAGGTTGGAAAAGATTCCAACTTGTCACTGAATTCTTTGAGTTGCTCTTGAACGATTCGTTTGATTTTATTTTCTAAAATTTCATCAATGGTTTCTCCATAATCTGGAAGTGGTTCTCCAGATTTCTTAACAGGTAGTGTCATATCGCCTTTTCCTGTAATCAACCAAAGAGGATTAAGATCTGGATACGTATCGATTATTCTCTCTAAAACATCACTTCCAATAGAAGCGCCTGATTTTGATTGCTTACTCGTATAGCCATTTCCTACTTTTATAGAGATATCAAAGGCTCTCATGCTCATATTTTTATACTTAATAAATTGAATGATTCTGTCGATTATCTTCATTGTATATGGAAATTAAACTATGAAAAAATCAATTTTCATAGAAAATAGTTTTTTTTAAATTTAAAAACGTCACTTAAACTGACAGTAAATCAGCACAAATGAGTCATCTAGTAAATATACACATTTTACATTATTTATAGAATTTTTTCTGGAAAAGACAGGAATTGTATACCGTTGATTCTCAATGATTCTCAATGATTCTCAAAAAATCACATAGCGTTCCTACTTATTAATCATTAATTTTTATTAAAACTCTTCTGAATTTCGTCACTGATTTTTTCTAAAGTAGGAATATTTTCAAGTTTGTCGCCAAAAGTTTTCAATTGACGTGCAACTATGCATTCTATTTTTGATTCAATAATTTCATCGAAGGTGTTATAGATAAATGGAGTTTCATTTGCTTTGTTTGTATTTTTTGTATCGTCAGTATTCTTTTTATCAACTACTTCAATAATAATAGTGCCTTTTCCAGTTAGTAGCCAAAGCGGACTTAAATCTGGATACGTGTCGATTATCCTCTCTAATACATCACTGCCTACAGAGGCGCTAGATTTCGATTGCTTGCTTATATAGCCATTTCCTACGTTTATTGACGTATCAAACTCGCGCATACTGAGGTTTTTATGCTTGATAAAGATGATAATTCTGTCGATTATTTTAATCGTTTTACTAAATTTTTCAGCATAAAGTTTCTTTATGTAGAAAATAGTTTGTAATATTATACTGTAAGCTCTATAATGTGTGTCATAAAAGCGACATTAATTTAGCAATTTACTAATTATAAAACGATAGGTATACATATGATACGAAAAGAACAGCGTAAAAAACTCAAGGAAGTGTTGGGATATCATTATACAGATGGTGTGCTAAAAATATTAAAAGAGAAAAAAGTAACTAGCAGAAATGATAAGCCTTATGGCTCGTCTATGATCCGAAATGTATTTAATGGATTAAACGAAAATGAAGATATTGAAAATGCCATCATTGAGTTATTTGTCCGTACACAAGAAGATATTAGAGAAACCGAGCAAGCGCGAAATCGAATATTAGGAATAACGTAAGTTCTTTTTTGTCATACTTTACATGCAATCTTATTTCTATTAGTACTATCATTTAAAATTACAGTACATTTACTAGCATGCAAATCAGGAATGGTTTTTGTTAATCGCTTGTATATGGATATATTTTTAGCAGTATTAATCGGAGGAATTGTATCGTACTTTGTGTATGATTATATAGGTAAAAGACAATCGGAGAAGCGCATCACGCAACAGGCACATTTGCTTTTAGACAAAATTAAAAATGTGTGTAAACTCACATCAGTAGAAGGTGATTTTAGTGAGATTTATCATTATGAAGATAAATCAGAACATTTTTTACGAATGATTTCTAGTAAAAAGCGGGCGCTAATTGTAATTAAAGCCAGAGCTAGCGTTGGATATGATTTAAAAAAGATACGTTTAGAAGCTGATAAAAACAATAAAACTATACGAATTGTTTATGTGCCGCAACCAGAAATTTTAACAATAGAAACCGACTTTACATATTATGATATAAAAGATGGATTGTTCAATAAATTTAGTGCTGATGATTTAACCAAACTCAACCAACAAGCAAAACAACACATCATTGATAAAGTTCCTGAAAGTGGTTTGTTAATTACAGCAAAACAAGAAGCTTTGAATGCTGTTTTAGTCATTCAAAAAATTGTGGAAACAATTGGTTGGACATTAGATTATTCAGAGATAACACTTCCCGCAGATGAGGTTAATCACTTGAAAAAGAACAATTCTTAGTTATTTTTTAAAAGATTGGAATTCACGTTTTTGACATTGAAAAACAATTTCTCTAGTATTTTTGTAGACTATTTGTCTTAAAATCCTATATTTTATCGAAATTTTATATTGATTTAAACAAAATATAACCTTCTTTTACACATTCTTGCTGTATATTTGTCCCAACCTAAAATAACAATAAGATGTCACTAATTGATAAAGTAATTTATTATCTAAATGATGTTCTTGTAAGCTTAGATATCGCTCCTATTCAAAAGGCGACACCTAAGCAAAAAAACAAAAGAAAAGGAATGCATGATCACACAGATATTAATGCATAATCTTTAATCATTTTCCAAAGCTTCCTCTGTTGATAAGATTTTTATATCTTGTCAGCAAATAGTGTTTATGGACATAGAATTACTTCGCGAATTTTGTATTAAAAAACCAGCAGTTACAGAAGAATTTCCTTTTGATCAAGATACATTGGTTTTTAAAGTTTTAGGGAAAATGTTCGCCTTAACATCTTTAAAAAAATGGGAGGAAGGTATTCCATCTGTTAATTTAAAATGCGATCCTGAAAAGGCAGAAGAACTTAGAGGTGAATATGATAGTATCAAACCTGGCTATCACATGAGTAAAAAGCATTGGAATACTATTGAATTATATCATGGCGAATTGCCAAATAATTTTATCAAAGAATTAGTTGATGAATCGTACAATTTAGTTGTCAAAGGAATGACTAAGAAACAACAAGCCGAATTGGCAAAATATCAATAAAAAATAGAGACACTATTAACCGTCAATTTGCTCTTAAAAATCTATTGGGAAAGTATTTGGATACATTTAAAATAGGTTATCATCAAATAGAAAGGAAGTTTATTCTAAGAAAATAGCACAAACAGAGGTAAAAAGAGCATAAAAAATGCAGAAAACAGAAAACCACTAATCTACGAATAAATACCATTCAACCTGCTTAAAAAATCATTTAATCGAAAGAACTAAACTATATCGCATATAAACGGGAAATTTACGTTTTAATTGCTGAAAACCATAAATTAAACAAATGTTAGAGAATCTTTCATTTTTATTCATCGAAGATGATGAGATCGAAGTATTGAAGTTTAAAAAATCTTTAAAAAAGTTAGGATTTACTCACAGAATACTCGAGGCTAAGAACGGAGAGGAAGCACTTGATATCTTACGAAAGAAACAAGAGCTACCTAATGTTATCCTATTGGATTTAAATATGCCAAAGATGAATGGACTTGAATTTCTAAAAGAACTTAAAGAAGATTCACATCTACGTTACATTCCAGCAATCATCGTAACAACTTCTAACAATCATCAAGATATGTTGGAAAGCTACAATCTCGGAATTGCAGGCTACATTATCAAACCATTACGTTATGAAGACTACATTAAAAAAATACAGCGTGTAGTTGATTATTGGATGGTAAATGAAGTTATAGAATTCTAAAAAAGCATTTCAAAATTCTTATTCCAATTAAAGCACCAAGATTGCAGTTCATCGGTTAATTTTGTTTATTGACCGAAAATTATTTGGAATTTATTATCTTCAAACGCGAAAATCCCTTGAAACTAGATTTGCGTTCTAAATGAAAGATAAGATTCAAGCCCTTGAACTAGCCCTCCAAAACGAAAAAAGAGCCCGTGAAAAAGCGGAAGAATTGCTCTTGAGCCGTACTAGCGAATTGCTAGAAACACAAGAAGCCCTCAAATCGAAAACACATGAATACAATGCGTTTTTTGAAAATATCCTCGATTCCTTTATTGTCATGGATACTAAGGGAAATGTCATCAAAATGAATGATGCTGCAGTCAAATTGATAGGATATGATATTAAAGAAGAACCAATCAACGTTGTCAATTTAATTTACAGTAAAGACTTTGAGTATGCAATGAATTCCTTCGCAGCACTTATTGAAAAAGGTTCGTTTACAAATTATGAAGCGCGAATTTTTACAAAGAATAAGGAAGTAAAGTGGGTACAGATTAATGCGAGCTTAATTTATAATGAAGAAGGGAAAATAACAGCGGCGCAAGGCGTTGTAAGAGATATTACCATATCTAAAGAAAATGCAGTAAACTTTGAGGAGCAGCAAGAGCAATTGGCAGCCATTGTTGATAACTCTACTTTAGGAATTGTTTTGGCACAAGATCGAAAAATCATCAAAACAAATAATGCGTTTCAAAAACTCATTCAATATACTGATAAAGAACTTTTAGGAACTCCTGTAGATGCACTTTCATACGAAGATGCTCATGAGAAATCTAGAAGATTATACAGTAGAATGATTGCTAAAGAAATTGATCATTACAGTCTTACAGAAAAGTACAAACGAAAGGATGGAACCTCATTTTTATCAAAGACAAGTGTTACTGGAGTTCGAGATGGTAATGGAAAAATGAAGTACCAGTTAGCTTTTGTTGAAGATGTTTCCGTTAAACATAAAAGACGTTTAATGTTGAATACTTTGAATAATTTAACGCGCTCTTTTATTGGGAAACTAAACATTCATGATATTGCTTGGGAAATAGCGAATGTAACTGCTCGCGATTTAGAGTTTGAAGATTGTGTAGTGTATTTAGTCAACAAAGAAGAAAATATATTAGAGCAAATAGCTGGCTACGGTGCTAAAGTTGATGAAAACAAAGAAATTATTGATAAGCTATACATTCCGTTTGGAAAAGGAATAGTAGGGAATGTTGCGCAACTGGAAAAGCTGCTTTAGTACATGATACAACTAAAGATGAGCGTTATGTAGTTGATGATATGAGACGCTATTCAGAAATTTCAGTGCCAATTATCATCAAAGGAGAAGTCGTGGGAGTTATTGATTCCGAACATTCTACCAAGAACTTTTTTACAAAAGAGCATTTGCGCTTACTGAAAAATGTAGCCAATTTGGTTTCTATTCAATTGACAAAAGCAGTGAATTTAGAAAGAAGGATTGCTGCCGAAAGTGAAAATAAAGAATTGCTCGAAAATTTAAAACGTAGTAATAAAGAATTGCGCGATTTTGCACATATAGTTTCGCATGATTTAAAATCGCCTCTGCGAAGTATTAACGCATTAATTTCATGGTTTCAAGAAGATTATGAGCATGTGTTGGATGAGGAAGCCAATGATACTTTTGATAAGTTGAACAACAAATTAGAGCAAATGGACGCACTCATTGACGGAATTTTACGTTATTCGAGTGTAAATGATAAAAACGTTCTTACAACGCAAGAAGTAAACATAAAAGAAGTACTAGAAGAAATTAAAACCATTTTATACATTCCAGAACATATTAAATTTACCTTCCCAGAAGAATTACCTATAATTAATGCTGATAAAACGCGAATCAAACAATTATTCCAAAATTTAATCAGCAACGCAATTGTTCATATTGATAAAGAAGAAGGAATTGTAGAAGTACAATATACTGAGTTAAAAAATTATTGGAAATTTTCGGTGTCTGATAATGGCGTTGGAATTGCGAAAGCCTATCATGATAAAATCTTTAAAATATTCCAAACACTTGACAGAAAAGGAAAATCTACTGGAATTGGTTTATCAATTGTGAAAAAAATCATAGAGTTATATAAAGGAACCATTTCATTAGAATCTGAAGAAGGAAAAGGAACCACATTCTTTTTTAAACTAAAAAAATAACATGCAACAAGATAGTCCCAACTTATCATACATAAAAGAACTTTCGGATGGCGATGCCGAATTTGAAGCAAACCTAATTGCCATCTTAAAAAAAGAGCTTCCAAAAGAAAAAGAAGCCTTTACAGAAAGTGTTCGCTTGAAAAACTATCTAAATTCAGCGGAGCATGTGCATAAAATTAAACATAAAATTAGTATTTTGGGACTCGAAAAAAGTTATGACTTTGCAATTGCTTTTGAAGAAGAATTGAAAAATGAGGATCCCAAACGCTATGAAACATTTCTCAGCATTTTGCAAAAAATGGAAGAATTTTTAACGACGATATAAGACTGCCTACTTATGAAGTGTATTATTGTAGATGATGAAGCTACTGCTAGAGCGATAACCAAGCAGCTGTGTAAGAAAATAGAAGAACTTAACATTGCAGAAGAATTTGATAATGCTATTGATGCAATTAAATATTTGAATAGCAATACTGTCGATTTAATTTTCTTAGACATTCACATGCCTACATTTTCAGGTTTTGATTTTATTCAAACCTTAAAAAATCCACCATTGGTAATTCTCACTACTTCTGATAAAAACTTTGCATTAGATGCTTTTGAATATGATTGCGTAGTTGATTATTTAGTAAAACCGATAACACCAGTACGTTTTGCAAAAGCTGTAGCACGTATCAAAGAAAGAGGTGTTGTAAGCAAACCAGAGGAGATAGCTCCAGTAAATCCTGAAGAAAATTCTACAGTAGGGAATGATTTATATGTAAATATTGATCGTCGTTTGGTAAAAATCAATGTGCCAGATATCTGTGTGATCGAAGCTAAAGGTGATTACATTAAAATAAAAGCTGAAGACAAAAACTATGTAGTACATTCTACACTAAAAAAAATAGAAGAAAAACTTCCAACTCATTTATTTTTAAAAGTACATCGATCTTATATCATCAATACTACTAAAATTGTTGATATTGAAGATAATAGTGTTTTAATAAAACAAGATGTAATTCCAGTAAGTAGGGCAAATCGTAAAGAGCTCATGCAGCGCTTAAATCTATTATAAGTTCAGAACATTCATCGTTTTTTTATATACATTCGTCTAACCTTTAGAATATTTGTACCATTATTTGAAGTTCTTTCAAATAAGTTTCTTACATTCTCACCAATAATAAACAACTGAGAATCAATTCATGAGGTGGAAAGGAAATAAAAAATTCAAAGAAGTCATCACAGAAGATGGTTATCATCTAAAGGCAGAATATATTCAAGAGAGCAAATATTGGTGGATTGTATACAAAAACGGTGAAGTGCTGTATCGTGCAGATGCCGAAAGTGAATTTGCCAAGAGTTTGCAAATAGCACAAGCAAAAGCACAACAACGAATGATAAAACACTTAAAAAGCAGTTCTAATTAAAATTGCTTTTTGTGTAAATTAAAAAACGCATCAGCTTGTAACTTCATTAATTCTCGTGCTTTTTTACGTTTGTAAAGATATACTTCTTCCTCTTCCATAAGATCTAAATATACTTTCTTATTTAAAGATATATCTGTCTGTAATAAAGTTTTTCGTTGGTCAATTTTCTGTTTCACCCAAGTTTTTACAGCATCTTCAGCATCTTGAAGTTTTAAATCATATTCACCTTTTGATGTAATTAATTTTGCAAAAATTGGAGCTGTTTCTATGGCTAAAAATAATAGTAAAATAAACAAGGATGGCAACCAAGGCAATTCATTTAATGCATTTACACGTGCCATTAAACCATCAAAACCATCTATGACAGGTTGTGTATTAGCTTCCTGTGCTTTTTGTTGTGCAATTAGATTTTTAACAGCAACTTCTTTAGAGGTAATTTTTTCAGCATTTATTGCTCGTAATGCTTGTAATTCTTGCAATGTAGCATCGTGTTTTTCACGTTTTTCTTTGTATACTGGTCCTTTTCCAATTAATTCAGTTCCTTTTCTGCCTTCTGCCTCTGCAATATATGTTTCATACCAGTCGTTTACTTCTTTTTCTTTTGTCGTTACTTCAGCTTTCAAATCAATAATCTCTTGATTGATTTGCTGAATTTCAGGCGTATACTGTTCTGCAATTTGTGATTTGTTTGATAATGTCAGTTCATTCTTATGCTCTAGTAAAACTTGATTGATTTCTTTTTCAAAGATTTTGAGTTCTAAAGGTTTGGAAATTACAATGGCGATAATAATAGCTAAAATAATTCGTGGTGCAGCTTGTGAAAATTCAGCGAATTTCGAATCTTTCTTTCGAAGTGTAGAAACAATAAAGCGATCTAAATTGAAGATTAATAATCCCCAAACAATGCCGAAGCCTATGGCAGCAAAAATAGAGTCAAAAACGGTATATAAAGCATAAGCACTGGCAATAAATGCCATCAATGCTGTAAAAAAAACGGTGGCGCCAATACCTGCATATTTAGTTTGTTCTCCTGCGCTACATTCGCGTATAAGAGCGCGATCAACGCCCGAACAGACGAGGAAAAATTGTTGTAACATAAAATGATTTTTGATTGATGATGTCTATAAGAACGCAAAGTCGATTGAAATGTTACAAAAAAAGCAGCTTATTTTGAGTTTATAAGCTGCTTTCTACACACCTTGACTATATGTGTTAGTCGTAAGTTTAGTATTAAGAATTTGAAAATCTTTGGAAACTTGTATTAGCTTTTATAAGCACCTATAACTTTTCCTGTATCGTCAATACGTTCTCCAAATCTATTATTCAATTCTCTTTTTCCATTTTTTGTTATCTAATAAATTTTTTTCCCATTAGCAGTATAAGTACCAGTTTCATTTACTGTTTTAGTAGTAGACGCTAACTGTTTTTCTTTTAATTCTTTTTTGGGAACTTCTTTTACTTCAATCACTTTTGGCACTACTTTCTTGCTATCCTTTGCCTTGTTTTTAGCTTTACTTTTACTCTTTGCTTTATTTTTAGCCTTGTTCTTAAGCTTTATTTCATTAACCGTTGGATTTTTAGGAGCTGGTGGCGGTGGCGGTGGCGGGACAATTTTTAAATCATAGGCAAAAACGGTGCGAACTTCGGTAATATTATTTTGTTTGAGAATTTGCTTAATTTTAGACTTCAAATCTGAGGCATTATCATCTTTAGCATCATGTATTATAGCTGCGCTGGGCTTCTTACTTTTTATCGAAGATGCCATATTTTTAATTGCCCAAGGAAGTTTATCGATAGATTTCAAAACGATATCATTTACTGAAATTTTATGCTTTTTATCAAAACGTACCACGATTTCATGAAGTTTGTTGACATCTCCTTCTTTAATAATCATTGGTTTTTTTGGAGCAGGAGGTGGCGGAGGTGGCGGAAGATCCGCAATATTGATCGTTTCAATATCATAAATCTTATTTTCCTTTAATAAGGAGGTTACTTTTGCTACAAATTGTTTGTAGTCTTCATGATAAATTATGATTGAATTTCTAGCTCTTTTATGTAGAATGCGATTCAATTCTGACTTAATGTTTTTGTCAAGACCTTTAAAAGTGCTTTTAAGTTTGTGATTAACAATAAACTTCCCTTCTTTTGTGATGTGAACTACGATATCTTTTCTTTCAACCTTTCTAATCGTTTCTTTTTTTAAGGGTAAATCCATTTCATTTGGACCATTTTTTTCATTTACATAATTTATAGGCAATTCATTAATTTTAGAAAGCTCATGGCGTACGCTTACTTTGTCAGAAGTACCTACTTTTTTCCTTATAACTGAATTGCTGTGTTTTCCTTCTTTAAAATGCAATACAGCTTTCTTATTTAATGGACTTCCAAAATCAGCGAGTAAAGATTTAAAACCTGCTTCTGTATACAAACTTGTTTGGTATGATTGTGGAAAACGCTTGCTTCTAGCATTTTTATATACAAAGCTTTGTGTATAGTGTACAATTTTGTGTTTTGTAATCTCACTATTTTCAATCACTTTTCCATCTAACCAAATCGCAAACTTCTCTTTATTTTTCCAGGCGTTTAATTGTTCTTTATTTGGCTGATTGGCTGTTGGTTTTGGTGGTGGTGGAATCAATCTTGCTTTCTCTTCTGTGCTAAGCTGTGCGTAGGTTTTTTTCGTTTTTTTCCCTTGTGCATCTTCAAAAATGAAAGTTGCATCTTTATAATAATCAGCTTTTGAGTCTTGACTTTTTGTAACGGCTATATGCGTTTTTGAAGTCTTATTTATATTGTTTTTCGTCTTTTGAGCAATCACTTTTGTGCTAAACAAAAATAGTGCGCTTATAAAAACAGGAATCGTGAGTGTGCCAATCATCCAGGCGCGTGCACGAGTTGTATGTTTTGTCATCATTTGTAATCTTTTTTTAGTTACTGAAAAATTCAAATTACTGGCCAAATGTAAGTTGTGATTCCAATTGGCATTTTCCAATAGTAAATGTTGGTATGTCGGAATCTTAGTGTTTGATTTTAATACAGCGTCATCTGCTAAAAACTCATGGTTGAGCTGTATGGCCTTTTTATAATAAATAAGTAATGGATTGAACCAAAATACGATCTGGATCAATTCAATTAAAATAATATCGAGCGAATGTTTTTGTGTTACATGCGCAAGTTCATGCGTGTATAATTCTTCGGCAATGTTTTGCGAATCGTACGCTTCTTTCTTTAAAAAAATATAATGTAAAAATGTATGTGGTAATACGTTTTCTTTTAGTAAGACTAACGATGCTGCTCTGTAGCGAACACGTACACTTTTAATAATTTTATTGATAATCAGATAGATATTTCTAACGAAGCGAAAGAAAAACAATAAATATCCAATACTATACAAGCTTATAGTCACTAAAATCCATACAGGAATTGTGGAAGCTTCTTGAATGTTATCAGATTCAATATCAATAAGTTCGCTTGTGTTTATATTCTGAAGTTGTCCGGTACTTGCTGTTTCAGTAAAAGGAATTTCAGCCACTGTTTCCATAGTAATGAATGGAACTGTAAGCGCAAAGCACAAACCGAAAAGTAAATAATACCTATTGAACACATACATGCGTTCACGTTCCAACATCACTTTATAAATAAGTAATATCAATGCTAAGCACAATCCTGATTTGATGATATATGTGATCATGAGTCTGTTTGAATTAGAATTTATTCGTTAAATTTTTATTCACCTTATAAGTTGTATGTGTAATGTAAGAAATGCCAAATGCCAATACTAAACTTGCTAGAAAATAATAGCACTTAAATACATGTGCGTTCTCTTTTACAAGAAAAAGCTTGTAAAACGCTAATAACATAGCTAAAATGGCACTAGATTTTAGAATGTACACAAACAATGTTTACTTCTTTTTAATTTCATTATCGATGAGCTTTCTTAAATCTTCGAGCTCTTCTTTGGTTAAATTTGTTTCCTTCGTAAAGAAAGATGCAAACTGAGAGGCGCTATCGTTAAAAAAATTTTTGATGAGACCATTTACATGCTTTGAGAAGTAATCTACTTTTTTAATAAGTGGATAGTATTCTCTAGACTTTCCAAACGTTACATACGCTACATAACCTTTATCGGTCATGCGTTTCAATAATGTTGCAATAGTCGTAGTAGCCGGTTTTGGTTCATCATATTGTTCCAAAAGATCTTTCATGAAGGCTTTTTCAAGCTTCCATAAGTGCTGCATCAATTGTTCTTCTGTTTTTGATAGTTTCACACGTCAAAATTTTAAGTATTCTTTGATTGAGTATAAAATAGTATGCAATTATCTCGGTCGACATCAAAATAAAAACAGTCTAGGATATACCAATCACTGTAATATTACTCTACAAATGTAGAATATAAATTTTAATTCTACAAGTGTAGAGGTTAAATGTTTTAAGTTGTGATTTGGGTAATTAGAACTCAACAGTAGTTAAAAAGCCATGATAAAGTCTATTTTTTAGGTAGTTGTATAGTTTTTGTATAGGTGAAAAAATGGTCTTTGGAGGTTTAAAAATGTACATTTGGCAAAATTCATCACTATGAAAAGAAATTACTTTAACATTTTTATCTTATTCCTATTCACATCACAAATTATACTTGCACAAGAGACACCACTTGATTTTTCGCAAAGCTTGCATACATTTACTGGTTTTGGAGGTAGCACATTTGCAATTGTTCCAGATCCTATTGACGGAAACAATGACACAGGACAATTTTTTCGTGACAGTTCTCCTTCAATTCAAGGAAATTATATAGACCTCGCAAGATCTATTGATTTAGATGTTGAAGACGAAATTACACTGAGATTCTATTCATTTGATCCGCTTTCTCACACGATAGTTGTAAAGTTAGAAAATGGAACAAACCCTGATGTGGAAGTAAGTCAAACGACAACTTCTGAAAATGTATGGACAGATTTAACATTTGATTTTGCTACAGTGAACGGTATGGGACAATACAATAGACTCTTGATAAGAATAGATGATGGCAGTACGATACCTGGTGCTTTTCGTATAGATGATATCAATGATGGAAATGTGCCAACAGATCCAAATGCCTTAGATGTAATTTATAATGATTTAGTTTGGTCAGATGAGTTTGACAGTACTACGCCGACAGCTGTAGATGCAACAAAGTGGCACCATCAAATTTTGGGTCCAAATGGCGGACAATGGTTTAATGGAGAACAGCAACATTATACGGACCGATTGGACAATTCGTATGTTGAAAATGGATTTTTAAATATTGTAGCCAAAAGTGAAAACTATACACAAGATGGTGTTACGTTAAATTATACTTCTGCACGTTTAAATTCAAAGTTTGCCTTCGCATATGGTAGAGTAGATGTACGAGCAAAATTGCCGAGTGGAGATGGAACTTGGCCAGCAATTTGGACTTTAGGAAAAAATGTGAACGAAGTAGGAGCATATTGGCAAACACAAGGTTTTGGAACCACGACATGGCCTGCCTGTGGGGAAATAGATATTATGGAACATGGTTTAGGTGCTACCAATCATGTTTCAAGCGCGATTCATACACCTTCAAGTTCTGGAAATACAGTAAATACAGATTCGCAAGTATTACCTGATGTTGCGAATAACTTTCATGTATATTCTATGAATTGGTCGCCAAATCAAATTACGTTTATGATTGATGGCGTAGGTTATTACACCTATAATCCAGCTGTGAAAAATCCAAGTACATGGCCGTTTGACTTAGAACAATATCTTATTTTTAATGTTGCTATGGGAGGTTTTGCGGGTACTATTGATCCTAATTTTACCCAAAGTCCAATGGTAATTGATTATGTAAGAGTCTATCAAAATGTTTTAAGTACAGACGAATTTAATGCCAATAGTTTTAGAATCTATCCTAATCCAACATCAGGTACTGTTTTTATTGATTCACAAGTAACTATTGATACTATTGAAGTGTACAATACTATTGGAAACTTAATGCTAATGCAGGAGCTTCTTAATAGTAAAATTGATGTTTCAAGTTTGCCAACAGGATTATATATTTTAAAAGTGTATGCAGAAGGAAGTTCAGCAGTAAAAAAGTTAGTTATAAAGTAACAACTCTGTCCTGATAGAACATATTGCATATCAAACAAAAACTCCGCTTTAAAAAGCGGAGTTTTTATTATTTAGATAGTTCTGTAAAGTATTTATAAAATAGAGGAATGGTTTCAATTCCTTTTAAATAATTGAAGATTCCAAAATGTTCGTTTGGCGAATGGATAGCATCACTATTCAATCCGAATCCCATTAAAATGGTTTTGCTTTTTAATTCTTTTTCAAATAAAGATACAATCGGAATACTTCCTCCAGAACGTTGTGGAATTGGTGTAACACCAAACGTATCTTGATATGCTTTGCTTGCTGCTTGGTAGCCAATATTATCTATAGGAGTTACGTATCCTTGCCCACCATGGTGTGGAGTAACCTTGACTTTTACACCTGCTGGTGCAATATTTTCAAAATGTGTTTTGAATAACTCAGTGATTTCTCTCCATTCTTGATTAGGAACCAAACGCATTGAAATTTTAGCATAGGCTTTACTGGCAATAACTGTTTTAGCACCTTCGCCTGTATAACCTCCCCAAATTCCGTTTACATCTAAAGTTGGACGAATCGAGTTGCGTTCATTGGTTGTGTAACCAGCTTCTCCATAAACAGCATCGATATCTAGAGCATTTTTATATTCTTCTAAAGAAAAAGGCGCTTTTGCCATTTCAGCACGTTCCTCATTAGATAATTCTTCTACTTTATCATAAAATCCAGGAATGGTAATGTAATTGTTTTCATCATGTAACGAAGCAATCATCTTTGATAAAATATTGATCGGATTTGCGACAGCACCTCCGTACAATCCTGAATGTAAATCACGATTAGGTCCTGTAACTTCTACTTCTACATAACTCAAACCACGTAAACCTGTTGTGATAGAAGGTTGTGTGTTGCTAATCATTCCTGTGTCAGAGATTAAAATGACATCATTGGCTAGTTTTTCCTGGTTGCGTTCTACAAACCAAGCCAAACTTTCTGAACCAACTTCTTCTTCACCTTCAATCATAAACTTGACATTACATGGCAATTGGTCAGTTTCGTTCATGAGTTCCAATGCTTTTACATGCATGTACATTTGTCCTTTATCATCACAAGAACCGCGAGCAAAAATAGCGCCTTCAGGGTGAATGTCTGTTTTTTTAATGATAGGTTCAAACGGACCACTTTCCCAAAGTTCTAATGGATCTGGCGGCTGTACATCGTAATGTCCATAGACAAGTACCGTTGGCAAATCGTCAGAAATATGTTTGTGCCCAAATACAATAGGATATCCAGGTGTTTCGCAAATTTCAACATGATCACAACCTGCTTTTATTAAACTAGCTTTAATCGCTGTTGCAGTGTCAATAACATCTTGAGTATAAGCAGGATCTGCACTTATTGAGGGAATTTTTAAAAGTTCGATGAGTTCGTCTATGAAACGGTTTTTATGCGTTTCAACATACGTTTTTATAGTATTCATGAAGTATATTGAATTTTCTTTATACTCAAATGTACTAAAAAAGAAGGAAAAAAATACGTTTGACTTCCTTTGATTATTAAAAATCTTCTTTATATTTGCAGCCACATTTGCGGGTGTGGTGAAATTGGTAGACACGCTAGACTTAGGATCTAGTGCCTAACAGCGTGAAGGTTCGAGTCCTTTCACCCGCACAACAAACAAAAGCTGAAGTTAAATGACTTCGGCTTTTTTATTTTATGGTTTTTTTAACATTTGATTTGTGAAAATTTGATAACTATAAAAGCAAAATATTTTATAGTTAGCTGCTTTTTAGTGTTTTAAAATTACGGTTATTCCGTAATTTTGTTTAATGTTTTGACAATATCTTTAAACAAAGTAAATTCAAAACAATTAATCATGAAAAAAATTACATTAGTATTGGCTTTATTTCTTATTGGAATAGGCTTTGCACAGAATGAATCCTCAGGTAGTATTGCAACTACAATTTCAACCCCAAGTCCTTTATCAGGAGAAACATTTAGGTTTGGTCCTGGTTTGGTAACTCAATTAGATGCTGGAACAGCTTTTGATTTTAATGCGAGTCAGTGGTTTTCTATAGGAAGATTAAATACAGGAAGTCAAAATGTATATGGTTTGCGCTTTCAATTAAAAAACAGAGCGCTAACTATGGGATATCAAGATACAAATGATATTAACCCTAGAATCCAATGGATAGGAGATTCTTTTGCTTCGAGCACTGATTTAGAGTTTAGAGTAGCCAATAGTTTTACGTCTACCACTTCTAGATTGGTAGCCACGATGACAAATGATGGAAAAACTTTTTTTGGAATTCCATTAACTGCTGCAGATGCAGTTGTTGGTGTTGATTACAGTAGTTTTAATTCCACGCGCACAGGCTTTACTTCTCAAAACACTACAGGTTCAAGTGGTTTTGTTACTGGAATTAAATCAACAAATTCAGCTTCATGTTATGTGAAAACTGGAGTGCAAGTTGAAAGTAGTGGAGGCGCATATTCTGATTCTGGTATAACAGTTCGTTTGAGTGATGCATTTCAAAGTTCAGGAGTTAGAGCGTCTGTGACAGGAAGTTCTAATGGAAGTACTTATGGTGTGCAAGGATTTATCAATAGTTCGGTTAGTAATCCAACAGGTTTTGGAGCTGCTATTTATGGTAGTTCTCCAACCACAGCAAATAGATATGCTGGATATTTCAATGGAAATGTAGTGGTAACAGGTTCGTTTTCTGCTTCAGATAAAAAGTTAAAAGAAAACATTGAATCAGAAGAAAATCTATTAGAAAAGTTAGCACAATTAGATGCCGTAAAATATAAATTTAAACAAATAGATGAGCTCAATTTACCGACAGAATTGCAACACGGATTCATTGCGCAAAATATAGAGGAAGTATTTCCTGAATTAGTAACGACTGTAATAAAACCTATTTTTGGTAAGGAAAATGAAGAAGTCGGAACATTTGAATATAAAGCAGTAAACTATGTTGGTTTAATTTCAGTCCTAACTTCTGGTGTTAATGAAATGAATGCTAAAATGACCGCTTTAGAAGGTGAACTAGAAGACCTTAAAAGAGCAGTTGCGAATAGCAAGAATAGTATCGGAAGCCAAGAAGATAAAGAAATAGGTTTCTCTATGGATCAAAATAGACCAAACCCTTTTACAAGCCAAACAACTATCAATTATACAATTCCGGATAATAAAAGAGCCGTAATTTCTGTTTTTGATATGTCTGGAAAATTTGTGAGGGATTATAACTTATCAAGTCAAAAAGGGCAAGTAGTGATTAGCTCTAATGAAATAGGTAAAGGAATGTTTATCTATAGCTTAGTTTCTGATGGAGAAATTATGGTTACTAAAAAGATGATTGTGAAGTAAACAACCTTTATATTACTCACATGTAAAAGGGATCAATGCTTTATGTGTTGATTCCTTTTTCTTTGTTTAATAAATGTATTTTAGTAAAGTCATTTATGTTAAAAGTCTTTATTTGAAAGGTTTTATTTCTTACTTTCAAATCTTAATAAAAAAACACTTTATCATGAAAAAAAAGAGTTTAAAAAATTTATCATTAAACAAAAAATCAATTTCTAACTTGCATGCTAGTCAAGGAATTGTTGGAGGTACTCAGAATTCTATTAAAATTTGTATTCGTACTATTGTAGATCAAAATGGGAATAATTTATGCTTAAGAACTGTTTTTAATTGCGATCGTACGTGGCAGCAAGGTTGTGTAAATACAAATGAAGTTGATACAAATACTTATCCAATTTGCTAAGAGTTAAAAATAAATAACACGCAAAATAGTTATTGTAAAAACAAAAGCTTCTCTAATTAGAGAAGCTTTTCAATTTCTTACTAAAAAATTAAATTTCTTAGTTTCCTGATACTTTGTTAATCTTGTCTGTTGCTGCTTTTTTAGTATCATCCATTTTTTTATTGGCAGCATCTTTTGCTTCATCCATTTTGCTTTTAGCAGCGTCTTTAGCATCTTCTACTTTATTTTTAGCAGCATCTTTTACGTCGTTCACAGCTTTTTCAGCGCCTTCTTTTAGATCGTTTACCATTTCTTCAGCACCTTCTTTTGCATTTTCAACAGCGTTTTCAGTACCATCTTTTACATCATTAGCCATGTCTGTAGCAGTTTCTTTTACATCATTAGCTATTTCTTTCGTAGTTTCTTTTACATCTTTTACGATTTCTTTTCCAGTTTCTTTGGCTTTGTCACCTTCTTTTTTTACTTCTTCACAAGAAGTCATTCCGATCATTAAAGCTACTACTAATGAAGCTCTTAAAACTAATTTTTTCATCTCTTTTTTCTATTTATTGTTAATTATACAACAATGTTAAGATTTCTTTTACTCATTCACAAAGAATCAGTTAACATATTTTTAACATTTTTTTAGAAATAGCCTTTTGGTAATGAATGCTCAAAGTATCTATTGAGCTATAATCTTTGAAAGATAAGATAGAATTTTTTCGCTTGCATTGCCATTGGAATGTACATATTTGTGGTTGATATTACCAACAGAAGTTTTGTAAGCAGCATCAGTAAGTAATTGATGCACAATTTGTTGAAAAGTAGCTTTAGAATTTATCGAAAGTACACCGCCAAGTTGTACTAAATCTTCCGCTTCTTTAAATCCAGTATAATTTTTTCCAATAACGACAGGAATTCCAAAAACAGCAGGTTCTAAAGTATTATGTAGACCTGTGCTGCCCATGCCGCCGCCAACGTAGGCAATATCGGCGTAACTATACACTTTGGTTAAGATTCCAATAGTATCTACAATAAAAACATCAAATTGACTCAAGTCAGTATATTTTTCCTTTTCGGAAAATAAAATGCTTGGTTTTGTGATGCTACTTTTGAGTTTTTGAATTTCTGGTTGTTTGATGTTGTGTGGAGCAATGATATACTTGCAATTTTCAGTAGACACATTGATAAAAGAGACAAAAATAGCTTCGTCCTCTGCCCAACTACTACCTATAACTATAGTGGTTTTATTATCTTTAAATTCTTTGATAAAAGAAAGTGAATTATCACGTTCCAAAATTTCTAAAACTCTGTCAAAACGTGTATCACCACTTATAGTTACATCAGTATAATGAATACTGTTTAAAAGCTGTTGAGAAGTTTTATCCTGTACAAAAATATGTTGAAATGCATGCAGTGATTTTCGCATCCATCCACCATAAAACTTAAAAAAGACTTGTGATTTTCTAAAGATAGTAGAAATAGAAATGGTATGAATATGTTGCTTTTTTAGTTCAGCAAGATAATTTGGCCAAAACTCATATTTTACAAACACAACAAGTTCGGGATGAACAAGCTTGATAAATTTACGAGCATTTGTTTTGGTGTCTAAGGGTAAATAGGTAATGACATCAGCAACATCGCTATTTTTTTTTACCTCATATCCTGAAGGAGAAAAGAACGTCAATACAAATTTATGCTTTGGATATTTTGTCTTCAACGCTTCCAGCACAGGCAAACCTTGTTCGTACTCACCTAAAGAAGCAGTGTGAAACCAAATAACTTTATCTGTTGCAGAAATTTGAGCTGCTAAAGTTTGAAAAACAGTTTTTCTGCCATGTACAAAAAGTCCAAGTTTGGTATTAAATTTTGCAATAATTCTAAGGAAGAAACTTGCAACATGGACCAATATGTTGTAGATAAAATACAAAAGCAATGAGTTTGCTGCTAAAATACATTCTTTCCCTTAAATTCATTGGGTATCGTTGTACAATTTTGTAATATTGTTAGAACAAAAGAAAGATACGAATGAAGAAAATCCAAATGGTCGATCTTAAAGGTCAATACGCACAAATTAAAGACCGAGTTGATCAATCCGTATTAGATGTTATTGCTTCTTCAGCATTCATAAACGGACCCGAAGTACACGCATTTCAAAAAGAATTGGAAGAATATTTAGATGTAAAACATGTAATTCCTTGTGCCAATGGTACAGACGCTTTGCAAATAGCAATGATGGGACTTGGGTTGAAACCAGGTGATGAAGTAATTACAGCAGATTTTACATTTGCAGCAACTGTTGAGGTAATCGCCTTATTGCAATTAACTCCAGTGTTGGTTGATGTTGAAAAAGATTCATTCAATATTGATCCAGAAGCAGTTCGTAAAGCCATTACACCAAAAACAAAAGCCATCGTTCCTGTGCATTTATTTGGACAATGTGCCAATATGGATGCTATTTTAGAAATAGCCAAAGAGCATGATTTATATGTTATTGAAGATAATGCGCAAGCCATCGGAGCTAGTTATACATTTGCTGACGGAAGTGTGAAAAAAGCTGGAGGAATTGGTCATGTAGCTTCAACTTCTTTCTTTCCTTCCAAAAATTTAGGTTGTTATGGAGATGGTGGAGCAATCTTTACCAATGATGATGATTTGGCACATACGATCAGAGGAATTGTAAATCACGGTATGTACAAACGTTACCATCATGATGTAGTTGGTGTAAATTCTCGATTAGATTCTATTCAAGCAGCAGTATTACGAGCAAAACTGCCAAATTTAGATGCATACAATGCTGCACGTCAAATGGCAGCACATAAATATACAGAAGCTTTCAAAGGGAATGACAAAATTATCACTCCAAAGACTACGAAATTATGTGGTAATCCCGCAGAAGGCGATTGCAATTGCCATGTGTATCATCAATATACACTACGCGTCATTGATGTAGATAGAGATGCACTGGTAAAACATTTGAACGAGAACGGAATTCCTTGCGGAGTTTATTATCCAATTCCATTGCACGCTCAAAAAGCTTACAAAGACGAACGTTACAATGAAGCAGATTTTCCTGTGACGAATCAATTAGTAAAGGAAGTAATCTCATTACCAATGCACACAGAATTAGATGATGAACAAATAGCGTTTATTACAAAAACGGTATTAGATTTTGTGAATGGATAGATGAGTATTTGTTTAAAATAATGAAAGAGAGTATCGTTTAAGAGCCAAGAGCCAAGAGCCAAGAGCCAAAACAAATAAACAAAAACCAAAGCGACCATAAACCAAAACTCAAATTTGAAAAAAATACTAGTAACTGGAGGATTAGGCTATATTGGCTCACACACTGTGGTAGAGTTGCAATTGGCAGGATTCGAAGTTGTGATTATTGACAACCTTTCCAATTCTTCTAAAGATGTTTTACAAGGCATTGAGCGAATTACTGGAATAATGCCAGTATTTGAAGAATTAGATTTACGTGATAAACAAGCTACGATTACATTCTTTCAAAAATATGATGATATAAGTGGAATTATTCACTTTGCAGCAAGCAAAGCTGTAGGAGAAAGTGTGACGAATCCGTTGTTGTACTATGAAAATAATTTGTCAACATTAATCACCGTCTTACAACAAATTCAACATAAAAAAGATATTTCCTTTATTTTCAGTTCTTCATGTACGGTTTACGGTCAAGCAGAAATGATGCCGATTTCTGAAAATGCGCCTATTCAGCAAGCGTTTTCTCCGTATGGAAACACTAAACAAATTGGAGAGGAAATATTGAAAGATACGGCTAAAATTGCAAAAGGTCTGCAAGTGATTTCTTTGCGTTATTTTAATCCGATAGGAGCGCATCCAAGTACTGAAATAGGTGAATTGCCAGATGGTGTTCCACAAAATTTAGTGCCTTTTATAACTCAAACTGCGATTGGACTTCGAAACGAATTGTCTGTTTTTGGCAATGATTATCCAACGGAAGATGGTACCTGCATTCGCGATTATATTCATGTAGTGGATCTTGCGAAAGCGCATGTAACAGCTTTAAAAAGACTAGTTGATAATGCGTATAAAACTTCGTTTGAAGTCTTTAATATTGGAACGGGAAAAGGAAGTTCGGTATTAGAAGTCATCGAGAGTTTTGAACGTGTAAGTAAGCAACAGCTCAACTATAAAATTGTAGGAAAGCGAGAAGGTGATGTAATTTCTGCCTATGCTGATACGACTAAAGCAAATACAATTTTAGGTTGGAAGGCAACATCAACATTGGATGAAGCAATGCTTTCTGCTTGGAAATGGGAGCAAAAAATACGATAATAAGCATATAGAACAAGTTAAAAAAGCGGGAATAAAATCCCGCTTTTTTAATTATTAATTATGCACATCCGGGCAATGATTGACAAGGATAATTCAATGACGGACACATGTTGTTTAATGTTTGACAATTGACTTCAAATGTTATTTGGTAGTTTGCTTGAAATGGACAAGCAAGTGCGGATGGACAGGCATCAATTTGTGAGCCACACTGATTAATTTTTGTAATACGAATAGGAACTTCAATTCCTCTTCTTGTAGTATTGCTTAAATTTGAAATTTAGCTCTTATGCAGCTTCAATGATTTTACATTATTTTTTTTCATGATTTCAGGTTTTTTTGGTTTATAAAATTGTTTATGTAAATACACAGAGTTCAGGAATATCTGTTGGGCATACCCAAGCAGATGGACAAGCATCAATAAATGACGTACATGACGGATTCTGTAATGTTGGACATTTGATAAAGGAATTTACTTCACCTTTTACAGTTTCTGTATTCAAATTTGAAACGGAACTCCTGTGCAGTTTTAATGATTTTACATCTCTTTTTTTCATGTCTCAGAAGTTTTTTGGTTAAGAATACTTTTAAGTTGTAAAAATCAGCTTGTATTTTAGTATGGGAATACCGTAGTTAAAATTGCAACATGTTCAATGTGAGTGTTTTGACATGTTTTTTGGTATTTCTGTAACCTAATTCATTGACGTGGTTTACTCATTAGTACTTTTCTACTGTGTGAAAATCAAGTTTATTGCTATCACATAAAAGCAATAAACCATGAGAACAGTATTTGTGTTAATGTGCACATTCCTATTTTTAAGCTCCTGTAAAACACAAAAAGCAACCATTTCCTTAGAAGATAAGTTTGCCATATTAGATGGTTATTTTACTGTAGAAGCGGAAGTTGTGAGAATAGATAGTACAGAGCATTTTCACTTTATTTTCATTGAAGGAAATCAAAAATATCTCAAAATTGTATCAGATATCATTCCGCCAGCAGATTATATTACGACTACTTTAGAAGTTGGAAATAAATATACATTCAAGGTGAAACAAATTACGAAAAGAACCGGTAAGATGATTGTTAATGGCAAAACTTATTTTAATGCGAGCTATTTACATATACAAGCTTCTGACCATTTTGAAAAGGCTGAAGTTTGTACGGAATCCTCCTATGAACTCGCAATTGCAAGTAATGTGGATGGTTTATACATCACGAACTGATGTATAACAAAAAAACCTAGCACTCACTAGGTTTTTATAATTTATGATAAAGATATTTCTTTTCGTTTAATAAAGGAGATAATCAATAATCCTGTGCCGAGCATAACAGAGACATCTGCCATATTGAAAATACCAGTTTTAAAGATTCCTCCCAAATCAATATGCATAAAATCGGTTACTGAACTATATAAAATACGATCGTACAGGTTTCCAATTCCGCCGCCTATAATACAACACAAACCAACGATCATAAAGCGATCTAAATCTGTATTGACAATAATCATTCGCAGAATAAAAATTAATACGGAAATCGGAAGAATGATTAAAAAGATACTTTTTAAAATAGGACTTTCCATAGAAGATAGAAAACCTAAAAAAGCACCTTTATTTTCAGTTTTCATAAGGACTACGTATTCTCCAATCACTGAAATGCGTTCGGTTGCATCAATATGTGCTCTTGCTACAGATTTTGAAAACTGATCGCAGCCCACATTTAGTAGAATCAATCCAAAAATAAAAAGCATTCGCAGTGACCTAGACATATCCTTATTGTTTGGCCGTTTCCAAAAGCGCACTTTCTGTAGTTACAGAACGATCAATTTTACGTAACAATCCTTGCAATACTTTTCCTGGACCAACTTCTGTAAAGTGAGTAGCGCCATCGGCAATCATTTGTTGTACAGATTGTGTCCATTTTACAGGTGCTGTAAGTTGAGAAATTAAATTCTTTTTAATTTCGTTAGCGTCTGTTACTGCTGTCGTAGTTACATTTTGATATATTGGACAAATTGGAGTATTGAAGGTTGTATTTTCAATAGCTGCCGCCAATTCTTCGCGAGCAGGTTCCATCAATGGAGAGTGGAAAGCACCACCAACAGGCAATACCAATGCACGTCTTGCGCCAGCTTCTTTTAGTGTTTCACAAGCTGTATTGATTGCGTCAACTTCTCCCGAAATTACAATTTGTCCTAGGCAATTATAGTTAGCAGCAACCACAATTCCTGCAGTTTCTTCGCATACTTTTTCAACAACTTCATTGTCTAAACCTAAAACGGCTGCCATAGTACTTGGTTGAATTTCACAAGCTTTTTGCATAGCTAAAGCACGTTGTGAAACTAATTTCAAGCCATCTTCAAACGTTAATACTCCGTTAGCAACTAGGGCAGATAGTTCTCCTAATGAATGTCCTGCAACCATTTCTGGTTGAAATTTGTCTCCAAGAACTTTACTTAAAATGACAGAATGTAAAAAGATAGCAGGTTGCGTTACTTTCGTTTGCTTTAAATCTTCCACAGAACCTTCAAACATTATATCGGTAATGTGAAATCCTAAAATGCGATTAGCATCTTCAAAAAGATGTTGCGCCACATCAGAGTTCTCATAAAGGTCTAATCCCATTCCTGTAAATTGAGCACCTTGCCCTGGAAATATGTATGCTTTCATTATCTAAGTCTTTAAAAACCTTCTTATGTATTTAAGAAGAAGTGTTTATTTCTAATTGTTTGGCAAAAGTAAAGAATTTTCGGAGAATGAGCGTTTAAACTCTTTCATAGGTAATAAAAGAGAACTCGTAGTCGTGTTTTTCGTCTTGCTTGTTGAATTTGTTTGAAACCTCTTTCCAATCTTTCATATCAATTTCTGGAAAATATGTATCACCTTCAAATTCATGATGAACACGAGTCAACTCAATTTTTGTTGCAAACGGAATGGCTTGCTTATAGATTTCTCCACCACCAATCACATACGGATGTGCGTCAGCGATAGTAGCAACACTTACCGCTTCTTTCATGGTATGAACGACAATAACGCCTCTAGGTGCTTTGTAATTCTTTTGTCGAGTAATTACAATATGTGTTCTATTAGGAAGTGGCTTAGGGAAACTTTCAAAAGTTTTGCGCCCCATGATAATATGGTGTCCTGAAGTAAGTTTTTTAAAACGTTTCAAATCGTCACTCAAATGCCAAATCAATTGATTGTCTTTTCCAATCACATTATTTTCTGCAGCAGCCACAATAATTGTTAAACTACTACGGTCAATTACTTCAGAAACAGGCTCATTGGCTAATTCGGCTTTGGCTTGTACTTCAGCAACCTTTGTTTCTTGATCTATAAATTTTTGTTTTAATTCTGCAATACGCTCTTCTTGTTTTGCAACCAAAGTCTCCAATTGCTTGGCTTCCCATTCTTTGTTCATAAACTTATTCGTGATATACACGTCAAAGGCGTGAAAGAGGAAGGCAAATAGCCATAAAAATACGGCCCAAACAAACCAATTAGTTCCAAATAGTATTACATCTTCACCTAAACCTAAAACAACATTCATAAGTACAAGCAATGCGGAGCCAATTACGAACACCACAAAATGGTAATACAGACGTTTTTTTTGTCTGATACGCTTTTGGGCAGTTTCTATAAGGGCTAATTGCTCTTGATCTATTTGTGTGGTAGGTTGTTGTTTTTTATTACCGAACATGTATTACGGGTTTACTAATTTTTAATAGCGTTTTTGAGTAACTTATTTGCTTGAAGATTTACTACGTATGAAACATCGACATTAACTCCCTGATGTGTTCCACTAGAAAAAGAAGGCAATGTTTTAACAATTCGTATTATTTCTCTCTTGAGAGAAGGGTTATTTGTGCGGACACCTACATTTTTTACAGATCCTTGTTTTGTCACTATAAAACGAATATACACTAGGTTATTCTTAGTAGTATCAAGTACATTACGAGCAATATCTTTATTAATCGCATTTTGAATAAAGGTTTCTATCTTGTCTGAGGTGCATTTATTTTTTTGTTGAGCTGTACCTGCATTTTCACAACCTGATAATTGTGGAGCATTATCCATTACTGAATAGTTCATTGTTCCATTTGGAGAAACTTTTGGAGAAGACATATCAGTGGATTTTTGTGCAAAACCAAATTGAACGGTTAAACACATTAACCCAAGAATAATAAGTTTTTTCATGTTTACTTTTTTTTGATGATATAAATATACTTTTCTTTTTTGAATACTACATTCTGTTCGTATGAAAAGATGAAGTTTTACCATGAATTGCATTTTTTTTAGATGAATGAAATGTATACTACTGGACATACAGTCAGAAAATTACGCAATCGATATCGTTGAGAATGAGTCAAAATTGCTGTTAAAAAACTGTTATAAATATTTTATTTTATGGCTTTGTTTTTTTCATTCTTTATGATTTTAGAAGGCTTTTTTTAATAAAATGATAATTCTTACATTTTTGTGAATTCTTTCATTTGTTTCCCAAAAATTCTTATTTACATTTGACCTTATCAAATACTTGAAATTATGGCAATTAAAAAACAATATTTAAAAAGTAAACCTCTTTGTAAAGTAACCTTTAGTGTTGCTGCCAAAGAAGCAGAAACAGTTTCTGTAGTAGGAAATTTTAATGAGTGGAATACGGAAGCAACGAGCTTAAAGAAGTTAAAAAATGGAACTTTTAAAGGAACAGTTGATTTGGAAAAAGATACTGAATATGAGTTCCGTTATGTAGTAGATGGAATTTACAAAAACGATGAAGAAGCAGATGCATACAAATGGAATGATTTTGCAGCTGCAGAAAACGGAGTTTTGAGTTTATAATCAGATTTTGACACTTTTAAAAAGGCCTTCTATATGTATTTAGAAGGTCTTTTTTATTTTTATAATTTTTTCAATAATTCTCGCTTTACGCGACTAAACCATTCGTATCGAAGAATGCTAAGTATAATGCTGTCACGTCTCCCATTCGGAGCTGCGCAATTACTTCGCAAAATACCTTCTTCTGAACAGCCTATACTTTTCATAGCGGCTATACTTCGTTTATTCTTGTTGTCTGCTCTAAACTCTACACGTTGCACTTTCATATGTTCAAAAGCAAATTGTAGCAATAAAAATTTACAGTTCTTATTGAGGCCAGTTCCCTGAAAATCTTGCCCATACCAAGTATATCCAAGTGAAACTGTTTGGTGTTTTTGCTGAAAATCGTAAAATCGTGTTGAACCAGCATAGGTGTTAAAACGTTTATCATACACAATAAATGGATAAGCGGTTTCTTCAACGCGCCCTTCCATAGCTTTAGCAATATAATTACGTAAATTATCTTCACCGTGAGCAGGTGTTAACGAATACTTCCACAATTCGGGCTCCTGTAAAGAGTAGGGGAGTAAATGTCCAAAATCGTCTGCATGCAACGGACGCAATTGCACAAAACCATTATCTAGAATATATTTTTTTTTGAAATCTAATAATATCATACAACATCAATTGTGTGAATACATAAGTTACAAATCATAATGGTAAAATACCGTAATTTTTGGTATTTTTCTTGTGAGCAATTGACTTTATAAAAGGAGAGTTACCATTTTTTTCTTTTTTCCTTTCTTGATTTTTTACTATCCACATTAAAAACGATTGGCAGTGTGTAATGTACACTGATTGGAGTATTTTCAATAAGTGCAGGTTTCATTCTAGGCAGTCTTCTAACAACTCTAATGGCTTCTTTTTCTAAATCAGGATGTGGTGCTCTAGATCGGATTTCAACAACTTTACCTTGTGTGTTGATTTTAAAAACAACATAAATTTTTTGAATACCTTTCAAATCTAATTTTTCGCCCAATCTTGTATTGTAGTTTTTTGCAACAAATTCAGAGATTTTAGTCGCCATACAACGCTTTCGCTCTTCATTGTTTTTTGCTTTTTTACATCCAGGGTAAATTACGCCAACTTCTGGTCCCGAAAAAGGAACTCGTTTGGGTTTGTAGTCATACAAAGGGATAAAGACATTATTTTTTCGATCAATCTTAAGGAATAAGTGATTGCTGAGATAGCAAGTTTGTTTTTGCGATATAGGAGCTAATTCAATTTGAAAGTTTACAGCAGATGAAGATGTTTCAACTTTGAAAGGTTTCATCTCAGTTTCATGAAATGTTAGCGAGGAACGTTCTTTATCAACTTTTCCAACAGAATCAGTAGCAAACTCTACATTTACAAAAATGGTGTCTTTTTTAGTACTATTCGCAATTAAAATAGCATCTGAAGGTTTTAGATATTGAAAAATAGAACGACGTAGTTTTTCTTTAGAGCATTCATATACATCTTCTTCATATTGGCAGCCTTCTATTACGGTAGATTCTGGTATAACTTTTTTGGACTTTTTTGTTTGTGCACTTATCAATAATGTAAAAAAGCATATTGATATGCTAAGCATATTTTTTAAGGAAAAAGACATAGATAAAAATGAAAATATTACAAAACACTAAAGTTAAATAGCTACAGCTCCTTTTATATGCGGATGATGCTGATAATTTACCAATTCAAAATCTTCAAAAGTAAAATCGAAAATACTTTTTACTTCTGGATTGATTTTCATAGTTGGAAGCGGATACGGTTCACGAGTTAATTGTAGTTCCACTTGTTCAAAATGATTCCTGTAAATATGTGCATCACCAAATGTATGTACAAAATCTCCAGCTTCATAACCACATACTTGTGCCATCATCATGGTCAATAAGGCATACGAAGCAATATTAAACGGAACGCCTAAGAATACATCGGCACTTCGTTGATATAATTGACAAGATAATTTTCCATCAGCTACGTAAAACTGAAAAAAAGCATGACATGGCGGTAATGCCGCTTTTCCATTGGCTACATTTTCACTAAAAGAAACTTTCGTATTTGGCAACACACTAGGATTCCATGCTGAAACCAACATACGTCTGCTATTTGGATTGTTTTTCAAAGTCTCAATAACTTCTGCTAACTGATCAATACTTTCACTATTCCAATTGCGCCATTGATGTCCATATACGGGACCTAAATCACCATTTTCATCTGCCCATTCATTCCAAATACGCACACCATTATCCTGTAAATATTTTACATTTGTATCGCCTTTAATAAACCACAACAATTCATGAATAATTGACTTTAAATGTAGTTTTTTAGTTGTTACAATTGGGAAACCTTCGCTGAGGTCAAAACGCATTTGATAGCCAAAAACACTTTTCGTTCCAGTTCCTGTACGATCTCCTTTTTCATTTCCGTATTCTAATACATGTTTTACAAGATCTAAATACTGTCTCATGATGATTTCTTTTTTATAGTGATGCGATACAATTTTGTAGTGTGTAAAAATAAAAAAAAACGCTCCGATTTTAAACCGAAGCGTTTGTATTTTATCAATATGTTATTAACTATGTTTAGCCAATAATCATTCCTGCTATTGTTGCTGATATTAAAGAAGCTATAGTACCTCCAATTAAGGCTTTCATTCCAAATTCAGAGAGTGTTTTTCGTTGCCCAGGAGCAAGCGATCCAATTCCTCCAATTTGGATTCCAATAGAAGCAAAGTTAGCAAAACCACATAGCATATAGGTTGCCATGATTATAGATTTATTATAGATTAAATGACCAGCATTTTCAGGATTGATCATTCCAGATAATTGAATGTATCCAATAAATTCACTAGCGGCTAATTTTACACCTAATAGCTGTCCCATTTGCATCATATCATCACTTGCTACACCAATCAACCACATTAATGGTGAAAATATCGTTCCTAAAATTGCTTCTAGTGAAAAGCGCGAGTAAGCCGTGTTTTCAGCCATCCAAGCATTTAAGGATGTTACATCACCAATCCATCCAAAGATTCCATTAATCATCGCAATAAATGCAACAAATACGAGTAACATTGCACCCACATTTACGGCTAGTTTTAAACCTTCGGTGGTTCCGTTAGAAATAGCATCTAAGATATTTGAACCAATTTTTTCTTGTGAAACTTCTACATCATTATTAATTTTTTCGGTTTGAGGATATAGAATTTTAGAAATGACAATTGCTCCAGGTGCTGCCATTACAGAAGCTGCCAATAAATGTTTTGCATAAAAAAGGCGTTCTACAGGGTCATCACCACCTAAAAATCCGATATAAGCTGCCAATACAGCTCCAGCTACTGTGGCCATTCCTCCAACCATGACAAGTAAGATTTCCGAACGAGTCATTTTTTCTAAGTATGCTTTTATAAGTAAAGGCGCTTCAGTTTGTCCTAAAAAGATATTTCCAGCAACAGATAAACTTTCCGCACCAGAAATTCCAAGAATTTTAGTCAATACCATAGCCATACCACGTACTATTTTTTGAATAATTCCTAAGTAAAATAATACAGAAGTTAGTGCAGAGAAAAAGATGATAGTTGGCAACACTTGAAAGGCAAATATGAACCCATAAGAGCTTACATCCAATACGCCACTGAACAAAAATTCACTTCCAGCTTTGGTGTAATCTAGTATATTAATAAATACTTGTCCTACACTTTCAAAAATTGTTTTTACGAAATCAACTTTCAACACAGCTACAGCGATCAATAACTGTACAGTAAGCCCAATACCAACGGTTTTCCAATTGATAGCTTTTCTGTTTTTGCTAAATAAAAATGCTATTAAGATAAGTGAAAGCATTCCGAGTGCGCCACGCCAAATGCTTGAAAATGACATTCCTTCACTGGCTTTAATCTCAGTTTTTTCTTTTTTTATAGAAACATAATCTGGATGGTTTGAAGAGATAAACTTATAGATTTGATTTCCTCCTTTTTTTAAGTCGAGTTCTTGTTTTGTTTCTTTAACAATTTCAAAATACACATCAATGTTTTGAGGTGCTTTCTGCTTAAATACAATTAAGTTGTTGTTGCGTAACCAATATCCTTTGTTGTAGTTTTTATCAAAAATGTTTTCATACGATCCATTATCATTGAGTGATAGAAAATCTACTCCTTTTGTAAATTCAACTATTTGTTTTATGCTATCAGGATATTTAGCAGGATCTTCGTATATGATATTGCTAGAAAGTTGCCAGTTAGTACCAGTGCTTTTTTCTGCTTTTTCTTTGGTAAAATGATATGAAATACCTTTTTCCTTAAATACTAAGGTAGAATCTGTCAACTCACTGATCTTATATTTACGAATTGTGTCTTTGGGTTGATTATAATAAAAAACCAATAAGTTGTTTTGATGAATATAATTTCCGCTGGCCTTTAAATTGTCTTTTGCTGCGAGTTGATATTCAAATTAACCTGTTTGAAAAGTAAGTTTGTCTGCATCAATGATAGGAACAACACTTTCACTTTGAGCGTTTAGGATACTACTAAAATTCCACGTTCCATCAATTCCAGTTTCTTGAGCGCTTAAATTAAAAAGCACACAGAATACTGTAATAATACTTGCTACAAATTTCTGCATTTGATTAGGTGTTTTATTTTTTGTCTTGCTCTCTATGAGAGATTTCATCTCGAAGTCTGGCTGCTTTCTCGTAGTCTTCATCTGCCACAGCGCCGTCTAGCATATTGTATAATTCTTGAAGCGATAATGTTTTTAAAGTATTATCGGCAACACTTTCTACAGTATCCATATCTTCATCCTCATCTGTAAACAATTCCTCTACAACAATGCTTTCTTTCTCGTTTTCTTCATCCTCCTCTTTTGAAGTGAGTTTTAAGAAAATGCCAGCTTTATCTAAGATAGTTTTATATGTAAAAATTGGAGCATCAAAGCGAAGTGCCAACGCAATAGCGTCTGAGGTACGTGCATCAATAATTTCTTCAATCTTGTCGCGTTCGCAAATAATACTTGAATAAAATACCCCATCTACAAGTTTATGAATAATTACTTGCTTGACAACCACATCAAACCGATCTGCAAAATTTTTGAAAAGATCATGGGTAAGTGGTCTTGGAGGTTTGATCTCTTTTTCAAGGGCTATGGCAATTGATTGTGCTTCAAAAGCACCAATTACGATTGGTAGTTTTCGGTCTCCATCAACTTCATTCAATATTAACGCGTAGGCTCCGTTTTGCGTTTGGCTGTATGAAATTCCCTTAATATTTAGTTTTACTAAACTCATTTGTCTCTGAAAATGCATTCACATAAAAAAAGGCTGTCTAAAAAGGGATTTCCAATTTTAGACAGCCCTTAGTTGGGCACAATTTAACAAAAATTATGCGTTATTCGCTTTAAATTCTTTCAATTTTTCAATAAGCTGTGGAACTACTTCAAAAGCGTCTCCTACAACTCCATAATCAGCAGCTTTGAAGAAAGGAGCTTCTGGGTCTGTATTGATCACAACTTTTACTTTGGAAGCGTTGATTCCTGCTAAATGCTGAATCGCTCCAGAGATTCCAATAGCGATGTATAAGTTTGATGCAACTGGCTTTCCTGTTTGACCTACGTGCTCACCGTGAGGTCTCCATCCTAAGTCAGAAACTGGTTTTGAACATGCGGTAGCAGCCCCTAAAACATCAGCTAATTCTTCAACCATTCCCCAATTTTCAGGACCTTTTAATCCTCTACCAGCAGAAACTACTACATCTGCATCGGCAATGGTTACTTTTCCTGTTACTTTATCTACTGAATCTATTTTAACACCAAATAAAGAATCATCTAAGTTTGGAGCAAAAGCTTCAGAAGCAGCAGCACCTGAATTTTCTACTAATCCGAAAGAATTGTTAGAAACACCAACAATTTTAACATCGGAGCTGATCTCTGTCATATTGAAGGCTTTGTTTGTAAAAGCAGTTCTTTTTACGGTAAAAGGACTTGTGCTTTCTGGAGCAGCGACTACATTTGGAGCATATCCTGCATTTAAGTTTACCGCTAAAATTGGTGCTAATGATTTGCTGTCTGCACTAGAACTAACGATAACTACTTTAGCATCTTCGCTAGCAGCAGCTTGTCGTAATGTAGATGCATACGCTTTTGCATTAAAGTCTTTAAGTGTATCTGTAGATACATTCAAAACTTTATCAACACCATACTTTCCTAACTCGTTAGTGTCATCTGCATTAATAGCAACAGCTGTCACTGAAGTTCCTAATTGATTTGCAACTTCTTTTGCATATGAAGCAACTTCAAAAGCTGCTTTTTTAAATTTTCCTTGATCTGATTCTGTATATACTAAAACTGACATAATTTTTTAATTTAAGAGATTAAATAATGAAACATTAAAAAGATGATTAAATCACTTTTGCTTCGTTGTGCAATAAGTTTACTAATTCAACAATGTTTCCTGCATCTACTAACTTTACAGCTCCTTTTGGTGCAGGCTTCTCAAATTTCATAGCTGTTGTTTCTTTGCTAGTATCAACAGCATCAATTACAGTTAATGGTTTTTTACGAGCCATCATAATTCCTCTCATGTTTGGAATACGAAGATCACTTTCTTCAACCAATCCTTTTTGTCCTGCAATTACTAATGGTAGTGAAGTGCTAGAAGTTTCTTTTCCTCCATCAATTTCACGAACAGCTTTGGCAGCAGTACCATCAATTTCTAAACCAATACAAGTATTTACAAAATTAGCTCCAGTTAATTCTGCTAACATTCCTGGAACCATTCCTCCATTATAATCAATAGATTCTCTTCCTGCGATTACTAAATCGTATCCGCCATCTTTAACAACGGCAGCTAATTGTTTTGCAACAAAAAATCCGTCTGTTGCTTCCGCATTTACACGAATTGCTTTATCTGCTCCAATTGCTAAGGCTTTACGTAGCGTTGGTTCTGTTTCAGCACCTCCTACATTTACTACATCTACAGATGCACTTTGTTTTTCTTTAAACCACATTGCACGTGTTAAACCAAACTCATCATTTGGGTTAATTACAAACTGCACACCATTGGTATCAAATTTAGTATCTCCATCCGTAAAATTGATCTTTGAAGTGGTATCTGGTACATGACTAATACATACTAATATTTTCATGAAATTTATATGTTTTGAATTGAAATTTAAATTTTCTACGAATATACAGAATATTTCTCTAAAAATACTATGCGCGCATAGTAAAATTCAATTATTTTTTACATTTGTTCGTTTTTTTTCAATTATCAATAATTTTTAGACGTTTTTAGGTGGAATTCATCATAATTTTATGCTAATAAATTTTGATTGTGTTTGCATTTAAGAGAATTTTCTTAAAATCGATAGAAGTTTGATTGTGTATCTTTTACAATAAAAGCATCTAAAGATAGAAGCCCGTAAATTTTAACGTTTTTGGAAGCCAAAAATCAAGAAGATTTTCAATGGTTTTATGGTTTTACTAAATAAATCATAAAAAGGTTCTTCTTTGTGAAATGTTTACAACTCTAATTATCATTTTTAGAATTAATTGTTATTTTTGTTTTTCACTTTTTTAAAACAATAATAATTGTATGAGAACAATACAGTTTAGAGAAGCGGTAGCTGAAGCTATGAGCGAAGAAATGCGCGCAGATGAAAGCATTTACCTAATGGGAGAAGAAGTTGCCGAATACAATGGAGCATACAAAGCTTCTAAAGGAATGCTTGACGAGTTTGGAGCTGATAGAGTGATTGACACTCCTATTGCAGAACTTGGTTTTGCAGGAATAGGTGTAGGTTCAGCGATGAACGGAAACCGCCCAATTGTCGAATTCATGACTTTCAACTTTTCATTAGTTGGAATTGATCAAATTATAAATAATGCTGCAAAAATGCGTCAAATGTCTGGAGGACAATTAAACATTCCAATTGTTTTCCGTGGACCTACAGCTTCTGCTGGACAATTAGCAGCAACGCATTCACAAGCATTTGAGAGTTGGTATGCTAACTGTCCTGGATTGAAAGTAGTTGTTCCTTCAAATCCTTATGATGCTAAAGGATTATTAAAATCAGCGATCAGAGATGACGATCCAGTAATTTTTATGGAATCTGAGCAAATGTATGGTGATAAAGGTGAAGTTCCAGAAGGAGAATACACAATTCCATTAGGTGTTGCAGACATTAAACGTGAAGGTACAGACGTAACAATTGTTTCTTTTGGGAAAATTATCAAAGAAGCGTACAAAGCTGCAGATGAGTTAGCTAAAGAAGGAATTTCTAGTGAAGTTATTGATTTACGTACAGTGCGTCCAATGGATCATGATGCCATTTTAAACTCAGTAAAGAAAACAAATAGATTGGTAATTTTAGAAGAAGCTTGGCCATTTGGAAATGTTTCTACAGAAATTGTATATCAAGTACAAGCGCAGGCATTTGATTACTTAGATGCACCAATTCAAAAAATAAATACAGCCGATACACCAGCACCATATTCTCCAGTATTATTAGAGGAATGGCTGCCTAATAAAAATGACGTTATCAATGCAGTAAAAAAAGTTATGTACAAGTAAATATGTACTTTTAACATTATAAAAACTTCATCGGCATGTTTGTTGATGAAGTTTTTGTTTTTAAAAAAGATTAAGATTTGAAGACTACAGTATATTGTTTTTTAGCTATCTTATTCTGTTACACAGGTTTTGCACAAACAAAAGTGAGCGGAGTAATTAAAGATTCATCAGGAGAACCCGTACCTTTTGCCAATGTGGTATTTAAGAATTCAATAGAAGGAACTATTAGTAATGAAGATGGTCGCTTTTATCTCGAATCCGATAAAACATATAAAACAGTCGTCTTTTCTTTTGTAGGATATGCTACTAAAGAAGTAACATTGACAAAAAAAGTCACTTATAAAATGGAAATCACCTTGGAAGAAGGTGAAAAGTTGAAAGCAGTGGTACTTGTTTCTGGAAAACAACCCAAAAAGAACAATCCTGCAATCGATATTCTTCGTAAAATTTGGAAGCGAAAACGCTTTAATGGAGTCCGTCAATTCAAACAGTATGCATATGATAAGTACGAAAAAGTAGAGTTTGACTTGAATACCATCGACAGTGCAATGATGAAAAGTAGACTATTTCGTGGAATGGAATTTATCTTCAAAGAAATAGATACTTCAAGTATTACAGGAAAAACATATTTACCAATTTTTATTAATGAAGCAGTTTCCAAAGTATATGGAGATAATGATAGAAATAAGCAAAAAGAAGATTTAATTGGAAATAAAAATTCTGGATTTAGTAGTAATGAAACGATTACGTCTTTTATCAAAGATTTGTATGCGGACTATGATATTTATGATAATTATTTAAAGTTTTTTGATAAGAGTTTTACAAGTCCATTATCGCGTACAGGAATTAATACCTATAACTACGTTTTGGCAGATACAGCTTATATTGATGACAAACTTTGCTACAATATTATTTATTATCCAAGACGAAAAAACGAGCTGACATTTAAAGGCGATTTTTGGGTAAATGATTCCACGTTTGCTATTAAAAAAATCAACCTAAGAGCAAGTAAAAGTGCTAATATCAACTGGGTAAAAGAAATTTATATTGAACAAGAATTTGAAGTGCTAAATGATTCTGTGTTCTTGTTGAAGCGTGATTATATGCTTTCTGATTTTGCTTTAAACAAAAAAGAAAAATCAAAAGGAGTTTACGGAAAGCGTACTACATTGTATGATAATTATGTTTTTGATGAAGAGAAACCTGCCAAATTTTATGCGGAAGAAATTAATCCGTTTAATGAAGAAATTTACGAACGCAGTGATGAGTTTTGGGCAGAAAATCGAATGGAAAAGCTGAACAAGGACGAAAAAGGCGTGTATAAAATGCTAGATACGCTTAAAACTGTTCCAAAATTCAAACGTTTATACAATTTAGCTTCGATTTTAGCTTCTGGATATGTAGAATTTGATAAATATAATATTGATTACGGACCTATCTTTTCTACATTTGGATTCAATGATGTTGAAGGAATTAGGGTACGTGCTGGAGGACGAACCTACTTTGGGCCAAATGATAAATGGCGTATAGAAGGTTATGGAGCCTATGGTTTTAAAGACAATCGTTTCAAATACGGAATTTCTGGAAAGTGGCTTCTTGATCCTAAAAATAGATTGATTGTTTCCGCAGGAAATCGGCGAGATGTAGAACAAACAGGAGTGAGTTTAACCGTAAATGATAATGTATTGGGAAGAAGTTTTGCATCATCTGCATTATTTGCTTCTGGAAATAGTGATCGACTCACCAATATCAATTTATCTACGTTAGCGGTAGAAATGGAACCATGGAAAAATATCACCATGCGCTTGGGAAGTTCCTATAAAACCATGCGATCTGCTTCTCCAGAAACCTTTAGTCTTTCATATATTGACCCGCAATCATCAACAGGAATTAATGATCGTTTAGTACAATCGGAGGTGAATTTCTCCATTGATATGACACCTGGGAGAAAAACCATTCGTCATGGTGTAGAGCGTAAAGTGGTAAATGATGATTTTCCAAGAATTTATTTGAACTATAGTCGTGGAGTAGAAGGTTTATTGAATAGTGATTTCAACTATTCAAGAGTACAGTTGTTTTATAGACAACCTTTCCAAGTTGGAGGTTTTGGACGTACATTCACCACGTTTGAAGCTGGGAAAACCTTTGGGACTGTTCCATTAAGTTTATTAAATGTAGTGCCAGGAAACCAAGCGTATTTCTCCATTCATAACACCTTTTCTCAGTTGAACTTTTATGAGTTTGTGACAGATACTTACGCTTCTTTGCATATAGAACACAATTTTAACGGACGTATTTTTTCTAGAATCCCGTTGTTGCGTAAACTAAACTTGCGTGAGATTGTTGGAATTCGCGGAGTTTGGGGACAAATATCAGATGACAATGTAGCAATTAATGTTCCAGCTTTTCAAAGTTTACCATTCAGAAGCATTACGCCTAATGGAATTGCGCCAAACAAAGAAATATATTGGGAATATTCATTAGGAATTGGAAACATCTTTAAAGTCTTTAGAATCGATTTTAACTTTAGAGGAAACTACAAGAATAATATTGATGCACGTCAATTTGGAGTCACAGGTGCATTTGGATTCCATTTCTAAAGGTATGTAGGATATAGATGAAAGCCACAATTTTTGATTGCTGCTTTTTTTTAAAATTTAAGAGATTCCTTTATAACAGAATTCACCGTTTTACCTTGGATTGGCATTACAGTGATTGCATTCAGCTTATGCGTGCTGAGTTGTCTCGGAGATAGTCACAGGTATTGATTCTGTATAACACTTAGTTAGAACTTGAGTGTAGTCATAACTTTCTTCAAAAGAATTATTTCTTACTAAATTACAACATGTGAATGTTCTATCAATGATTGTTTTTTTCAAAAATAAACATACAAAATAAAGCCTGCATTGGGCGATACAGGCTGTAAATTTTATTTTAAAATCAAAAAATTAGTCACCACATGCTGCTGTTATCCCATTACAGTCATCTGATGGAATTCCATTACAATGATGTGTAGGAGGTTTTGTGGTTAAAGTAACACAATCTGTATCTACATTAGAAGTACATTCCTCTGTTAACTCATCAATACATGAATCAGATTTTGGACATGTATTATTGGTATTACAACCCATTGTAAGCCCACCTTTGATTCTGTTCGTAGTATTGATACTTGCGATTTTTATCTTTTTAAGATTTAATTTTTTTTGTTTTTTCATTGCGATATAGTTTTAAAATTTAGACTGTAAAAATACATATTGAAGTATATATTACAAAGAAAATATGGCTAGAATACGACAATTGTAGAGTGTTTCAATATCTTCTTAAGTATTGATTTTATTGATGTTTTTGATATAATAGGACGGATAAATGCCGGTGTTTTTTACAAAGGCTCTTGAGAACATGTCGGAAGACTTAAATCCTGATTCTTCCGCAATAGATTTGATATCATAAGAGCGAAATACAGAATCGTCCTTTAGTCTTTCTAAGGCATAATTAATACGTAAGTTCCGGATATAGTCAATAAATTTTAGTTGTTTGTGTTCATGAATTATTTTGGATAAATAGGTCTTGTTCGTTTTTGCTTTTTTAGCAACAAAAGCCAAATCACAATTTTTATTTCGAAACCATTCTTTTTCTTCAAACTTATCCAAAGCTTTTATAACTTGTACTACTTTTTCATCATCGATAGCGATTTTCTTTGCACTTTTTTGATCATTGAGTATGGGTTCTTTTTGCTTGTCCTCTAAATCTTGTAGTAATTTTTTAAAGGCAAGTTTATTTTTCTTTTGCTGTCTGTTGTAAAAGATAAATAATAGAATTAATATAGTTAATAGTATACCAATTATAACGATCGCTCTTGTGCGTGAATTGTTTATAGATGCTATTTTTTCTTTAAAGCGATCTATATCGTAAAGTGTATGAATGTCATCACGTACTTCTTGGGAAATTTGCTTATTAATTCGTTCATTCTCAATATAAAGGTTTAAGTATTTTATTTCGTTTTTTGTGTCTTTTCGTTCTTTATATATTTCTATTAGAGAATAATAAGCACCTTGCAGCATTCGGAAATTACTACTGTTTTTTGCAGAAATAGAATCTGCTTTTTTGAAATACACGATAGCATCATCAATTTGATTTAATCCTTTATAGCATTTTCCTTTGTGGTAATAAAGAGCAGTTAGTGAGCTTAGCTCTTTATAGTCAAACATTTGATTGGAGGCTTTGTTTAGTTCATCAACTGCTTTTTGATAATTACCACGTTCTTCCTCTATGATTCCCGTATTTATAATAAAATCAATTTCGTAGTATTTGTTCTTTTGCTGTATTGAGCTTTTAAGACCTTTTACATTGTATTCAGAAGCGATGTTTATCAATGAATCTTTTTTATTCGTATTTTTTATGGCATATTTCACATAAGCGCTACTTAAACCTAACAAGACAGAAACTTTATAGTCCTCTGAAAATTTTTTGTTTCTATCAATTTCAGGAGTGTTTTCATAAGAATCTAAACACTTAGATAGTAGCTCTACAGAAGTTTCGTAATCACCTAGGTTACTCTTAATTAAAGCAATGCTTAAGGAAATACTATTCATTGTTATATCTTCACCTATTTTTTTATAATAATCATATACAGTTATATAATATTTAAATGATTTTTTATATTGCCCCAAGTAATGAAGTAGTATGGCTTTTGTGTAATATGAATAGATCTCTGAAACTATATACTTTGGGTTTTGCTTAGCGATAGAAATAGCTTTATCAACATACCTTAGCGCTTTTGTGGTATTTCCTAACTGACTTTCAAGTGATGAAAGTTTATTGTATGCTGTGATAGTACCTAAAGAATCGTTGTTGCTAGTAGAAATAGCTAAAAGTTTATTTGCATAAAGCCTAGCAAGTTTATGATTTTTAAATTGCGTTGTATTGAATTTTAATCTAAGTTCGCCAAAAGAATATTGATCCAACGAATCCTTCTCCTGTGCCTGGGAAAAAACAATACTAGAAAAAGTAAATATACATAATAAGATAAACTGGTGAATGAATTTAGGGGATAAAGAAAACTGCATAAAGCTTAGAATATGAAATATATAATATCGATTGTAATATAAATAAATCTTTGTATTTAGTGGTAGGGAATATAATAAAGATTTATCAATAATAGTGCCAATTTAATAAAATAACAGTGAATATGGTTCCTAAAATTAAAACTATGTGGAATGTGAGTAAACTGTTTGAATTACAGTTATGATGACGAATGAGAAATCGCTGAGAGGCTTAGGAAAGAGTCTAAAAAAGAATTACAGTATACAACGAATAAGATCATAAAATTTCAGACTCGCGTATACTGTAACTAATTGGGTTTTTTTGAAATTTCTAACTCAGATAGAACCATTTCCTCTTTTAACAGTAGTAGGAGTGCATGTTTCTGGTAGCGTTAAAGGACAACTTGTATTTGTAACAGTTGCTTCGCAATCAGTACGTGGGTCAGTAGACTGAGACACAATATATAAATCATTGGGGTCCAGAGCTACTTGATCTATGCCTCCTCTAATGATCTTTGAGTAATTAATAGGAGCGATATTTACTTTTTTTAATGATAGTTTCTTTCTTTTCTTCATAATCTATGATTAATAATAATTATGAAATTATATAGAACCGTTTCCTCTGGTATTATCTGTTTTACAAACCTTACAAGTTTCTGCCATATCTCCAGAAGCAACACAAGTAATTAGAGGATCTGTTGGTTCAGAAGCACAATTGAACGAATTATTTGTGTGTCCACCTCCTCCTTTTAAAAGTTGGGCATAATTAATATGGGCTATGTTTACTTTTTTTAATGACAATTTTCTTTGTTTTTTCATACTAATACAAATTAATAAATTTCTTAAGTTATGTCTCCAAAATACATTAAAAGTATGGTTTTACCCAAAGATAATAAGTCTGTTTTTTAAAAAATAGACGTGTGTTTTTATGAGTTAACTTTCAGTTTTTCAAGGTTTTTTATGAAGAAGGAAGGGTAGATGCCAGTTCGTTTTTTAAAAGCTTTTGAAAATGATTCGGAAGTATTAAAACCTACTTCTTTCGCTATTGATTTTACGTCAAATGAACGAAATATAGAGTCATTTTTTAATCGTTGTAAAGCGTATTCTATCCGTAAATCTGATATGTATTGTACAAATTTTTTCTTTTTGTGTTTTTGTAAAACAATAGAAAAATAAGTGCTATTGGTTTTTACTTTTTTGGCAACATAGTTAAGAGTGCATTTGTTGCTGAGAAATTGCTCTTTTTCTTCAAATCTTTTCAAACGATTCAAAATTTCAACCACTTTTTCATCTGCAATTTTTGGTTGTTTTTTAGTGGTTACTTTTGTGTCAACTTCTGATTTTGAATCTTCTTTTTGTAAGCTTTCTTGCTGCTTCTTTTCTAAAGTGTCAATTTGAACTAATAATTTTTCAAATCGTCTTTTATATTGATATTGTCTTTTGGTGTAAAAGAAAACAAAGGCTAATAATAAACATATCAATGACCAAGCTATATACTTAACATACTTGTATTTGGTGCCTATTTCATCTGTTTTATTTTCAAGGCTCTTAATTTTATTTTCTAGTGAAGGAATATCATATTTTTCATAAAGTGATTTGTTATTTTGATTTTTTAATAAATCATTTTGCTCATGCTTTTTTGAAAAGAGTTTATAGTATTTAATAGCATTTGCTGTATCACCAACTTGCTCGTATGATTTTGCCAACAGTATTAAAATTTCTTGAAAATATGGCAAATCTATTTTATAAGTTTTAGAGGCTGCGGTTGCTTTTTCTGAATATAAAATAGCATTGTCGAATTGACCTAAATTATAGTAGACTTTTCCTTGAAACAAATGAATCATAGGAAGTTTTACAAAAATATTGTACCTATTACTTAGCTGTTCTGCCTCGTTTAAATTTTTTAACGAACGATCGTATTGCTCAAGTTCATAATAATTAATGCCTTTACTTACTAGCAAAATTATATAAGCTTCCTTGTCATTATATTGAATCGTTTTATCGATACTTTCATTAATATAAATCATGGAAGAATCTAAATATACTTTTTTACGTAATGGCTTGATTTGATTTTTTATCGCAAGTTTACTGTAAGCACTCACTAAAAGTAAATAACTGTTGATTATATTTTTATGGGAAGCAGTTGCTCCTTGTGACTGAAAATAGTGTAAGTTTTTTTTAGAACGTTCTACAGCATTTCTAACATCACCAATTTGATTTTTTATCAATGCGATATTATGTGAAATCATGTGATACTTTGTCTGATCTGGATCATTTTTTAGTAAATCACAAACGGTTACATAATAATCAATCGCTTTTTCATACTCACCATAATCAGCATAAATCTTACCGTTTAAGTATAAGTTTTTTATGATATATACGCTGTCATTGTCCTCTTGGCTATGTAAAAGAGCTTTCTCTATAAATTTTAACGCTTTCTCTTTTTTCCCTAATGAAGTAGAAATTCTTGCGGTATAATGTTCTGCTTGATGAATTTGAGATGCATTATTGTTTCGTAATGCTAACTCAAGCATTGCCTGCGCATATGTTTGTGTAATGACCAAATCTTTATACTCATAATTATAAAACTGTTTCTTGAGTTCTTCAAAGGATTTTGTTTTCAAAGAATCTGGAATTTTAAAAGTGTTCTCTTGCGCAGACAAACAAAATCCTGTCAGCAAGAAAACGACCAAACAGTACATTCTCATCATAGGGGAAATCAACATAAATTTTATGAATAATGGTTTTTAGGTTTAGTGTAAAATTAAAAAAAATCGAAACGAACGAACACATTCATTTAGTAAATGATCAAACAAAAACGCGTTTTAATACTAAAATACTCTAAAGCTTTTTTTGCTAAAATATAAAAAGGAGTAGATTCATTTATGAAAACTTAAATGATAGTCTAAAAATACTACAAAAATTCTATTAAAAAAAGTGGAAAATTTATGCAAGTAATAGCCTTGTTTAATAGTTTATTCAGAGTTAGTTACTGTAATTTATACTTTTTTTGATATCTGATTTAGATCGAATTTAAACACGTATATCTTAATTGTACGGAGAAATAATGTATTGTTACATAATAATGATGAAAATCTAATAAAATATTAAAGCTACTTCATTGGTCAGTCAAAGTGTTTTGCATAAATTTGCAGCCGTTTTAAGAAAAATGCATAATAATTGACGATATGACAGCGAAAGAAAGAGTAACTTTTGATGCACTGATAGAAATTCCAAAAGGAAGTAGAAATAAATATGAATATGACTTTGATTTAAAGAAGATTCGATTCGATAGAATGTTGTTCTCTTCTATGATGTATCCAGGTGATTATGGGTTTATTCCAGAAACATTAGCATTAGATGGCGATCCATTAGATGTATTAGTTTTAGGAACAGAACCTACGTTTCCAATGTGTGTAATGGAAGTAAAACCAATTGGTGTATTCCACATGGCAGATGAAAAAGGACCAGATGAAAAAATCGTTTGTGTTCCTGTAAGTGATCCAATTTGGAATAACTATAAAGATATTGAAGACTTAAATCCGCACAGAATCAAAGAAATTACACACTTTTTCCAAGTATATAAAGATTTAGAAAAGAAAAAAGTTGATGTTGGTGGTTGGGGAAATGCCGAAGAAGCGTATGAAATTGTAGATAAATGTATTGCGCGTTATGAAGCTAGTGAACACAAAACAAATGGCGACTTTACTATTTAAAAGTTTCGTGCAAAATAAATAATTCATAAAAAACCTTCTAAAGCGATTTAGAAGGTTTTTTTTTCTGCTTGATTTTGTTACATTTATGCCTCAAATTAACAAACCAAACAAAATACAATATGGAATCAATGATGATTTACATGCCACTAGCTGCAGCAGCACTAGGCTTAATCTACATGCTTGTCAAGAAATCTTGGGTAATGAAACAAGATGCAGGCGATGGAACAATGAAAGAGATCTCGGATCATATCTACGAAGGAGCATTGGCTTTCTTAAATGCTGAATATCGTCTGTTAGGAATATTTGTACTTGTAGTAAGTGCAGCACTAGCAGGAGTTTCATTTATTGTCCCAACAACGCATTGGATGATCGTAATCGCATTTATTTTCGGAGCCGTATTTTCAGCGTATGCAGGAAATATAGGAATGAAAATCGCTACTAAAACGAACGTTAGAACAACACAAGCAGCACGTACAAGTTTACCGAATGCTTTAAAAATATCATTTGGAGGAGGAACCGTAATGGGACTTGGAGTAGCTGGTTTAGCTGTTTTAGGTTTAACAGCCTTCTTCCTAATATTCTTCCACTACTTTATGGGAGGAACTTGGACGAATACAGGTGACATGACTGTTGTACTAGAAACATTAGCAGGATTCTCACTCGGAGCTGAATCTATCGCATTATTTGCACGTGTTGGTGGAGGAATCTACACAAAAGCAGCTGATGTTGGTGCCGATTTAGTAGGAAAAGTAGAAGCAGGGATTCCAGAAGATGATCCACGTAATCCAGCTACAATTGCAGATAACGTAGGAGATAATGTAGGAGACGTTGCCGGAATGGGAGCCGATTTATTTGGTTCCTACGTTGCTACGGTATTAGCAGCAATGGTATTAGGAAACTATATCATTAAGGATATGGGAGGAAATATCGCAAACGAAGGATTTGGTGGAATTGGACCTGTATTATTGCCAGTAGCAATCGCTGGTGCAGGAATCATCATTTCTGTGATCGGAACGATGTTAGTGAAAATTAAAAATAACGATGCTAAAGAAGCACAAGTTATGGGTGCGTTGAATGTCGGGAACTGGACGTCAATTGTATTGGTAGCAGTTGCTTGTTTTGCATTATGTACATATATGCTTCCAGAAACTATGAAAATGGAGTTCTTTGGAGAAGGAAAAGTTGATATTTCTGCAATGCGTGTATTCTATGCTACCTTAGTTGGACTATTTGTAGGTGGAGTTATTTCTGCTGTAACTGAATATTATACAGGATTAGGTAAAAAACCAATCTTAGAAATTGTACAAAAATCAAGTACTGGAGCAGGAACCAACATTATTGCTGGTTTAGCAACAGGAATGATTTCTACATTTGCTTCTGTATTATTATTTGCTGGAGCAATTTGGGCATCGTATGCATTTGCAGGATTCTATGGAGTTGCTATGGCAGCTTCGGCTATGATGGCAACGACTGCTATGCAGTTGGCAATTGATGCATTTGGTCCAATTGCAGATAACGCAGGAGGAATTGCTGAAATGAGTGAGCAAGATCCAATTGTACGTGAGCGTACAGATATCTTAGACTCAGTTGGTAATACAACAGCAGCAACAGGAAAAGGATTCGCTATTGCGTCTGCAGCCTTAACATCGTTAGCATTATTTGCAGCTTATGTAACCTTTACTGAAATTGACGGAATTAACATCTTTAAAGCGCCAGTATTAGCAATGTTATTTGTCGGAGGAATGGTTCCTGTAGTATTTTCAGCGTTAGCAATGAATGCAGTAGGTAAAGCAGCAATGGAAATGGTATACGAAGTACGTCGTCAGTTCAAAGAAATAGCTGGAATTATGGAAGGTACTGGGAAACCAGAATATGACAAATGTGTAGCAATTTCTACAAAAGCATCTTTAAAAGAAATGATGTTACCTGGATTGTTAACTATCGGATTCCCATTAGCAATTGCGTTTGTACCATTAGCATTCGGAATGGAAAACAAAGCTATCGCAGAAATGCTAGGTGGATATATGGCAGGAGTTACAGTAAGTGGTGTACTTTGGGCAATCTTCCAAAACAACGCTGGTGGAGCTTGGGATAACGCTAAAAAATCATTTGAAGCTGGAGTTGAAATCAACGGAGAAATGACATATAAAGGTTCTGACGCACACAAAGCAGCTGTAACAGGTGATACTGTTGGAGATCCATTCAAAGATACTTCTGGTCCATCAATGAACATCTTAATCAAATTAACATGTTTAATTGGATTGGTAATTGCTCCAATCTTAGGAGGACATACAGGAGAAGATCATGCAATGTCTGAAGAAGTTGATAAAAATGTAATTCAAGTAAATGTACAAGAAGCCAATGAAGCTGAGGTTGCATTGAATGTAGTTACAATGAAAGAAGAAAATCTATAAAAAACCGACATATTTTTTTACTAGAAGCCGTAATCGAAAGATTGCGGCTTTTTTTAGTGAAAATAAATTTTAACAATTCAAAATAGTATAAAACTCCTAGTTAATCATAGTTTGCTGTAACATTAGATGTGTAAAAACCACTAAACTTATGTTGATCATAAGAAAAACATCCCACATTTAATTCCCCATTATTTATATAGATGAAAGATCTCAACATAAAAATTAGAGAAGTATTTCTTCCTTTTTTGCTAGTAGCTATAGGAACCATTTTATTTTATGGAATTTTTCGTTGGTTGTTTGATGTAGAACTCGGAATACTTCCCTTAAAAGAAAAACTTCTTACCTTTTGGGTACCAATTGCACTTACTATTATTGTAATCATTGTTTTCCTTCGTAAAAGAGTTAGAATTCTAAATATTCGAGGTGAAAGAGGTAGTGGATATTTTGCATATCAATTCGCAATGGCTATCGCTATAGTTATTCCATTATGCACAAGTCAAGATTACCTTATTAGAAGCGCCTATGACTTAAAAAAAGTAGCTGACATTTCAGAAATCAAAAATTTAAAAAATGAAAAATACTTTAAAATAGAAAACTTTTAAGTTGATGAATATGAAAGTTCTTCTTATGTAACAGCAAGGGTTTCAGGTCGCCATAATGAACATTTAGACTTTTACTTATACTTTGCAACTCCTTTTCAATCTGCAGAGAATATTTGGTATGGTATAAAATATTCCATAAACATTAGTAATAGAAGCAATGAAAGTAGGAAAAATAAAGCGTACAGAAGTTTTATAAAAGTTTCTAGAAAGCAATTCAATTCATACGATTTTCATGATGTCAACTATTTTGAAAAATTAGGATATTCTGATGATAAAGATGGTTTTTTAAATGCAATCAAAGAAAATTATCCAGTAAAAATACTTAATGAACAAATCATCCTAATTCCACATAAAAAAGCTTTCGAAGAACGATTTAAAACGTCTCTTCCTTGGGTTTTTGGATCATTAGCTATTGGTTCTTTTATCATATTTATCATGATTGTAATTCCGAAAATTGATAAAAAAGAATTGGTAAGATATAGACAGAAGAAGCCTTTAAAAGAAGATGATCTAAAAGATTTGTTAGTGTTTTTAAATCCTAGAGGAGAATACAAAGGAACCGCAATATTAATTTTAGCAAATATGATTGTTTTTCTAGGGATGATTTTTGCAGGATTAAATATTATCTCTCCAACACCTCAAGAATTGTTAGAAATAGGAGGAAACAGAAGGCCCGAAGTCTTACATGGTGAGTATTGGCGATTGTTTACATCAACGCTTATTCATGCAGGATTAATGCATTTGCTTTTAAATATATTTGGGATAGGTTTAGGAGGTGTTTCTTTAGAAAAGATACTTGGTCCTGTAAAACTAGTATTTATCTATATTGTTTGTGGGATTTTGGCAAGTTTAGCGAGCATTTATTGGCATGAAAATACAGTAAGTGTAGGAGCTTCAGGAGCTATTTTTGGATTGTATGGTTTGTTGTTAGCGTTTTTAATTTTTAAAATAATTCCAAAATACGATCGCTCTCATTTTTGGATGTTGCTTGGTTTGTTTGGAGGAATAAGTCTCTTGCTAGGAATATTTTCAGCAGGAACTGACAATGCTGGGCATTTTGGAGGACTTTTCAGCGGATTTGGTATCGGAATGTTTTTAATTCTTCTGAACAAAAATGGTTTAAAGAAAAATGCGCGTTAATATTATTTAACGCAATACACATAAAAGGTAAACCAAAATGCTTCTTTAGACTTAAATTTAATGACTTTTTCAGCTTTCCATGCAGGAATATCAAAATCATGAGTAATGACTCTAGTGCCTTTTGGAAGCTCATTTTCGAGTTTTAGGGATAGTTGTCCTAAAGAGTTTCGTGTTAGGTATAAAATCAATGCTGTGGCTTTAGAAACATCCGCTTCCAAAAAATCTTTTTCAATAATTTCAATACGCTCTGTAAGTCCAGAGGCTTCTATGTTGCTTTTGGCAGTTGCTAAGGCTTTTGGTAAAATTTCATAGCCAATACAACGAATGTCTGCAAGCCTAGTTGCAGCAATTAATGTTCTGGCATCACCACAACCTAAATCAATTAATGTGTCTCCATCTTTAAGACCTAAAAGTTTTAATTTTTCATGAACTACTTCTTCAATAGTTAGCAAATACGGTTCGTCTAATTGTGTTGAGGAATCTTTCAAATGTATACAGTTTTAAGAGGAATGTAATTGTTGTTTTAAAGCTTCAAAGGTATCTGACAAATAGAAACTACACAGACTCTTCAAACGAATGATTAACTCCTGATGCATGAACTCATCTTTGGCATTCGTTTGTGATAGAAAAGTTTGTATTCCATGTTGATGGATTAACGGATGGTAGTCTTCATAAAATTTGGTGCCAACTAATAAGCCTTTCGCGGCAGCTTTTAAATCATTACAAAAAAGTAAGGCAACTTTATCGGCAACAATCTCCATCAAACGGGAAGTAATCAAAAGGTTTTGAGAACTATCTGCAGTTGCTGCTTTTTTGCTAAAAGGATTCAAATTGTATTTTTCGCTTAACTCCTTTACTTCTTTTCCTTTTTCAGCAACATTGGCTACTTGCTCTACACGTTGCAGGATATTTCCATACTTTTCAATATCCGAAACATTTCCAAAAATAGTTCCAATATTTCCTGCAAAAGGCAGTACGGTTAACAACATATTTACCAAACTAAATCCTTTATCAGCTGCGCCACGCCAAACATCGGTGGCGGTAATTTTTGAGTGTTCAAAATACATGTGCGCCAACTCTATCGTAATCAAAAATACCAAAGCATTTGGTTCTAAATACCGAATACTTTTTGGATTTAAAAAATCGTTGCCAATAATCAAAAAGGAAGGTTTCCCTTCTACACCAATTACAGCATTGGCATACGTCCCTCGTCCAATATAGCATTCTGGAATCTCCATTTGTAAGGCATTGCAAATTGCAGTAATACGTTGCAAAATTTCAGGATGATTTTCTGTGTTTAAACGATCAGAAAAAGAAATAACAGCTTCATAATCTGGAGGATTTAAAGCGGCAATAAAATTGTTCATAGCGTCAAAAAAACCTTTTGCTTCTTTAAAACAACTTGGTACGACTTCTTGTAGAATTTCCTTTTTTTCTATGGGTTGATACGAATTTTCAGGAATATTATTTTCAATAGTCAATGTTTGTGCTTGCAATATTTCTTTAATGATGACTGCTTTGTGCTGCTGACTTTCATGTATAATTAATGCTTCTATTCTTGTCATAACCAACGGCTGCAATTCTGCCAATGCATGAATAGCTTCAGAAATATCTTCGTTTAATTCTTGTTGCATCTCCAAAATCGCTTCTAAAATGGTAACTTTCAATTGGCGACCGCCTTCACCATTAAAAATATTTGTGGTTTTTGTTGGTAACAAATCGGTAATACTATCATCTGGAAGCGATGCATAAATCATTCTGTATATAGAAATTGCATCCGAAAATCGTTTCGCATTTTTCAAATGTTTTGCAAAGTTCAAATTGAACTCAAATATACGTTCTGCGTTCTTCTCCGTTTCAATAAACAATGTATGTACATGTTCATGAAAAGAAATCGTATGTGTGGTAAATCCTTTTGCTTGAAACGGTTGTAAAATAGCCAATAACTTTCGTTGTTCAGAGAGTGGAAGTTGCCAATCCGTTACAACTTGAACGAGATTGAAACCAAAACTTTTATGAATAGGAATATGTTTAGCAAATACTTTTAAAATAGCTTCTTTTTGTTCATGTACAACTTTCAAGCGTTTTAAGTACGGAATCAAATCTGCTTTGAGTTCATTTATGAGCAAATCTGAAGTTATACTTTGCAATTGAAATAGGTGAGAAGCTAATTGTAAATGCTGTTCTTTTTTATGGTATTTGTTAGCCAAAACATCACCAAAAACACCTAAACGATTTCCTTTGGCGGTTACTACAGGGAGCAATTGTGTATATACAGTATCGTTCATAAATTCGGTATAGAACGATATCTTTTCTGAGCTAATCAAATCTTTCCCTGTTCTTTCTTGAATAGAAAAGTTTTTGCTAGAAACATTCACGACAAAGAAATTACGTTCTGCATCTTTTACTAGTAAAAAAACACGATCAGAAGTCAATACGAAATGCCATGTTGCCAGTTTGGGATACTTTTCGGTATCAATATTCACTTCACTTACGCCCAAAATACTGAGAATATATTCTTCTTCTTGTAGTACGTGAAAAATGAAATTTTGTATCTCCAAATCTATGGAAGTAACAAAAGGAAGTTGTTCCAGATTTTTTAGTGCGTACAAATGATCGTCTTGTAGTCTTAGCAAATAGTGTTGAAGATGTTTAAAAAAAGTTTGTTTGCGCATGTCAAAATTAGCCTCTTTTTTGGTCTCTTGATACGAAGAAAGATCAATTTCAATGTGTTCTGCAACTACATAAATAATGGTTTCATTTTGCAACAACTGTAAACGTGTCGTTGTAATAATTTCCTTTTTAGTAATATTTTGAATGTCAACATCTACAGTAAAACCATTCGTAATTCTTTTAAATGTCAATTCATTTTGGGAAGTTTTTTTATAAAAAGACTGCAATTCAGTTTCCAAATCATACACTGAAAAATTAGATGCTACATATAGCTTGGCAATCGCTTTTTTATGATGATCCGTAAATCCTTTAAGAAAGTTGAACATAGAGATGACAAGTGATTTTTTAGAAAATTAAACAATTTTGGGCAAAACACCTCTTTTTTCAAGTATATACGTATAAATCTTATGGTGAAACCCAAAATAAGCAGCTTTTAAAATATATACCTTATGTGTATTTATTAACCACAAAATATTACACCATGAAAAAAAAGAAGTTTGAAAGCAAATTGTCATTAGGAAAAATGAATGTATCTAATTTGTCAAACATCCGCGGAGGAAAATTTCCTCCATTCGAAACGGAAGATGTAAACTGTGATACTGGTGGCGGAAGCGGAAGCGGCGGAACGTATACCAACAATTGTAGTGGACAAACCTGTGGAAATTGCATTACCAATGCACATCCGCTTTCTGATCCATTACACTGTAGAACGTGTCATACAGGTTGCTAAAAGCGCAGTAAAAAAGAAAGCCATTCTGTTGAGAATGGCTTTTGTATTTTTAGAAATTTTGTGTTTAGAACAACCCGTGAATTTCTGCGTCAATCTTATTAATAACACTCCCTAAATCTTCTGGATTGTCTACAAAATCCAAGTCGTCCACGTCAATTATCAATAATTTTCCTTGCGTATACTGTGAAATCCAAGCCTCATAGCGTTCATTCAATCGGCTTAAGTAGTCAATACTAATTGAATTTTCATAATCGCGTCCGCGTTTGTGAATTTGTGCTACTAATGTTGAAATATCTGCGCGCAAATAAATCAATAAATCAGGCGCATCAACCAACTTTTGCATCAATTCAAAAAGAGATTGATAGTTTTCATAATCGCGATTCGTCATTAATCCCATCGCGTGTAAATTTGGAGCGAAAATATGAGCATCTTCATAAATAGTACGATCTTGAATGATCTTTTTTCCGCTTTCTCGGATTTGTAAAACCTGCCTAAAACGACTATTTAAGAAATAAATTTGAAGGTTAAAACTCCAACGTTCCATTTGTGTGTAAAAATCATCCAAATATGGATTGTCAACTACATCTTCAAAATGTGGTTCCCAATTATAATGTTTTGCTAATAATTTTGTGAGCGTTGTTTTTCCTGCGCCTATGTTTCCTGCAATTGCAACATGCATGTGATTCTGTGATTAGGTGTTTGCTTTAAAATCAGACTATTGGATTTTATAATCGATTCTAAAAAATATTCGTTCTATTTATTCTTTAGTTGGTTTTTTGAATTGGAATTGATACAAGATAACTCCGTCGTAAATATACAAGATATCATCGTGAAGCGAAAACTGTTTTATAGCAATTCTTTCAGACGGCAAATTTATAAGATAAATGTCGTCATTGCTAGTAAAATATAGCTGTTTGTCTTTTAAAAAAATGACTTCCTCATTCGTCATGTCAAAATCTGTTACACCAGCTAATAGTTTTTGCGATAGTAAACTTCCGTAGATATTATATAGATACAAGGTGGTTTCTGTCAATACGCGACAAAAATTGTAATTACTTTTTAGTGTGATGAATTTTTCTGGAATTGGTAAATTTTGAACAGGTGTTTTTTCTTGAACATAATTAAACACTTCCAATTGTTGAGTATTGGTATCAAAAATCCAAAAATTTCGATCGTTTGCCGTAGTTGCTGCCGCAAGATTTTTGAACTCGCCTGTAATATTAAAGTCAATACGTTTGATTTCATTCAGCGTATTATCTAACACAATAACGGTATTAAAATCTTCATAAAACAAGGTGATTTTTAGCGGATTTAGAATGTCAACAGATGTAATTTTTCCTAACTGTAAATTATTGTATTGCCATTCTTTTCCATCTTTTCTTTTGATTAAAATATTATTCTGAATCACATATAAAGCACCAAAATTATCCATGGCTACAAAACGATCCACAACCAAACTATCTTGATGTTGTAACGTTGCTGTGATAGATTTTTGACCGAAAACAAACATCGAACAAAACAAAAGAGAAAAAAGAATCAAACGCTTCATAAATGGCAAATTACAAAAAAATGCGCCATAGTTGTAGAAACTATCTGTCAATTTGAAAATGTATTGATTTCTTCTGTTACTACGATTGCTTCTGAACTATTTTTATGTAAGAATTCAAGATTAGTATTATTTCCACATAAAAATTTATTACTTAAAAAATGACAAAAAATTAGCCTCAAAGTTTTGAAGTCGTTTTTTTTGATAGAAGATTTGAATGCTTTCAGCCAATTGATGAGAAATATCTTCTATTATTGATGGTTTCTTAAAATCTGAATATTTATAACTTTTGGATAGCTTGTCTGGCTTTTGAGCTGTTTTTTAGTGTTTTCATATGATATAGTTCTAATTTTTTTCACAAAGGATGCGCGCGCCAGTAAGTACTTTACACATATGTATTGTACTATTTATTATCTAGTATTCTTTATGAGTGTTGAGCTTATAATCTTGGGTGAGTTTTTGTTATTTTTAGCTATTAGATAATGTGTTTAAAAAAAAAGGGTTGGATTGGGTAACAAATATTCACTATGTGAACTTACATGCATAAACCATAAATTTTTTTATTATGAAAAAAAGAAACTTAAAAAGTCTGCAACTAAATAAGAGAGCTATCTCTAGTTTTGATGCAGTACAATTGAGAAATGACCTAGTTGGAGGAATTTCAGGAAGTCGTTGTGATTGTTCAAGAGATTGTCCTTCTGGTCCACCAGCCGAGCCATACGAGCCATACACAAGTAGAAGCTTTACTGGTGGTGTTCCATCTGAATGTGAATCTGCAGGATAGGATCAAAAAAAAAGCGAGCTGTAAAAGCTCGCTTTTTCTTAAAAAAAGCAAACACTCAGATTTGACTATCATTTTATAAATACCCATTTCGATGTATATTAGTAAAGCCTTAAAAACGATTTGGAAAGTACAACGAGAGTCCAAGGAACCTTTTACTTTATAGCAGTAAAACTTACTAAATATGATCCTTTCTTATTATGAAATTCGTGTTTTCAACGCAAATTTTATTATGCAAAAAAGCTACACCAAAAAACAGCTCTGTTATTTACTTTTACAGTAGTCCTATCTTACTAGGAATTAATTTGTAGTGTTAGAGTTACTTAAATTTTAAAACTTAGATCAGATAATCTTATTTCCTCGTCATTTTTTGAAGACATAGTAATATCACGTATTATTAAAATATCACCAGATTGACAGTTGAGTAACTTTTTCTTTATTTCATCATTAAATAAAGAACTTTCATGATATATGTCAAAAATAATACTCTCCCCGCGTAAAATCAAAATCTGATATTTTATGGTTGGATTTATACTTAAAGTTATTGTTGGGTGATCAACTACTATTTTAATCCCTCTAGATCTCTTTAAAATTGGATTATCTTTTTCATCATAAGACATACGTAAAATCGCTTTGAATCTCAAATCTAAAACATGCATTGTCTTTTCTGCGATTTTAGTATTTGATTCATCATAAACAGAAATTTTTAAATTTCCTGTTTTTTTTGGACTAATAGAAAAATTGTTGCCCTCAATTCTTTCTACTGATCCATTATCAGTTTTAAGCTGAAAACTATTATGATCATAACCATCTACACTAACTGTTATCGGATTTGAAATACCCCAGTAAAAAAAATTATTTACATAAGTTTCAATAGTTATATTTTGAGCTGTTACTACTGTTGAAAAAAGTATTAATATTAAATATTTCATTAGTTCTTATTTTTGTCTTAATTATCTTCTTAAATTATGAAAATTTAAGTATTTGGATTATTTTTTCTCAAATTTTTGATGTAGTCTTGAAGTCCTTGAGTTTACCCACCCAAATCACTATCTTTTAGCTAATCTTTTGGCTCTTTTATTTCCCGTAGGGCATATTAATATTATCTTCTTCGAAATCTTCCACACTTCCGTTCCAAAATGCATCAATTTGCATAGTCAATCCTAAATCACTTTCATAAGTTGGAAAACCATCATTTGCAACAAACTTAATACTCTAGCTTTTTGTTTTGGGTACTTTTTCTATTAAAAGTATATCCTCGACAATGATTACTTTTTTCAAATGCTGTTTTATAAAAATTGATAAAATGGCTAATTCTCTTTTTAACTTATGTGTTTGGTTACCAATATTTTTGACAAGACATAGTGCCGTATTGAACATTTTATTCAAGAAGTTGTCAAAAATACTTTCTTTAACAGAGTTTCTTTTTAAAGCGATAACAACATTCATCCAAATAATGTTGTAAATCATTTACAAGATGATGCACATCTCTGAACCCTGCTTAAGGTTCATGTTGGCTTGATATAATTTGGAAAAGCTTTTCTTTTTCTTTGTTGAATATATTTGTGTTGTGTTTTTAACATCCGTTTTCCATGGTATATGCTTATCTAGGTATCACTGATGGTCTCAGCATTTATATCAATTTGGTCTTTCAGAAATACTCTATGATTTTATGTATTACCCTTTTTTGAATTTAATCATATTAGTAGTATGTGTAAAATGTCTACGTTAATGCTTTTTTTAATTCATAATTACAAATATATCAAGTATCAATTTACTCTGAGAAAAGAAAATTGAACCCTTATTTTATGTGCTTTTAGGGACTTTCAGTATTTCAATTAACTAGAATATATCTTGATTAAGGGGCTCATTTTTTCGAGATACTGATAGTAAGTTTTGTTTTTTTGGTATTTTGCTGTATTATTCTTACAAGACAAGTCTAACAGGTTTAAAAATCTAAAAATTAGCAAATCAACTTATATCCAAAACCACGTACATTCACAATCTGAATTTCAGGATCGTTTTTTAGTTTTTTACGAAGTTTGGTGATAAAAACATCCATACTACGAGCATTAAAAAAGTCATCATCGCCCCAAAGTTTGTTGAGAATAAATGTTCTGTCTAAAACTGCATTTCGTTTTTCAGATAAATGAAATAGCAAAGCAGATTCCCGATGTGTCAATTGTAGAGAAGTATCTTCCCAAATAAGTTGCTGTTGTGTATGATTGAAGGTGTAATTTCCAATCGGAATTTGTGTATGATCTTGTTTTAAATGAATTCGATTTAATAACGCATGTATACGCACAATCAATTCTTCCATGCTAAACGGTTTTTTCAAATAGTCGTTTCCGCCGTATTGAAAACCTTCTACCACATCTTTTACTTGCGATTTAGCTGTTAAAAATATAATAGGAATTGTTGAATTTTCTTGGCGAATTTCTCGCGCTAATGTAAAACCATCTTTCTTTGGCATCATAACATCCAAAACCAAAATTTCTGGTTGTACTTCCTGATATACTTTATACGCCTCTTCTCCATTTTCACACAAAAACACTTCAAAATCACGTGATTCTAAGGTTTCTTTCACAATCTGTCCTAAAGCAGGTTCGTCTTCTGCCAAAAGTAATTTTATCGTATTTCTTGTCATGATAACAGCGTAATTTTAAAAATAGTATGATTGGCGTTTGGAACCAATTGAATCGTTCCGTTGTGTTTTTCAATAATCTTTTTGGTGTAATACAATCCAATTCCAAAACCTTTGACGTCGTGTGTATTTCCTTTCGGAATTCTATAAAACTTATCAAAAATCTTTTCTCGTTGCGATTTGTCAATAGCGTTCCCATTGTCGGAAACGGTAATTTCAATAGTTTCCAATACTTTGGTTACATTCACTTCCACAGTGTCGCCACCATATTTAAGTGCATTATCAATCAAATTTGTAATAGCATTTTCAAAATGGAAAGGATCAATATCTGTTAATAGACTTTCTACATTACTTCGAAACGAAAGTGTTTTCTCGTTTGAAAGTGTACGTTGTTTTTCGGTTACTTTTTGAACAAAATCAATGACGTCAACACTTTCTTTCTTCAACAATAATTTTTCACTGTCAAGGGTAGCTGTCTCCAATAATTTTTCCACCATTACATGCAATTTTTTCAATTGTTTATCTGAGATGGATAAATATTTCTGTGTCTTTTCAGGATCTTTGATAGCTTCAAAATGTTGAATGGCTTCCAATGCTGTAGAGATGGTAGTAATCGGTGTTTTAAATTCGTGTGTAATATTACTGATCAAATCATTTTTGATCTCAGCCAATTGTTTCTGACGACGGATAATTCGCAATAAATACAATAGAGAACTAATAATTGCTAACGAAAGCAATGTAGATAACAAAATGCCAAACATGCTCTTTTTCCAAACGGCTTTAGAAATGTTTGCAAAGCGAAGACCCAATTTTTCTCCAGGCTTTTGGTAGGCAGATTTTGAATACGTTTGCAAAGTTTCTTCTGGAAGTGTATCATCTCCAATTTCTCCAATCACTTTTTTGTTAACAGAAAGTTGCAAACGATATGGAATTTCAATTTTCTTTCGATCCAATTCTGTGTCCAAAAAAGTTCTTAGCTTCTTAAAGTTCAAAGAATCTTCGGAAATAGAAATATATAAAGATGATATTTCATTAAACAAGCGTATACTATCATTATATTGTTTTGTTTCATTTTTGAATTTTGCAAATTGAGCTCTCATAGTTGATTGTGTAGATTTTAATAAGGAATCAATGGATTCTTTGGGATACTCAAGCCCTTCTACTCTAGCATCAATAACTATATTGTCAAGATGTTTATATCACTCATGACTAAATATTCGTAATATAGAATCAATATCCATATTTTTGAGCTGCTCAAATGTTGGTACATTACCAAGATTAGAAGCATCCATAGTAACAAACATCATCTTTTCTTGCTTGGCAAAATCTGCATAATATGCTTCAACAGCATTATCCAAACTAATCTGTACCTGATTCATAAATTGTTGTTTATTAACAGTGTAGTTTTTATAATTCCAATAAATCTGTACAGCAATTGTGATAGCAATGGTTGCAATGATTGCATATAAAATCCAAGAAGAAGAGCGTTGTTGCTTCATTTTAATGTAATTAACAATCCAAAAGTAAGAAGTTATTTGACATAGTACAGCATTGGTTAACACTCGTTAACGTTCATTAACCAAAATCAAAAAGAAACTGTTTCATATTTGTACCATCAAAAAACTAAAAACATAAAGTAATTATGAAAAATTATACGAAATCAATTATCGCATTTGTCTTTATGCTTGTCAATGCATTGTTATATGCACAAGACTTTCAAGGAGTCGCTACCTATAAAACTAGTATGAAAATGAATTTTGAAATTGACAGTGTTGCACAAGGGCAAGGAATCAATAAGGATATGCAAGAAAAACTGAATGCAATGTTGCAAAAGCAGTTTCAAAAAGAATACAAATTAACAGTCACACCGTATGAGTCTGTCTACAAACAAGAAGAAAAACTAGCAGCACCTTCACCTCAAAGCAATGGTTTTCAAATTATGGTTGTGGGCGATGGACAATCTTCAACCTTATATAAAAACACAAAAGAAAAACGATACGCAAACGAACAAGAAATTCTAGGAAAAAAATTCTTGGTACAAGATGAATTAAAAGATAATGAATGGAAACTTGAAAATGAAACCAAGTTTATCGGGCAATATACTTGCTACAAAGCCACACGTACTATTGAAATGGAACGAGTAAGTTCTATGTCGTTTAATACTGATGAAAAAAAATCAGAAGTAACCAAAGAAAAAGTAACCGTAACAGCTTGGTATGCGCCGGAAATTCCTGTAAATGCTGGACCAGGAATGTATTGGGGATTGCCTGGTTTGATTTTAGAAGTAAATGATGGTACGCAAACAATTGTATGCAGTAAAATTGTATTGAACCCAAAAAACAGAGTAAGCATTAAGGAGCCAACAAAAGGGAAAAAGGTAAATGCAGAAAAGTTTGAAGAAATTATGCGTAAGAAAACCAAAGAAATGACAGAGCGTTACCGTGGAAATGGAAGAGGTGATGGTAATGAAATTAGAATTGAAATAGGAGGATAACCCCATGAAAATACGTTTACAATATATTGCAATTTGTGCATTTTTCCTGATAAGTTTTATACCTGTAACACAAGCACAAGTAGCTACAATTCCGTTTGAAAATGATGAATTGATGTTCATCAAAGTCAAAATAAATGATCATGACGAACCTTTAAATTTCGTGTTTGATACAGGAGCTTCGACAGCTGTATTGGATGAAAATGTGGCAAAGAAAATTGGCATAAAAGCAGATTATCAGCAGCCAACAGAAGGAGCAGCAGGAACAGAAATGTATAATATTGCCCTATCGCAAAAATATCATATTGGAAGTATAAGCGTGCACAATGCACACACTGTTTTAGTTGATTTGGAACGTTTGTCTAAAAGAAGCAATCAACAAATAGACGGCATTATCGGAAACAATATCATGCAACAATATGTGACGCAAATTGATTATGATAACAATGTGATAAAACTCTATAATGATGCTGAGGAAATTCAAGGAAAAGACGCTTACAAAACAGTAGAAGCAACGTTTGATTACAGTCAAATTCCGCAAGTAAATCTTGAATTTACACTAACTAACAATCAAAAGTTTAAAGGAAACTTTCTGTTTGATTCTGGAGCCAATATGACGTTTTTACTCAATACACCTTTTGTGAAAGAAAAAAACATGGAAAGTCTGATGGAAAAAACGATTGAAAATAAAGCAGAAGGATTAACAACGTCATCTAACTTTAAGATTGGAAAAGTGGCAGGTTTGCAATTTGGTGATTTTACCTTTGGAGAAATGCCAATCGATTTGTCAAATAGTAAAGCAGGCGTCATGGCTTCTGCAGAATACACAGGGATTTTAGGTATAAAAATCATCAGTAGATTTAATACGATTCTTGATTACAAGCAGAAAAAAATCTATTTAAAACCGAGTGACTCGTTCAAAAAAACTTTTCGATTTCCACGTAGTGGTATCTCGTTAGCTAGAGAAGCTGACATGATTAAAGTTTCTAATGTAATTACGGCAGCAGAAGCGTATGAAAAAGGAATTCGTGAAGGAGACCAATTGCTTGAAATTAATGATGTAGATGTAAAAAGTGTACGAAAGTGTAGAGAAATTTTACGCCAAAAAGATAAAACAGTCAAGTTGAAACTAAAAACTAAAAAAGGAGAAATAAAAACAGTGACCATTCTGTTAAAGCGCCTTATTTGATTTTTTAATAAAAATTTAACGGAAGAAAATTAAACTCTAGTTAAAAATTTGTGTCTTATTAAAGTTAAAAGTGTAACTTTTATCGCTATTCTATACTAACAATAGAAATAAAGATGAAAAACATAAAAACCTTACAAATGAAAAGACTATTACTTTGGAGCTTAGTTTTATGCACAACCGCCGTATTTGCTCAGAATTTTCAAGGAAAAGCCTACTATCAATCTAAAACAACTGTAGATATGGATAGTTGGGGCGGAAAAGGAAGACAGATGTCTGCCGGACAAAAAAAGCGTGTACAAGAAATGATGAAGGATTATTTGGAAAAAGTTTACATTCTTGATTTCACACAAACAGCATCAACCTATAAAGAGGAAGAAAAAATTGAAGCGCCAGGAAAAGGTGGCGGATTTGGTCGAATGATGATGGGAAGTTTTACACAAGGAAAACAATATAAAGATGTAAAGAAAGGTGTAATTATGGAATCCAAAGAATTCTTTGGTAAAAAATTCTTAATCAAAGACAGTTTGCAAAAACTAGAATGGAAAATGGAAGGTGAAACCAAACAAATTGGAAAATACCTTTGTTTCAAAGCTACAGCTCTAAAAAAGGTTGATGAACTCGATTTTAATTCTATGCGTCCTAAGAAACGAAAAGATGATAAAGAGAAAACTGCTGAAGAACGTAAAAAGGACTCTGTAAAAGCATTAGATGATCCATTTAGCCAAGTAGATATTCCAAAAGAAATTTTAGTAACAGCTTGGTATACACTCGACATTCCAATCAATCAAGGGCCAGGAGAATTTTGGGGATTACCAGGATTGATTTTAGAAGTAAATTCATACAGAACAACAATTTTATGTTCTAAGATTGTAATGAATCCAGGAGAAAAAGAAATCATAGAAGAACCCACAAAAGGCGAAGAAGTTACGCGTAAAGAATATAATGAAATTGTAAAAAATAAAATGAAAGAAATGCGCGATATGTATCGTGGTCGCGGTCGCGGCGGAAGGGGTAAAGGCAGAAGATAACATCTGTTGAACAAACTTACTAATCAGAAGAAAAAACACCAATGAAAAATATACTGTTTATTCTGCTATGTTTCATAGCACAGGCTACTATTGCCCAAATTAAACTAGAAGGTATTGTAAAAGATAGCGTGGGCAAGCCTTTAGAACTCGCTAATGTTATAGCGCTCAACAAAGCTACAAACACCTTAGAATCTTATGGAATTACCAATAATGAAGGGCGTTTTCGATTGGCATTAAAAAAAAATACAACGTATGCTATAAAAGTAAGTTTTATTGGTTTGGCAACAATCAATGATTCTATTACAACGAAAGAAACAGATATTACAAAGGATTTTGTGATGAAGCCCGATAATGAACTGAAAGCGGTAGAACTAACCTATGAAATGCCCGTAACTATCAAAGGAGATACCATTGTTTACAATGCAGATTCTTTTAAAAATGGTTCGGAAAAGAAGCTAGGCGATGTCCTAAAAAAACTGCCCGGTGTTGAAGTCACTGATGAAGGTGAAATAGAAGTAGAAGGAAAGGCAGTAAGTAAAGTGATGGTGGAAGGAAAAGATTTCTTTGATGGTGATAGTAAATTAGCCACGAAAAATATTCCAGCAGACGCAATTGATAAGGTTGAGGTTTTAAAAAATCACAATGATGTATCGCAAATGCGTGGACTTGGGAATGATGAAGATAATGTCGCAATTAATATCAAGCTAAAAGAAGGAAAGAAGAACTTTTGGTTTGGAGAAATAACTGGTGGACTTGGTCCTGAAGAACGCTATCTTGCGAATCCGAGATTATTTTATTACAGTCCAAAATATAGCGTAAATATTATTACTGACCTCAATAATATTGGCTCCATTCCGTTCACCCAACGTGACTATTTTAATTTTACAGGAGGATTTAAAAATGTGGGAAGAAATACAGGAACTAATTTTAATGTGGCCTCCAGCGACATTGGTTTCTTGACATTGCGAAACAATCGAGCAAAAGCTATAGACTCTAAATTTGGAGCAGCAAACTTCAGTTATGCTCCAAAGAAAACTTGGGATATTAGTGGATTTGCTATTTATTCAGGTTCACGAATAGAACTGCAGGAAAATAGTATCAATGATTATATTGATGCGACTACACCTGATGAAATTACTTCAACAACGACACGTCAAAAAAGCGATTTAGGATTGTTTAAATTGAGTTCAATTTATAAGCCAAATAGTAAAAATCAGCTCGATTATGATGTATTTGGAAAAGTGTCGCGGCAAATAGAAACACAAGATTTCTTTTCATCTTTATTAGGAGATATTGATGAACGTCAATCGCAAAACCCATTTAGTTTTAATCAAAACTTAAACTATTATTATACTTTAAATGATAATCATATTTTTGCTTTAGAGGCACAGCATTTATACCAAGATGAAGATCCGTTTTACAATGCACGCTTGGCACAAAGCGAACAATTCCGTTTTACAGATTTATTAGGATTAAACACATCGCAAACATTTTTAGATATTGCACAAGATAGACGTGTAAAAACCAACAAATTGGATGCCCGCTTGGATTATTGGTATGTATTAAATCAAAAAAGTAATATCAACATTACGGCAGGTACAACTTTGAGTTCGCAACAATTTGATTCTGAAATTTTCCAGTTATTAGACAGTGGAAGTAAGTTGACCTTATTCAGTGCGCAACAAGATGTAAAAAATGATGTGAAATATAATTTTTCAGATACGTATATCGGAATGCACTATAAAATAAAATCTGGAATATTCACGTTTACACCAGGAGTTACAGCACATGCCTATAATGTAAATAATACACAATCTGGATCGGAATTTAAAGATACGTTTACGCGTTTTCTTCCAGATGCAAATATTAGAGTGCAGTTTAAAGATTCTGAGAATTTGAATTTAGCCTACCAAATGCAAACCGATTTTACTGACGTGAACAATTTGGCAGAAGGTTTGGTATTCAACAATTACAATTCAATCTTTAGAGGAAACAGAACACTAGAAAATGCCTTATCTCACAATTTGAATTTGAGTTACTTTAGTTTCAATCTGTTTAATTATACAAACATTTTTGCCTTTTTAAATTACAACAAGCGTATTGATCCAATTCGAAATCGTTCACAATTCTTAACAATTCCAGATGGTTCAGGAAATCCAGATATTTTGAGTACCAACAGTGTTTCTACACCTTTCAATTCAAACTTTGCAGATGAAACATTTACGGCAAATGGACGTTTTGAGCGTATGTTTGGAAAAGTAAAAACTTCGTTAGGCGGAACTTTATCACTTTCAAAATTCAATCAGGAAATAAATGGAGCACGAAGCGTGAATGAATCGTTTACGCAATCGTATCAAACACGAATTAGTACAAACTTTAGAAACGCTCCGAATATTGAAGTTGGATATAATCTATCGATCAACAATTACGATCAAGGACAAAATTCAAATCGTTTCATTACCAACAGTCCATTTGTAAATATAGATGCGTATTTCTTAAAAAGTTTCATCTTCACGGCAGATTACTCATATTTCAACTATAAAAACGAAGAACGTACAATTAATGATTACAGCTTCTTAAGAGCAGAGCTTTCGTATCAAAAGAAAGACAGTCAATGGGAATATTCTGTGCAAGGAACCAATTTATTAAACACAAAATCATTGAATCAAGATAATTCCAATAACTTCTTAACAAGCACTAGCGAATACTTTATTCAACCGAGATACGTAATTTTTAGCGTGAAGTACAACTTGTAAAATAGATATTAAAAATCCACTATACTTACATACCTAAGAAGGTATACAGTAACCGAAAGCCTTTCTGCAAAACAGCAGAAAGGCTTTCTCTTTCTAAAAAAGTAATTAAAAAAATAGCAATATTGTCGAATGTCAACATAGAGCTTTACGAGTCGTCTTAAATTTTTATAGTATTTTTTAGTTTGTATTCGGAGTTGTGGAAAATGAAAGGACTTCTGTTGAATAATGTATTCTAAGTTGGAAATCATGACTCTAGGAATTCGAAATAGCTCAGAGGATTTAGGTCTTGTGATTTTTGAGAAATTAGGATTGATCGAACCATTAAAATATTTAGTTGCTACCGTAAATGATTTAGTTGTTGTAAAAGTTATGTTTAATGATTCTACTAGAAACCTTACCGTAAAATACAAGAACTATTGAATATCGCATTAAAGCACGAAAATCAAACGGAAGTTTCTAACGTTTTTTTGGATGAATTATCTGATTTTGTATTTGTGTATTCATATGAGGTTATGGGAATTCCACACGAAGAATTAAAATAAAAAAAGGTATCAGATGAGGAAACTATTGAAAGTAGATTTTTGTTGTATCAGGAGCTTACAAATTTGAAGATGTCTGGTTGGGTAAAAAAACGGGAGTCCATCATAGCTTAGTAATTCATAATCCACAAATCACGCAACGCTTGATGTTGCGATAAAAACGAATAGAAAAAAGATATAAACCTGTACCTGTCTTAATTTTATGTTTGTGATTCAGTATGAGTGTTTACTTCCGATTCAAGTCCTTCAATGTTTGATGCGTTCATCATGGTTTGAATACGTTGTGAAATAAAGATACTCATAATTACAAATCCCATAAAGAAAAAGAAACCGTTTTGTAGTTCAGACTTGTTTGTGGATAAAATTTCCAGACTTTCAATACTGTTTTCCAGTTGTCCTAATTGACTTGAAATAATTCCTGTAAAACCGATATATGACATAAAAATAGCAACAACCATTACATCTGCCATAGACCATTTTCCACTTTTAAACACCATAAAACGAATAATCTTATTCTTTTTTAAGGAACGTTTAAAGATTAAAATAAGACTCGATATGAGTTTGGTCACTGGAAAAATTACACTAAAAAGCAATACTAAAATACCTACTAACATAACTTTGGTTTTTCCTTGTGAAAGCATGATACTCGATACTTCCATGATGCTTTTACTCTTGTAATACAACACTTGATCTTTAAACGAAATTGCTTCACCCATCAATTGTAATTCCATAGAAGCAATACGTGCATCAATATCAATCATTGGAAGAAAGACACCTAAAGCTAATAAATGTACAGCAGCTAGTACATACAATGCAATGGTGAGATTGGAAGTTTGTTTAAACACGAATAAGAGTAGAAGCATGGTTACAAATACTGCTAATAAAATAATATTATAAATGTTTTGTGTATCGTTGATAACTTCCAGTTTCTCAGAAATTAAGCCGATACAATCTTCTCCTGTTTCTGCATTGTATTTTGCGAGAATGTTATTGTAAGTAGTATAATCTATTTTTTGGAAAGTATCTTTTGTATACGAATTAACTTGTGCTAGAATATAATCTTTGATGCCTTCACGATTTTCTTCACTTTCTAAAAAGTTAAGAATATCTTCTGTGATCGTAGGTACTTGATTTTTTAATTCACTGAAAATTTCGAAAAAATCGGCACCAATATTCTTTAGGGAAAGTCCTAAAAAGTCTTTATCCTTTTCGTTTTTTGCTTTATATGCACGTTCAAACTTATCAATGGATTCATTGAGAAATTTTTCAACTTTCACACGCGCTTCTTCTCGTTGTCCACCAGAAAGCTCTAGTTCTTCTAGTTTTTTGGTAATGATTTTTGCAAACTGTTCTTCCCAAGCATCAACATTAAACATTCCTATCTAATGTCTGAAAGTTCAATAGCGTCCTCTTTAAAGGCACGTTTTTCAGTTTCCAAGGTATAACTTGTATACGCTACAAAACTAATGGTAATCAGCAATACCAATAAAATACTATTTAAAATAAGATTTTTACGCACGTCTTTGTTGTTAGTTTAGATTTTCGTCATATACTTTTCCTGTAAAATTGCCATCCAAGTATTTTTTAAAAGTATTCAAAACCGTTTCATATTCGGTTCTTTTAAATACCAATGTATTTCCAGAAAACCAATTTACAGTGGTTCCTATAGGTTCAGGTGAGTATTCAAAATCACTATCATCTAAACCTAGTTTATTCCAATATACATGATGATCGTCAGCTTCTACTTCAGCAATAATTACGGTAGACCAAAGATCAATATCAGTTCCGCACATTAAAATGGGTAAATATACTTTTGTGTATCCTTCGGGTAATGCACGTTCCCATACAATTTTTCGTTGCAAAGGATCACTTAGCCAATTTAAAAAAGTGGAAACTAACCCAGAAGTAATATCTATATGACTTTGATTTAAAGCATGTTCTTCCAAAGAAATTCCATCAATTAAAATTCCATAATAATTGTTTTGTGAAAACGTATTGTAGTATGTTTGTATTGAAATTGAATTCAAAGTAAGAATCGGTTTTGGTGATTATGTATGCATAGTAGACGACTAAACTCCAAATTTGTTTCAAAAGAAATAATTTAGATCTTGTCAAGGTAGTCAAAAATACGCTACTAAAAACAGTATAAATAATCAAAATAGGATTCTTATTTACTCATACCACAAACCAATTTTAGCTTTTACTTGATCAATAATTGTGATTAATTGTTCACTGAAAGCTAATGGAAGCTTTGAATTTTCTGTATCTCCATTGCGAATGTTTTCATTGACAGCTTCAATTTCGTGAATATAGCCAATGCCTGAATGCGGAAGTTGAAAAACAGTTTCTTCTCCGTTTTTATACAAAGTAATGGTATTGGCATGATGAAAACGTCGGTGTAATTTTATCTTTCCTTTAGTCCCAAAAATATAAGCTTCGGTTGGTGTATCAACTTCAAAAGTGGATTCTAAGACTGCTTTTGCATCATTTTTATACTCAAATAACATGGCGATAAAACTATCGACATTCGTATTTGTCATACGTGCCATAGCGTTGATGTCAGAAGGCATTCCTAATACTAACAGACTTAAGAAAATTGGGTAAATTCCAATATCTAGCAGAGAACCGCCACCGAGTTTTTTATTGTACAAACGTCCTTCAGGATCAAATGTCGTTTGGAATCCAAAATCAGCGCGAATACTAATCACATCTCCAATTGCGCCATCGTTCAACAGTTCCAGTACTTTTTGATAACTCGGCATAAAACGTGTCCAGATCGCTTCCATTAAAAATACATTTTGCGATTTGGCTTCCTGTATCATGGTTTGCACTTGCGTGAGATTGATCCCGAGTGGCTTTTCACACAAAACCGCTTTTTTATACTGTAAACACAGCATTGTATTTTCAAAATGTAGTACATGTGGTGTAGCGATATAAATCACATCAATATCTGGATCTTTCACAAGCGCCTCATAAGAACCGTACGCTTTTTGTGCCTTGAATTTTTTAGCAAATTTTGTAGCTTTCTCTATACTTCGCGATGCAACTCCTTGTAAAACAGCGGTTTCAGAAATTCGTAGATCAAACGCAAAATTATGCGCTATTTTTCCGAGACCAATAATTCCCCAACGTACTTTTTGTGACATAATGATCAATTTAAGATGCTGGCAAAATAAGCAATCCTACCTTGATTTTCGTATACAATAACGACTTTTAAGCTGCATTTTTTGACTTTATCAGCTTAATGATCATCAATCCGAGAGCGGCCAATCCAAATCCTCGGGTAATTCCCAATAAGTACGGAGAAATGTCCAGAAAGTATTCGGCAGTTTCTCCTGCAGCAACGACTAAAATCCCCATGAGGATTAATTTTCTGATTTCTTTTTTTGTAGAATTGTGCATGTGTATCAACTATTTCTTCAAAATTCCCAAATAGGCATTCCACGGGCCAACTTCGGTGCGGTATTGCTTTGCCATCACACGTGCTATTTGCGCAATATGCCCCAAATCGTGTACAACCCAGGTTGCCAAAAGCTGTTTTAAAGTAACAACTCCCAATTCGGGATGAATGCCTTCTCTTGAGAAATCATGTTCAGAAATTTTAAGTGTTTCCAATGCGGTTAAGTTTTTAGCTATCAGGATTTTAAATTCCTACAGTAAATCATGAATTGTTTTTCCAGCACTGTCATGTAGTTGTGCAAAGCGATCAAAAGGTTCAAAGGTTTTATCTGCTTTTTCAGACATAATTATAGAGACTCGAACGATCCAGTCTGTTTTCTCACCATGCACCAAATGTCCGATGATGTCATACGGACTCCACGTATTTTCTCCTTCATTATGTTGTAGCCATTCGCTCGACAAATCATGAAGCATCGTACTGAGTGTCAAAGGAGTTTGCCGTAATATTTCTATAGATTTTAAAATTTCAAACTGCATAGATTCCAAGGTACAACTTAATATTGAAAATTGTAGTGTTGATTTTAAGCAGAAATTCTAAACACTTAGCTTCAATTTTTTGACACTTAAGGTATTTTTCTAAAAAATGGTTCGTAAAAACTCCATCTTTGAAGTGTTATTAACCAACAAAAATGAATCCAGTAGCTATTGTATTTTTCATGACAGGGCGGAATCTGAAAAGCCTTTATTAAAGAGAGTAGGAAACTAAAATTTGAAAATTATGGACTTTACAAACTATTTTATTGCACCAGCGCAATTTGGACAGCCAGTTGTAAAAACAGGAGAAAAATTTTATAAAGCAACACGTTATGAAATCCAGGTGCCAAAAGGAGCTACATTAATTTTAAGTAGTCAACCTGACGGAAAAGGAGACGTTTTTGTAGATGATACTGTAACTCTGATTGCCAAAGAAGAATCAACAGTTTTAGCTACTTACGAACATGATTATAGTAATGGATGTAGTGGGAAAATTACGGGTACTGCACCAGTAGACTTAACACAACTTGATGGGTTTAATAAGTTGGGAGGAAAAACTATTGCAGTGGAAATTGTAATGAAAGACAAGTGTGGAGGTTTTATCTCAAGTAGCAACTATTATTTTTGTGTAGGAGCATAATACAAATAAAAAAATATCAGATTATTAGGTTATATTTCAATGGTGAAGAGTCGCTTGTGTACATGTTGCAGAGCGACTTTTCTTAGTAAAATGTGGTGTTGAAAATGAATTTGTAACCTTTTTGAAAGTCAAATTGTCCAATGAATGTGAATTCACAAATCAAATCAAAAAACAATTAAAACTTTTAAAAAATGAAACATTTACAAAAGATACTTCTCATAGTATGTATCAGCCTAATAAGTATCACATCAAGCGGACAAAATGAAGCAACTTATATTCAAAAAGTAAACGGCGAACAGGTAGAAGTCGCTGTTTTGAATAGACATATTGAACAACTCATGGATAGCTTGAAAATGCCAGGTTTGTCTATTGCTATTATCAATGATTCAAAACTTGCGTATCATCAAACCTTTGGTGTTTCCAACCTTGAAACTGAAAAAAAAATTACCACAACGAGTATTTTTGAAGGTGCTTCTTTATCCAAACCAATCTTTGCATATTTCGTATTAAAAATGGTTGACAAAGGCATTATTGATTTAGACGAACCTTTACACACGTATCTAGAACATCCCGGAATTGCTGAAAATTCTATAGAAAAATCCAAACTCATCACGGCACGAATGATTTTATCTCATAGTAGTGGTTTTCCAAACTTTAGCAGAGGACAAAAAGTAGAATTGCCATTTACACCCGGAGAAGGATTTGTCTATTCGGGAGAAGGCTATCAATATCTTGCGGCGATCATTGGCAAACTGCACAATGTAGGGTGGAAGGCTAAATTCAATGAAATCTTTGAAAAAGAAGTTACAAAGCCACTCGGAATGCAACATACTTCGTTTTTATGGAATGCATATTTAGCCGAAAATAAAGTCTATGGACATTTCAAAGGAAAACCAACCAAAAATGATCACGGGCAGTGGAGTGGAAAAACCTTCAACGCGTTTTCTAGTATTCATTCTGAAGCAAGTGAATATGCGAAATTTATCATTGCCATGCTCAAACGCGAAGGATTAAGTGAAGCAAGTTTTGACGAAATGCTACAGGCGCACAATCATTTTTCGGTTGACAATGAATTGCGGAAGGAAACTGGACAAACAGGTTGGGGATTGGGCTTTGCGCAAAAACCTACACCAAACGGACTGATGCATCTCCATACTGGGAACAATCACGATTTTCAAGCGTATACGATGTTTGTCCCAAAGCAACAATACGGGCTGGTTATTTTTACAAATTCAGACAAAATGCTACCTTTTATCCAGCAATTAGAAAGCATTTTAGGAGCACAATTTTAACAGATAAAATATGGAAACTACAGGAGATATTATCGTTATGACCAGCTTTGCACTGGGGATTGTCAGCATCGTTTTTATACTGGCACGCTACAATTACCTAATCAAAAAGGCAATGGTAGAAAGAGGTTTGACAGAGGGATTGGCGGCCGCAAAAACCCGCTATATAGATATTGGTTGTATCATTTTGGGCTTAGGTGTCGGAATGATTATTTCCTCATTTTTTACTGAACTTGATTTGGAGGAAGGAACGATGGAACTCATCGTGTGGGGCATCATTTTGATCTTTGGAGGTTTGGGTGTTGTAGGTGCACATTTTCTGCGAAAAAGAACCGAAAAATAAGCTTTGGATACCGATTTCGAGCTCATAAAAAAAATCAAAGAAGGCGATAGGTCTGTGTTTCGATATTTAGTAGAACGACACAAAGATGTATCGCTCTCATTGGCATGTTCTATTGTGAAAGATTCTGGCAAAGCAGAAGATGTATTACAGGAAGCATTTATCAAAGTATTTAAAAAACTAGACAGCTTTCAATTCAATGCAGCATTCACAACGTGGTTGTATCGAATCGTCATTAATACGAGTTACAATGCCATCAAAAAAGATAAAAATCGCTATCCGTTTTCACAAGAAGCGGAAGAGAAATTACAAAATACAGCAGACATTCCCATTGATAAGTTAAAAGCAAAAGATCAAAAAAAATACATCAATTTGGCATTAGAAAAATTGCGTCCAGATGAAGCGTTGGTATTGCGTTTATTCTATTTGTGTGAATTAAAAATCAGCGAAATTACAGAAAGTACAGGCTTTTCTATATCCAAAATAAAAGTAGATTTAAGTCGTGGGAGAAAAAATATAAACTTTCAACTCAGAAAACTATTAGGAACCGAAATAGACAATTTATTATGAAAGAAGAACAACTCAAATATTTGATACAGAAAAGTACGGTAGCTACTTCCGATGATTTTACAGACATGCTTATGCAGCAACTAGAAACCATCGAAGAAGTCAAACCTGTCCGCATCATTTCATTCCAAAAAATCATGCTGATAGCTATTGCAGGTTTGCTCTGTATCAGTTTTGTTGCTTACAAATACCTGGCACCTTTTTTAAGTGAGTTCTTTGGGAAAGTACAAATTTCAAAAACACCGATTTTCGCTGTGTGTCTACTATTGTGTTTACTCGGAGTAAATTATATACTGCTATTGCAGCAGAGTTATCGTAGGTTGAGCTGAGAAAATATAAAAACTAGACTGTCATTATTTGTGATTTAATTTTTTTCTATTTTTAGATTCCAATCTATATACATTATAACACTTGTGTTTCTGAATTTTTCACCAACATTCCCTTCTACATTTCCTTCAAGTATTATAGGTTTAGGTACATCAAGGTAGTTTTCAGAAATTTTGTATTGTATAAATTTACCTCTTAAATTCGGGAGTTCTTTGTTAGATATGCTTTTGAATATTTTCATTACGGCAGTAGAATTGGAAAATAAAGTTTCACTATGAGAAACCTGTGGAAGATAATTGATTATTGAAAAATTTAGGTCTTTTAAATAGTAATCGCTTATTGTAGATTTGAAAGTATTATTCCCTGAAAAGTCTGCGCTACCTTTAGTATATAGTTGAAGAGTTTTATTTATTTCTAAAGTTTTGTATACATCTTTCATAAATTCATTCATGGAATCTATAAAATCTTTTTCGGAACTCTCAATCGTAAATTTCCCAGCTTCAAATAAAAAAACTTTTTCCTTTTCAGGATTAAATAAATTTATTAAATAATATGTACCCTTTTTATTTTCAATTAGCTCTTTAGTTAATATTTTATCTACTTTATATTTACCTTCATTGTCTTCTAGTGAAGTTCGTAAAGATATTTCTAACTTGTCATACTTCAATCTTAACTCACTTTTCAAAGAGTTTGGATTGTTTACAAAAAAATAGGGTATCAGAAAAAACAGTAGGATTAGAATAAATAATAGGATTATAATTAATCTTATTATTTTATTTTTTTATTTGACATATATGTAATGAATTTCAATAAATGTACGAAAAATAATAATGCTTCATTTTAAAATTATATATATCTAGAATCTAGACTAAATAAATTCATATTTTATTATGTATTAAAATCACTTTTAAATCTGCTATCAACTTCTTTTTCTAATGAGGCCAAACATATGCTCAAAACCAATACCTATATAGGTTCTATCTTTATTTATTTGAAATACAGGAGACAGCGAAAGTCCATAATGTCGCGTAAAAGGAAATTCTATTTTGGGACTAATCACAAAGCTTATGGTATTATAATTATACGTGTCCCAGGTGTAATTGTCAGAAAATAAAAACGTGCCTTCAACACTTTGCCAGTTTTCAGGAAGACTAATTGTTGAGAAGCCAACACCAACCGACAAATTCATTCGAATCGTTCCTTTCGGATTCATCTTATAAATTCTGCCAGCCGTCACCTGAAAAGTTTTTATATTATCATACGGATTTGCCAACCCAAACGATAATGCTCTTCCCAGTCCAATATTAAAATCATCTGGTTCGGAATCAGCACTACGAGCGCGGACATTATATTCTAATCGAAATGAATACTTTTCCTGATAGGTGTAATTAAGTCCAAAATTAGCGCCAAAATAATTTCCAACATCAAGTCCCATAGTTCCATAAATAGCATGATTTTCAGAAAATTGTGCATGCGCTGTATGTGTGCCTATCGCAAATAATAATCCTAATAAGAGTTGTTTCATAAGGCAATATACTAAGTTTTTGACTGTACTTTTAAACAAGCTACATCTTTTTAAAATACACATATGTTGATGCTTACGTAAAAGTAGCTGTTCAAATTAATTTTTCTTTTAAACCTATAACGTATATAAAATTACAACGTGACATTTTTATTTCAAAAACACAAAAAAGCCGCTTCCATAGCAACAGAAGCGGCTTTTGTAATATATAACTAAGCTCAGAATTTTACAATCCGAAAACTGTTTTTACGTTGTCTACGTAGTCTAATTTTTCCCAAGTAAATAACTCAACATCTAGTGTTTTGCTTTCTCCATTTGGAGTAACAAATGTCTTAGAAACTACTTCGTTTTTACGTCCCATGTGTCCGTAAGCAGCAGTTTCGCTATACATTGGTGAACGTAATTTTAAACGACTTTCAATCGCAGCAGGACGCATGTCAAATACTTCCTTTACTTTTTCAGCAATTTCCCCATCTGTTAAATCAACTTTTGCAGTTCCATACGTATCTACAAAAATCCCCATAGGCTCTACAACTCCAATTGCATATGAAACTTGTACTAAAATTTCATCAGCAACTCCAGCCGCAACTAAGTTTTTTGCTACGTGACGTGTTGCATACGCAGCACTTCTATCTACCTTACTTGGATCTTTTCCAGAGAATGCTCCACCACCGTGAGCACCTTTTCCTCCGTAAGTATCTACAATAATTTTTCTACCTGTTAATCCAGTATCTCCATGTGGTCCCCCAATTACAAACTTTCCGGTTGGATTGATGTGATACTTGATGTCATCTCCAAATAATGCTTGAATCTCTGGCTTCAATTTTGCTTTTACACGTGGAATTAAAATGTTTACGATATCTTCACGAATTTTAGCTAACATTACTTCGTCACTTTCGTCAAAATCATCATGCTGAGTCGAAATTACAATGGCTTCAACTCTTGAAGGTACATTGTCATCATTATACTCAATAGTTACCTGACTTTTTGCATCTGGACGTAAATATGTAATCTCTTTATATTCTCTACGTAAAGCGGCCAATTCAATCAACATTAAATGTGACAAATCTAAAGCTAAAGGCATTAAGTTTTCAGTCTCTTTCGTAGCATATCCGAACATCATACCTTGATCACCAGCTCCTTGCTCTTCTTTTGTCTCTCTATCAACACCTCTATTAATGTCTTCTGATTGCTCGTGAATAGCCGATAATACACCACAAGAGTTTCCATCAAACATGTATTCGCTTTTCGTGTATCCAATTTTGTTAACTACTTCTCTAGCAATCTTTTGAACGTCTAGATATGTGTTAGATTTTACTTCTCCAGCCAAGATAACTTGACCTGTAGTTACCAACGTTTCACAAGCTACTTTTGACTCAGGATCGAATGCTAAAAAGTTGTCAATTAGAGCATCAGAAATTTGATCTGCTACTTTGTCTGGATGTCCTTCTGAAACCGATTCAGAGGTAAAAAAATATGACATAATAAATCTTCTTTTAAAAATTATAAATGATAAGAAAAATAAAAAGAGATTGCTTTGTCGTCTAAAGGAGCAGAAAATTACTGCTTTAGCATTTTTTAATTCCTTGATAAATTCAAGAATTGAGGTTGCAATCAGTTCAAATTTTTCCTCAAAACAGGTGCAAATGTATAAAAATATGATTACATACAAGCAACAAAAAATAGAATTTTATAGGAAGTGTGAAAAACTGTTAAAAATGATTTATTTTAAAAAACATTTGGAAATTAAATAATTATGACTTTACCTTTGTACCAAACAAAAACGAAATATGTTTATTAAAGTTTCAAGTATGATGTGTTGTATGATGTGTAGCAGAAATGCCGCAGAGGACAACTATTGTATTTAGCTAACTATAAGAAAGCATTCAATAATATTAAGCCTCTGCAATTGCAGAGGCTTTTTTCATGATTATATTTTAAGTTAATTTTTTTCAAAAACCAATGAGTAAAATTTTTCAAATAGTAGCAATCGAAATGACAATGACAATTTGTTGTTGTATGATGGCTATGTGCATGATGTGCTGTAGTCAAGCTTGCTATTATCGAAAAGTTCCAGATAAATACTAACCCATTTATCACTTTATAAAAAAGGTCCTTTTGGTAATAGATATCCAAAAGGGCCTTTTTTTATTGGTTGACAAATCAAACTCACGAATTCACAAAAAAACATATACAAAAAACGAATCAACAGATTAACGAAATAACAAACACAAACACATAAAAACCAAAAAAATGAGTACACAACAATTCGCAACAAAAGCTTTACATTCAGGACACGAAACTACCCAAAATGGGGGGACAAGAGCAGTGCCAATTTATCAATCAACAGCGTATGTATTTAATAATTCTGATCATGCGTCTAACTTATTTGCCTTAGCAGAACCAGGCAATATTTACACAAGAATTAATAATCCAACGAATGATATTTTAGAACAACGATTGGCTGATTTGGAAGGAGGAATTGCAGCAGTAGTAACCGCTTCAGGAACTTCAGCAATAGCAACAACATTGCTAACGTTATTACGAGCAGGCGATCATATTGTAGCTTCTAATAGTCTGTATGGAGGAACGTATAACTTACTAAATGTAACTTTACCAAGACTCGGAATTACAACAACATTTGTTGATCCAGCGGAAGCAAACGGTTTCACTGATGCAGTACAAGAAAACACAAGAGCCGTTTTCATTGAGTCACTAGGAAATCCAAAATTAGATGTACTAGACATTGAAGCGATTTCAGCACAAGCACAAGCAAACAAAATTCCACTCATCGTCGACAATACGATTGCCACTCCTTACTTATTGAATCCTATCAAACACGGTGCAAATATTGTCATTCATTCACTCACAAAATACATTAACGGAAACGGAACAGCCTTAGGTGGTGCTATCATTGATGCAGGAACATTTGACTGGACCAACGGAAAGTTTCCAGAATTTACAGAACCATCTGCAGGATACCACGGATTAATATACAGCGAAGCTTTAAAAGAAGCGGCGTTCATAGCTAAAGTTCGTATCGAAGGATTGCGTGATTTTGGTTCAGCGTTAAGTCCATTCAATGCATTTCAAATCATTCAAGGATTAGAAACACTGCCAATTCGAATCAAACAACACAGTGAAAATGCACTAGAACTCGCAACGTGGTTACAAACACAAGAAGCTGTAGCTTGGGTAAATTATCCAGGATTAGAAACTAGCAATTACAAAGCATTGGCTGAAAAATACTTACCAAAAGGGCAAAGTGGAATTGTAACTTTCGGAATCAAAGCAGGTTATGAAGCCGCAAAACGCATTGCAGATGAAACAAAAGTATTCTCACTTTTAGCAAATATTGGAGATACAAAATCACTCATCATTCATCCAGCAAGTACAACGCATCAGCAATTGACGGAAGCACAACAAGCATCAACAGGTGTAACACAAGATCTAATTCGTTTGTCGGTAGGATTGGAAAATGTTGAAGATTTGAAAACAGATTTACAAACGGTATTTGACAAAATAACTGCAGGAATTCCAGCATCATAAAGAAGCTATTTTGAGACAGAAAATGACACATATCAGCATTTCAGACTTCTTTACCGAAAGCGGTGCGTACTATCCAAACTTAAAGTTGAGTTATCAGTTGGTTGGTTCGGATAGTGCAGATGCGCCGATTGTATTGGTAAATCATGCGTTGACAGGAAACTCAGAAGTTACAGGTGAAAATGGTTGGTGGAATAGTTTGATTGGCAAAGGAAAATGTATTGATACTAACGAATTTAAAATTTTAAGCTTTGACATTCCTGGCAATGGTTATTCAGAAGAAACAGGTTTGATTGAGTTTTATAAAGATTTTGTGGCAAGAGATATTGCAAAAATCTTTATTCGAGGTTTGGAAAATTTAAATATCACCACACTTTTTGCCGCAATTGGAGGATCATTAGGAGGCGGAATTGCTTGGGAAATGGCAGTTTTAGAACCAAATTTGATTCAAAACTTAATTCCGATTGCTTCCGATTGGAAATCTACCGATTGGTTAATTGCAAACTGTTTTTTGCAAGAACGTATTCTGGAAAATTCGAGAAATCCAATTGAAGATGCACGCATTCATGCCATGTTATGCTACAGAACGCCTTTCTCTTTTAAAGTAAAATTTCAACGAACAAAACACAAAGAAAAAGAATTGTTCAATGTAGAAAGTTGGTTAGTACATCACGGAAAAAAATTGCAAGAACGCTATCAATTGGCAGCATATAAACTGATGAATCAATTATTAAAAACCATTGATATTACTAGAGGAAGAGAAACTTTAGAAGCAGTAGCTTCAAAAATTACTGGAAACATTCACATTATAAGTATTAACAGTGACATCTTTTTTTCACCTGATGAAGATATAGAAACCTTCAGACGATTAAAACGTGTCAAAGAAAACGTATATCACGACGAAATTCAGTCCATTCACGGACACGATGCATTTTTAATAGAATATGGGCAATTAAGTCTATTGCTAAGAAACATATTTCAAGTTCAAAAATCATCCATATAACAACATAATGCTATGAAGATTTTAAAATTTGGAGGGAAATCTCTCGCTAACGGGAAAGGAATCAAAAAGACGATTCAAATCATAAAAGAAAAAGCAACACAACAAGAAAACATTGCTGTTGTATTGTCTGCACGCGGAAATGCTACAGACGAATTATTGGAAATGTTAGAGAAAGCAATCAATAAAGAATCATATCACGAACAATTAATGGCATTCAAAGCCTATCAGAGTCAAATAGACCGTTCGTTAGATTTTACAGAAGAATTCACAACGCTCGAAAACTTATTTCAAGGAGTTTCTTTATTAGGTGATTACAGTGAGAAAATAAAGGATCAAATTGTATCACAAGGAGAATTGATTTCTGCAAAGTTAGTAACTAGTTTGCTTAAAAAAGAAGGTGTAAATGCACATTTTACGGATACAAGAAACTTAATAAAAACCGACGATTCTTTTGGAAATGCACGTCCGTTAGATGTCATCTCAAGAAAAAATATAATCAATCATTTCAAGTCGTACAACGGAACTACGGTAAACATCGTAACAGGTTTTATCGGTTCTAACCAAAATAATGAAACGACGACTTTGGGCAGAAATGGAAGCAATTATACGGCAGCTTTATTGGCGAATTTTTTAGATGCAGAAGAATTGCAAAATTACACTCATGTAGATGGAATTTTTACTGCCAATCCCGATTTAGTGGCTGATGCGCGAAAAATTGAAGAACTATCGTTCAACGAAGCAAACGAATTGGCAAACTTTGGCGCTAACATTCTACATGCAAAAACGATTGTTCCATTAATTGAAAAAAATATTCCGCTTCGAATACTGAATACATTCAATACGAATGATGAAGGAACCATTATTAAGCAAAAAACCAAGTCAAAAGGGATCAAGTCAATCTCTGTCTTAGACAATGTGGCGTTGATTAATTTAGAAGGAAGAGGTTTATTGGGAAGAGTAGGTGTAGATGCCCGAATATTTAAAACGCTAAGTGAAATTGATATCAACGTAAGCATCATTTCTCAGGGTTCTTCTGAACGAGGAATTGGTTTGGTTATAGATGCAGAAAAAGCTTCTGAAGCGATTATAGCACTGGAAAGAGAATTTGAAAATGATTTCTACACCAAAGATGTAAACAAAATTTCAGTGATTGATGATGTTACGGTTATTTCAATTATTGGGCAAGATTTGAGTGAATTCCACAAGCCATATAATGCATTGATCAAAAATCAAATTATTCCGATTCTATTCAATAATACAGTTTCAGGAAAAAATGTGAGTGTAGTGGTAAAAGAATCAGAATTGCACAAAGCTATCAATGTAATTCACGGACAAATTTTCGGAGTTTCTAAAAAAATAAACATCGCAGTCTTTGGTAAAGGTTTGGTTGGAGGCACATTGCTCGATCAAATTATACAAAGCAAAAAAGACATATTAGACAAAAATAACATCCGACTAAATGTGTTCGCAGTTGCGGATTCACAACATGTATATTTAGACAAAAATGGTATTTCTGATGACTGGAAAGAAACATTTCCAAAAGAAAAAGTGGCATATACATTACAGCAAATCATCGATTATGCAAAAAATCATCACTTAGAAAATTTAATTGCGGTTGATACTACTGCCAGCAAAGATTTTATACATAATTATATAAGTTTAGTTAATAATGGCTTCGATTTGGTTTCGGCAAACAAGATTGCAAACACAGTTGAGTACTCATTTTATGATACGTTGCGAACAGAACTGAAAAAGCATCAGAAAAATTATTTGTACGAAACCAATGTAGGAGCTGGATTGCCATTAATTGATACAATAAAATTATTGCACAAATCCGGAGAGAAAATCAATAAAATTCGCGGTGTATTTTCAGGTTCATTAAGTTATATATTCAATACGTTTTCTGTGGAAGATGTGGAGTTTAGCACAGTTTTACAACAAGCTGGAGAAAAAGGATACACAGAACCAGATGCACGTGAAGATTTATCTGGAAATGATGTGGCGCGTAAATTGTTAATCCTTGCCAGAGAATTAGAGTTACGCAAAGAATTCTCAGACATCACAATTCAAAACCTATTGCCAGCACATTTACAGGCGATCAGTTTACAGCAGTTCAACAAAAATGTCACAGACTTAGATCAAACCTACAAACTCATCAAAGCCAACCAGCAAAAAGATCATGTATTGCGTTATGTAGGCGATTTGTCAACGGAAACGGGAATCCTAGAAGTTAAACTAATTTCAGTTCCAAGCAATAGTGCTTTGGGACAAATAAAAGGATCCGATTCTATTTTCGAAATCTATACAGAAGCCTACAAAGAACAGCCGTTAGTAATTCAAGGAGCAGGAGCAGGAGCAGCCGTAACGGCAAGAGGAGTTTTTGGAGATATTTTACGTTTAACGGAAAAGCTTTGATGGATGAAGTCTATATGTTAAAAAATAACGAATAAACAAGTCAACAAATTAACAAACAGATGCATAGCGCTCTACACAAACAAACAACAAAAAAGAAAAAATGAATTCACAATATATAGAAACACAAGCGATTCGAACACAAATCGAACGTACTGCTTTCTTAGAACATTCCAATCCGTTATACCTAACGTCAAGTTTTGTATTTGAAGATGCGGAAGATATGCGCTCTTCCTTCGCGGAAGAAAAAAAGCGTAACATTTATAGCCGATTTACCAATCCAAACACTTCCGAATTTGTATCAAAAATCTGCAAATTGGAAGGCGCGGAAGATGGCTATGCCTTTGCAACCGGAATGTCTGCAGTATTTTCAACTTTTGCAGCTTTGCTCAACAGTGGCGATCATATTGTGTCTTCTCGATCCATATTTGGTTCTACCAATAGCTTATTTACCAAATTTCTGCCGAAATGGAATATTGAAACAAGCTATTTCAAAGTCAATGAAGTTGATAAAATAGAAGCATTGATACAACCAAATACAAAAGTGTTATATGCAGAATCACCTACGAATCCTGCGGTTGATATTTTAGATTTACAAGTATTAGGAGACATTGCCAAAAAACACAATCTTATCTTTATAGTAGACAACTGTTTTGCAACGCCTTATTTACAAAATCCAATACAATTTGGAGCTGATTTGGTCATCCATTCTGCTACCAAATTGATTGATGGACAAGGACGTGTATTAGGAGGTGTCACTGTTGGTCGTGCCGATTTGATTCGTGAAATCTATCTGTTTTCTAGAAATACAGGACCAGCCTTATCGCCATTCAATGCGTGGGTTTTATCAAAAAGTTTGGAAACGTTGGTAGTACGTGTAGAACGTCATTGCTAAAATGCATTTAAAGTAGCAGAATTCTTGGAAAAACATCCAAAAGTAAATTGGGTAAAATATCCGTTTCTGCCATCGCATCCGCAATATGAAACAGCTAAAAAACAGATGAAGCTTGGAGGAAATGTAGTTTCGTTTGAAGTAAAAGGTGGCGTTGATGCCGGAAGAACATTTTTAAACACTATAAAACTCTGTTCTTTATCAGCAAATTTAGGTGATACGCGCACTATTGTAACGCATCCAGCATCTACGACGCATAGTAAACTGTCTGTGGAAGATCGTTTGGAAACAAGCATCACTGACGGACTCATTCGTGTGTCGGTTGGACTCGAAAATGTAAATGATATCATTGAAGATTTGAATCAAGCTTTAGGTAACTAACAATTTAGGTCTGAAATTTTATCACTGTAACACTTTTTAACTAAAAAATGTATCTCTTACTTAAAAAAAAGAAATACATTTGCTAAATAATCTAGTAAGTCTATAGGATAATAGTATTATAATTGAATTGAAATGATTTTAAATCAAATAATTAGAAACAAAAGTGATTACAGAACCGATATCAGTTCTGAAAAACCGTTGCGAAGTTTTTTAAAATCAATCAGTTGGAGAATCGTAGGAACATTAGATACAATTCTGATCTCTTGGTTGGTTACAGGAACTTTGGAAATGGCATTTACCATAGGATCCATAGAAATGATTACAAAAATGATCTTATACTTTTTTCACGAACGATTGTGGAACATTATAAAATGGGGCAAATAAAATGAGTTTAGATATAACACAAATTAACAACGAATTAAACGGTAAATCTCCAGAAGAGATTGTCTTATGGGCAATTGCACAAGGAGGAAAGTCGGTTGTAACAACAAATTTCAGACCGTACGAAGGTGCCATTTTGCATGTTTGTACACAAGTAAAACCATCAATTGATGTCATATGGTGCGATACAGGATACAATACACCAAACACCTACCGACATGCAGAAGATTTAATACAATTATTAAAACTAAAAGTGGATTTATACGTGCCAAAACAAACAACGGCGCATAGAGATATTGTCTTAGGAATTCCAGATGTAGATGATGAAAAACATAAACTTTTTACAGAACAAGTAAAGTTAGAACCTTTCAAACGTGCAATGGATTTTCACAAGCCAACAATTTGGTTTACCAATCTTAGAAAAGGGCAAACTGTATTTAGAGATTCTATTGATATTGTATCACAAGGAAAAGATGGAGTTTTAAAAATAAGCCCTTTTTATCATTGGTCTGATGCTGAATTGGATAGTTATTTAGAAACACATCAAATTCCAAATGAATTCAAATATTTCGATCCTACAAAAGTATTAGCGAACCGAGAATGTGGACTGCATTCCTAACTGAACAAGAAATGACTCAAAACGTATTACAAACAAATATATTAGAAAGCGAAGCTATTTATATTTTTAGAGAAGTAGTTGCGCAATTTGAAAAGCCTGTCTTGTTATTTTCTGGTGGAAAAGATTCTATTACGTTGGTACGATTGGCACAAAAAGCCTTTTTCCCTTCTAAAATTCCGTTTCCGCTATTACATATCGATACAGGACACAATTTTCCTGAAACGATTGCCTTTCGTGACAAACTTGTTGAAAAACTAGGTTTAGAATTGATTGTGAGAAATGTGCAAGACAATATAGATGCAGGAAAAGTAACGGAAGAAACCGGAAAATATGCCAGTAGAAACATGTTACAAACAGAAACTTTATTAGATGCAATTGAAGAATTTGGTTTTGATGCATGTATTGGTGGCGCAAGACGCGATGAAGAAAAGGCACGAGCAAAAGAACGTATCTTTTCTGTACGAGACGATTTTGGACAATGGGACGAAAAAAATCAGCGTCCAGAAGTATTTGATATGCTCAATGGGAAAATCAATTTAGGACAGAATGTACGCGTATTCCCAATATCAAACTGGACAGAATTAGATGTGTGGAGCTATATTGAAAAAGAGCAAATAGAAATTCCTTCGATTTATTTTGCACACACACGAGCCACCTTTTTAAGAGACGGACTCATCTGGTCAGCAGATGATGAAGTTGTCTACAGAGAAGAAGATGAAAAAATAGAAGAACGTGTGATTCGATTTAGAACTGTTGGAGATATGAGTTGTACTGCAGCAGTACTTTCCAATGCGTATGACATTGCTTCGGTAGTGCAAGAAATACGACAATCAACCATCTCTGAACGCGGAGCACGAATAGATGACAAACGCTCAGAAGCAGCGATGGAAAAAAGAAAACAACAAGGATATTTCTAAAATTTTGCTTTTAGCTATTGGCAATCATGTCTTAGTTAACAAAAAAACAGATTCACAAATCAACAAAAGAAGAAGTCAGAAGATTAAATGATAAATGTTGAGTTTTAAAAGTAGCAGTATACATACGAACACCAAAACCCAACACCTAACATCCAACAACAAAATGGACGTACTAAAAATAGCCACAGCAGGAAGTGTCGATGATGGAAAAAGTACCTTAATTGGGAGAATTCTGTACGATACACAGTCACTTACAGATGACAAACTAGAAGCGATAGAACGCAATAGCAAACGAAAAGGTTTTGATTATTTAGACTTTTCGCTAGCTACTGATGGATTAGTAGCCGAACGTGAACAAGGAATTACAATTGATGTTGCACACATATACTTTTCTACACAAAACAGAAGTTATATTATTGCTGATACACCAGGTCATGAAGAATATACCAGAAACATGGTAACTGGAGCATCAACGTCACAAGTAGCTATTATTTTAGTTGATGCACGAAAAGGTGTGATTGAACAAACGTCACGTCACTTTTATATCAACAATTTATTACGTGTCAAAGACATTGTATTTGCAGTCAATAAAATGGATTTGGTCGATTATTCTGAAGAAAAATATCTTGCGCTATTTGATGAAATTCAAGCTTTGGTTGCCAAAACAACCTATAAAGAACAGAACATTACATGTATTCCAGTAAGTGCATTACAAGGTGATAATGTAGTAGCAAAATCTTCGAATATGACTTGGTATTCAGGAAAAACATTGGTAGAACACTTAGAGCAAATTCAACCGCAAGATGTGTATGAAGAAGCGCAAACACGTTTTCCAATACAAACCGTAATTCGACCAAAAACATCAGAATATCATGATTTTAGAGGATATGCAGGGAAACTATACGGAGGAGATATTGCTGTTGGAGATGAAGTCACAATATTACCTTCTGGAACACAATCGACAGTAAAAGAAATCTTTTTCTACGATCAAAAATTTGAAAAAGCAGGAAGAGGAAGTTCATTAACACTGACGCTTACAAATGATGTCAATGTAAGTAGAGGCGACATGATTGTAAAAACCTCAGAACAACCAAAAGTTGAAAAAGAATTGAGTGCTACTATTTGTTGGATGGACAAAAAGCCACTGAGACCCAATACTAAATACAGTTTACAACATGGAGTCAACAATGTATTGGCAAAAATAGTGGATGTTGAAACGATAGAAGAAGCCAATTTTTCTGAGGAAAAAACGGCAGTATCACAATTACAACTCAATGAAATTGGAGAAATTCAATTAAAACTAAGCAAGCCGTTATTCTTTGATAGTTACAAAAAGAACAAATATAATGGAGGCTTTATTTTGATCGATTTACAATCAAACACAACAGCAGGAGTTGGATTTATCAAATAAAATATACAAATAGAAGACAATATGATCAACTTTTCGAATAAACATATAATGAACTGCACTTGCATGTGTTGTAAAAACATTTTTCTCAAAACAAAAGGAACATGACGTAGATACGTATACCATATTTTAAAATATAAGTCCTTTTGAAACAGATTTCATAAGGACTTTTTTAATATCAAAGATCAAATGCAAAGCTTTAGAACAGAAATAGAAAATTCAGTAGTTGAAAAAGATATCATCGAATTGGAACAAAAAATCCGCTTATTCAAAGAAGGAAAAGTCGATGAAGAAAAATTCCGTAGCCTCCGATTGGCGAGAGGAGTTTATGGACAACGTCAACATGGTGTACAAATGATTCGCATCAAATTACCGTATGGAAAAGTGAGCAGTGCGCAATTGCATAGAATAGCAGATGTTGCTGATGAATATTCAACAGGAAGGTTACACATTACGACGCGACAAGACATTCAAATTCACTATGTAAGTCTAGACCGAACTCCAGAATTGTGGGCACAATTAGAAAGGGATGATATTACACTGCGTGAAGCGTGTGGAAATACGGTGCGAAATATAACGGCAAGCGCCACTGCAGGAATTGATATTGACGAACCGTTTGATGTATCACCTTACGCAGATGCAGTTTTTAAATTCTTTCTAAGAAATCCGATCTCGCAGGAAATGGGAAGAAAATTTAAAATATCGTTCTCAGCAACTGATGAAGATACAGCGCTAAGTTATATTCATGATTTGGGATTCATCGCTAAAATTCAAGATGGAATTCGTGGTTTTAAAGTGCTATTAGGTGGCGGATTAGGCTCGCAACCAAGACATGCAGATGTACTTTATGAATTTTTACCGACAGATGAAATCATTCCGTTAACAGAAGCCGTATTGCGTGTATTTGATCGTCATGGAGAACGTGCTAAAAGAGGAAAAGCACGTATGAAATTTCTAATCAAAGATTTAGGCTTAGAAGCATTTGTTGAATTGATTGACGCGGAACGAAAAGCACTATCAAACATGAAAGTTTTCATAGAGACAAAATCTTTTGAAGTGGCGCCAACATTTCAAAATTTAGAAACTGAAACGGTAGCTATTGAAGATACAGAAACCTTTGAAGCCTGGAAACAAAGCAATATCATTCCACAAAAACAAAAAGGATTAGTTGCCATTGGGATCCGAGTACCTTTAGGAGATTTCTACACGGATAAAGCACGTGAATTAGCCGATTTAATCAAAGCCTATGCTGCGGACGAATTGCGATTTACTCTGCGACAAAACATACTGATTCGTCACGTAAAAGAAGAATTAGTACCTATTTTCTATCAAAAACTAAAAGCCTTAGGCTTTACAAAAATTGGCTATAACAAACTCGTAGATATTACAGCGTGTCCAGGGACAGATACCTGTAACTTAGGAATTGCAAGTAGTACAGGAATTGCTACAGAACTAGAAAAAGTGATTGCTGCTGAATATCAAGAATTTGTCACCACAAAAAACATTACTATCAAAATAAGTGGTTGTATGAATGCATGTGGACAACACAATATGGCAGAAATTGGTTTTCAAGGAATGACAATAAAATCGGGGAAACTTTTGGCACCAGCGCTACAAATCTTATTAGGTGGTGGTGTTGTAGGAAATGGGCAAGGACGTTTTGCAGACAAGGTTTTAAAAATTCCAAGCAAGCGCGGACCAGAAGCATTGCGAAGCATCTTAAATGACTTTAAAGAAAATGCATTACAAGAAGAATCATTTGCTGCATATTATCAACGAAAAGAAAAAATATACTTCTATAATTTCCTAAAACCGTTATCAGATAGTACAGAATTGAAGGAAGATGATTTTATTGATTGGGGAAATGAAGTTCCGTATATAAAAGCTGTTGGAATTGGAGAATGTGCTGGCGTTGTGATTGATTTGGTAGAAACGCTCTTATTTGAAAGTGAAGAAAAAATCACAAATGCAACAGAAGCTGTAAAGAATCAATTATACAGTGATGGTATTTATCATGCCTATGCTGCGATGGTAAATGCAGCAAAAGCAATCTTACTTTCTGAGCAGCAAAAAACAAATTCGCATGCGGCAATCATTAAACAATTTGATGAGGTATTTGTTGCCACAAAAAAAATAAGCATGCAAAGTGATTTTTCAACATTGATCTATCAAATGCAAAACAATGCGCCAAGTGAAGCTTTCGCAAAAAAGTACCTAAATGATACTATTTGGTTTGTTGATCAACTCAAAAAATACAGAAAGGAGGAGTTGACACATGCATAAACCAAAGCTAACAGTATTAGGAGCTGGACCTGGTGATATAGAACTGATTACACTAAAAGGAATTCGAAATTTAGAAGCGGCAGATGTAGTATTATATGATGCTTTGGTCAATAGAGAATTACTCGATTTTGCACCAAAAGCTAAGCATATATTTGTAGGCAAACGCAAAGGATTTCATCGCTACAGTCAAGAAGAAATCAACGAATTAATTGTAAAAAACGCCTATGAATTTGGACATGTAGTTCGTTTAAAAGGTGGTGATCCTTTTGTTTTTGGACGTGGCGCAGAAGAAATTGAATTTGCAAAACACAATGGACTTGAAACCAATGTAGTATCAGGCATAACGTCAGCAGTTGCAGTGCCAGCTTCTGTTGGTGTTCCATTGACAAAAAGAGGAATTTCTGAAAGTTTCTGGGTTATCACGGGAACAACTTCGGCTCGTAAACTATCACAAGATGTAGCGCTTGCAGCACAATCTTCGGCAACGGTTGTCATTTTAATGGGAATGAGTAAACTTTCAGAAATTGTGAGTCTATTTCAAATTGCAGGAAAGCAAAAAATGCCAGTCGGAATCATTCAAAACGGAACTACAGACAATGAAAAATCTGTATTTGGAAATGTCGATTCTATTCTTGAAAAAGTAAAAGAAAAAAACATTGCAGCACCAGCCATAATTGTTATCGGTGAAGTGGTCAATGAAGCAGTTGCAAACATTCAAACATATCAAACAACACAAAAAGAACTGATTTCAATACGAGCAGCAATATAACTATGGAAAAAAACGAATTATATCCAATATTTTTAAAGGTTCAGCAATTACAAGTGTTATTTGTTGGTGGAGGAAATGTAGGACTTGAATAACTAAGTTTCTTATTAAAATCGAGTCCTAATGCACAAGTATCATTGGTGGCGCCTTCTATAAAAGATGAAATTAAAAATTTAGCAACATTACATACTACAGTAACATTGATTGAAGATGAATTTTCGAACGATTATCTGAATGAAAAGCATATTGTTATTGCAGCTACGGACGATCAAATAGTAAATCTGAATATATTTTTAGAAGCCAAACGCAGACACTTACTGGTAAATCTGGCCGATCAACCGCAGTACTGTGATTTTTATCTAGGAGGAATTGTTACAAAAGGAAATGTCAAAATTGCCATTTCTACCAATGGGAAATCTCCAACAACAGCAAAACGTTTGCGTCAATTTTTTGAGCAAATTATCCCAGATAGCATTGATGAATTTGTGAAAAACCTTCATACATATCGCAAACGACTCAATCAAAATTTTGAACAAAAAGTAGATACGCTCAATAAGCTAACAGAAAGTTTATTGCAAGAACAAATAGAAAACTAAGAATAAAAAAGTTAAATAAAAGTGAGGTGATTTAGAATCACGCCTCATATCTCAATACTAAAAGCAAAAATGATACAAACAGATTTATTAATTATAGGAGCAGGACCAACGGGACTTTTTACCGTATTCGAAGCTGGTTTATTAAAACTAAAAACACATTTAATTGATGCATTGCCACAACCTGGTGGACAATGTGCAGAAATATATCCTAAAAAACCAATCTATGATATTCCTGGTTTTTCAGAAATATTAGCAGGCGATTTGGTCAAAAACCTACTCAAACAAATTGAATCTTTTGAGCCAGGATTTACCTTAGGTGAACGAGCAGAAACGCTTGAGCGCTTAGAAGATGATACCTTTATCGTAACTACTAACAAAGGAACAAAACACGCGGCCCCAGTAGTTGTAATTGCAGGTGGTTTGGGGTCTTTTGAACCTAGAAAACCTCCAATTGCAGAAATTGAAAACTATGAGGGTAAAGGTGTAGCTTACATCATTCGTGACCCTGAAATATATCGAGACAAAAAAGTGGTCATCGCTGGTGGGGGTGATTCTGCGCTAGATTGGACAATTTACTTAGCAGAAATTGCTAGCGAAGTAACTTTAATACATCGTAGAAATGAATTCAGAGGCGCATTAGATTCTGTAGAAAAAGTACAGGAACTTCGTAATTTGGGTAAAATCAACCTGATTACACCTGCTGAAATTAGACAGCTTCACGGAGAAGAGCATTTAACGGCAGTTACGATTACTAAAAAAGGAGAAGAGCCAATACTTCTAGAAACGGATCATTTTATTCCATTATTTGGATTATCACCAAAATTAGGGCCTTTAGGAAATTGGGGATTGGATATTGAAAAGAATGCCATCAAAGTAGATAATTCGTATGACTATCAAACCAATATTCCAGGTGTATATGCTATTGGAGATGTAAATACATATAAAGGAAAACTAAAATTGATACTTTCTGGATTCCATGAGGCAGCTGTAATGTGTCAAAGTGCATATCAACGTATCAATCCTGGGAAAAAATATGTAATGAAATATACAACAGTTTCAGGTGTAGAAGGATTTGACGGATCAAAAAAAGAAGCCAAAAAAGAAACGGTTCAAGCGATCTTTTGATTATTAGATATACTACAATTACTTACGAAAATGAAGTGATTGTTTTCCTAAAAAAGGCAAATGTACATTTGCCTTTTTTGTTCTAATTATAAGTTTTAATTTCTCTCAATAAAAGAATTAAACAATTAATAGTGTGTGCTGATATATGTAGGTTTAAATTTCATAAAAAGTAGTCTTTATGAGTGTTTAAAATGTAATTACCTAAATGATAGTGAGATGTGTTTTGTTTTCAAGTAGTTTGATAGGATTTTGGTTTCGACGAAATGTATGAAAACAAGGGTGAAATGCGTTTATCGAAAGTTGAATGAAAAGATATATTTCATAATTTCATTATGATAAAATAGCCCAACTTCCAAAACCCCGAATCATGAGAACACCAATTTTGTTAATACTATTCCTTACTTTCTCTCTTATTTCTGAGATTCAAGCCCAATGTAATGGAATTGGAAGAATCCAATGTTCAACGCCAGCTCCAACAGTTATAGGAAACAGCATCAGCTGTACACCTCCTGCAAACCAAGGTGGTAGAAGAAACTTTGAAGTAACCAATATGATCGCTGGAAGTACATACAGACTATCAAATTGTGGGTCTGGATATGACACACAAATGACAGTAAGAGATGAGGCAGGAAATTTTGTTGCATTCAATGATGATAATGGCCCAGCTTGTGGAGGATTTGCCGCCTCTATCGATTTTACACCAACAACTACAGGCAATTATCGAATTCATTTAAACAGATACAATTGCGCAACTGCTAACAACCTTAATGGGGATATTGTAGTAACTCTACTTTCAGTTACTTCAGGACCAGCAAATGATGATTGTGGGTCGGCTACATCTTTAAGCGTAAGTCCAACAAGTACTTGTGTAACACTAGTAAATGGTGACACTTCAACTGCTACACAAAGTATCGCTGCTATTAGTTGCAATGGCTATACAGGAAATGCAGATGACGATGTTTGGTATAGTTTTGTGGCAACAGCAACAGAACATGATATCACTGTAACACCAGGGACACTTAATGACTTGGTGGTAGATTTACGTTCAGGTTCTTGTAATGGAACTAATATAGATTGCGCAGACGCTACTGTTGGATTAAACGCAGAAATTATAAACGCTACTGGTTTAACTATAGGTAATACGTACTATGTGCGCGTCTACAGTTATGGAGGTGGAGCAAATTCAGGGACTTTTGATATCTGTGTAACAACGCCAGTTATTTTGCCTGGACCATGCCAACCCACAACAGATACACCAGATACAATGTACATAGATGAGGTTGCCTTTTTAGGAGCCTTAGAAGATGTAACTAATGCTGGAACAGGATTTAGTTCGGGATATCAAGATTTTACTGGATTGGCAACCAAAGCTAGGCAGGTAGAAGGAGAAGGTATAAATGTATATGTAGAAGCACCATTCAGATGTGCTTGGAAAGCTTGGGTTGATTGGGATGGAGATGATGTATTTGATGAGTCTACAGAAAAAGTCTATGACTCTAACAATATCTCTACAACGTCAACTACGTTTGGATTTGTGATTCCACTAGGAACTGCTGCAGGAGATTATAGAATACGTATTAGAAATTACACAGGGTTTGATTACTTTATATTTGACTACAATAATTCATACGACTTTGATTCCTGTGAAAATTTTCAAGATACTGGTATTACAATTGATCGCTTGGGAGAAGCTGAAGATTACTTCTTTACAGTAGAGCCTTTCTGTGATGCACTGATTGATACCATTACAGATGGAGAAACTTGTGGTGCAGGAACGGTTAACTTATCGGTAACTGGTACAGGAACTCCTTCTGTTATGGAATATCGTTGGTATGATGCAGAAACAGGAGGAAGCTTAGTAGCAACGACAGTTACTGGTAATTGGACGACACCATCCATATCATCGACAACTACGTATTATGTTACGGCGTACAATGGTACTTGCGAATCATGGGTAAGAGAACCAATAGTCGCAAAATTTAATTCGATACCAACGGTTAATATTACACCTGATGTTTCGAGTAGAGTAGTATGTGGAGAAAATGATATGTTAGAAATTTCAGTTTCAGGAGATGTGGAAGATGTATTGTTGATAGACGAGGATTTTGAATCTGGAGGATTAGGCGTATTTAGCAATATTGTATTAAATGACAACGGGGCAACTATCAATGCTAGAAGTGCATGGCAAAACCAAACCAGTACATTTGTTCCTTCAGAAGAAGTATGGTTTCCAGCCATTTCTTCAGGATTTGGAAATGATCAGTTTGTAATATGTAATTCGGATGTTGGAGCAGACGGTTTAGGAAATTCATATATCACTCACAATGCACTACAATCAACAACTTCTTATGATACCACCGATTTTGTAAATCTAACATTTAGTTTTGATTGTTATTATTCACATTATTTAGATGATGGAATAGGTGGTGCAGATGATTACTTTACCGTAGAAGTTTCAACTGACGGCACCAGCTGGACGGCAATCACAGCAGATATCATTGCAGATGTGGGAATCGGGACAAAGTTTGACAATCTTTCCTATGACATATCAGCATATATCAATCAGCCAACACTAAGCGTACGTATTCGTTACTATGCTTTGTGGGCAGATGGTATTGCAATAGATAACATACAACTAATAGGAGACAAGGATGTAACTGCTGTAGATTGGACAACCACACCAGCAAATATTATTGACCTGTATGTTGATACAGATAATGATAACATCGGAGATACACCTTATGTATCGGGAAGTCATGAAACAGTATATGCTATGCCAACATTGGCACAGTTAGAAGAGTCAAATTATTCCTTTACCATTGATGCAAACCTAGCCAATGGATGTGGAGCGGTAAGCACTAGTTTTGATGTAATTAACAATACCAGAGTCTTTGATAGTGCCGCTGACGCATGGGGTGTCGCCGCAAACTGGGCACAAAATGTAGTACCAACCTCAGATGATTGTGTAATTATTAAAGACAATGGACTTACAATAGATACGGAAGCCACAGGTAACGGATTGGCTCGAAACATTACCGTAAAAAATGGAGCAACACTAGAACTTGCCACAGGTTCTTCAATCACAGTCACCGACTGGATTAGTGTAGAGAGTGGAGGAACACTACATGTAAGAGATGGTGCAAACCTGATTCAAGTAACGGATGTAGTATCCAACAACAATACAGGAGATATTAACATGGATCGTATGGCTGTAGGGGTAAACAACTTTGATTATATATACTGGTCATCACCAGTAGCAAATTTTGATGTTGCTGATGTTTCTCCAGGAACAAATCCAGGATTAATATTTCAATGGCAACCAACGGTATCAGGTAATGGATTAGGTAACTATGGAGAATGGCAAAGTGCTTCTGGAGTTATGGGAGCAGGAAACGGATACATTATTCGAGGCATCTCAGGAACAAGCATAGCTAATACAGCAGAATTTGATGGAGTGCCAAACAACGGAATCATCAATACGACAGTAACCAGAGGAACTTATACAGGAGTTGATTATCCAGGAGCAGGAGGAACTAATGCTACGGCATTAGATGACAACTGGAACTTAGTAGGAAATCCATATCCTTCAGCAATCTCAGCAGATGCCTTTATCGCAGCAAATGCTTCGGTGATTACTGATGATACGAGTCCATCCACTATCACAGGAACGGTTTATTTGTGGAGACATTTAAGTGCTCCAAGCAATGCTTATGGCGACCCTTTTTACAGTGATTATCTTTATAATTACAATGAAAACGATTACATTCAGTACAACAGTACAGGATCAAATCCAATCGGATTCAATGGAAACATTGCAGCAGGACAAGCCTTCTTTGTATTAATGGATGATGCGGCACCAGCTAGTACAACGATTCAGTTCAACAATTCAATGCGTGGAGTAGCGTATACAAATGATCAATTCTACAGACCAAGTGATGATGGAGGTATAGAATTAGAATACAACAGTGAAAGTGCAACGACAACGATAGAAAAACATAGAATTTGGTTAGATATTATTTCACCAGACAATTCCGCAGCATCTTTGTTAATAGGATACATCACAGGTGCATCAAATGAACAAGATCGTCTTTTTGATGGAGATAATCTGAGTGATGCTCCAACACATATTTATTCATTGATTGGAGAAGAAAAAATGACAATTCAAGGAAGAGCTGTTCCTTTTGAGGAAGAAGATGTAGTTTCGCTAGGAGTTAAAATTGCACAAGATGGAAATTATACCATAGCAATCAATGCGCTTGATGGACTATTTGAAACTACAGACCAGAAAATTTATTTGGAAGACTTGTATACGAGTACGCTTCATGACTTAAAACTAACGCCGTATGACTTTTATTCAGAAGCAGGAGACTTTGAAGATCGTTTTGTGTTAAGATATCTCGATATAAATGCAAGTAATCTAAGTGTTGATGAATTCAACTCCAATGCAGGGATTGTGATTACCACAAGCGAAAACAAAATTAAAGTGCATGCGTATCAAAGTCAAATAGCAGACATTATAATCTATGATATTCTTGGAAAGCGTTTGATAGTTCGTAAAAACATTAGTGAAGAAGTATATGATATAACCAATCTAAGACCGACAAACAGTGCGTTGATTGTAAAAGTGATCTTAGAAAATGGAAAACAAAAAATTCAAAAAGTCATTTACTAAGTAATTATAAGCACTTACAAAAAAAGCACTCTTCAGAAATAAATGAAGGGTGTTTTTTATTTTTAGGACAAAAAAAGTCTTGTTAGTAAATACAACAACTCAAAACACACATAAATACGGGTTGCTAAATTCAAAAGCTTCACTTACTTTTATGCAAAATCAAAACTAGCATGTTACGAAATACCATTAAAGAACTCTCTACAACAATCCTTAACAATCAATCAGATTTTGATACTGTCAAAAATACGATTGACGAAATTCACAAACATTATTTAGAAACTACGAATATTCGTGACTTAGGAGAGGGAATGCAGCACATGGCAGCCGTACCAACAGCAGGAGGAATGGCATTATCACTCAACCATGCTGCAGCATGTTTACTTGATTATCGCAGAACAGCAAAATTCCTAGACGGAATGGTGGCGCTTATTCGCGAGAAGCAACAACAACATCCAAATGAAGTCATCAACATATTCTATGCAGGTTGTGGTCCGTATGCACCTTTTGTAACTTTAGTGGCACCATTATTTGAAGTTTCTGAAGTACAATTTACCGTTTTAGAAATTAATGCGATTTCCATCAAAATGGCAGAAAAACTGGTAGAATCTCTTGATTTAAAAGACTATGTAACGGAATTCCATAATTCGGATGCGGTTACTTTTCAAATTCCAGATGCTAAAAAATACCATATTCTTTTCAGTGAAACGCTCGATGCGCTATTATATAGAGAATCCTATGTGCCAATTCTTTGGAATATGTTACCTCAAATCTCAGAAAACTGTACTGTCATTCCAAACAATGTCATCGTACAAGCAAGTCTTACATATCCTCAAAAAAAGAATGAAGAAACTCGTCAAGAAAAAGAAGCTGCTGTCATTTTAGATGTGCGTGAAGCTGTCAAAATCAGCGATGGAAGCAAATCATTACCAAAATCTTTCGAATCAATTACCATCGATCTTAGTGGTGACAAAAGATATCACACCATGATTGTTGATACCAAAGTACATATATACAATGACATCTGGTTGCATCGAAACGAATCCTCACTCAGTGTGCCGCTCGAAATGGAAATTGTGTATCCACTTGAAGCACCAAACGTAACCTTTTTCTACGAACTCAAACCTTCGGTAGAATTAAAACTTAAAAACTAAATTCAAAATATCAATTTCCACAAACGTAAGTTCTGATGATTTTTAGAGTTAGAAGAAGAAAATCATATTGAGAACATTTATAAGTTTAAAAAAGCTGTAAAAAAGGAAGCGAATCCATTCAAAATTCAACACTAAAACGTTATCGTTTAAAAATCAGCGCAAAATATTTGCATCTTCTACTCGGAAGCCTTTTCTTTGTAGCAAATAGTTCATACTTATACTGTTGTTATCAAGAAAGGCTGAGGGAATAGACCCGATGACGCCTTAGCAACCCTTTACACTTAAAGAAGGTGCTACATTCTACTGCAAATGCAGGTAGATAACTAAGCGAAATTTACACCGTTTCCACATGCTTTTTTGATAATAATAATTTGGGCGTTACCCAAAAATTCAGGCTATTCGCTGTGTCTTTTTAAAAGGGAAACGTTATTGCGAGAATCTATGAAGATTCGTGGTAATCCGTATACAAAAAACAGATTACTTCATTAATTCTTCCTTGTAATGACTATTCACATATTTAAAAAGGATGTTGAGCAAAGTTGAAGCAAAATATCACATCGAACGAAGTCAAGCCTGTGATATGTGTAGCTAACTAAAAACCGTTTGTCATTCCTACAGAGATAGGAATACACAGAAAAAGAAAATGAAGAAATGAAAAACATTTGGAACGAAATAGAAAAGAGAATCCTAGTCTTAGATGGCGCTATGGGAACCATGTTACAGGCATACAAATTCACAGAAGAAGATTTCCGAGGCGAACGATTTAAAGATTTTCAAGTACCACTACAAGGAAATAATGACTTATTATCCATAACACAGCCAAACGCGATCAAAGAAGTGCATGCAAAATACTTTGCCGCTGGTGCAGACATTGTAGAAACCAATACATTCTCAGGAACAACCATCGCAATGGCTGACTATGAAATGGAAGACTTAGTCTATGAACTCAACTATGAATCTGCAAAAATTGCGAAAGAAGTAGCGGATGAATTTACCGCCAAAGAACCGCACAAACCACGATTTGTGGCAGGTTCTATCGGTCCTACAAATAAGACCGCAAGTATGTCACCAGACGTAAACGATCCTGGATACCGCGCTGTAACATTTGATGAATTAAGAATTGCTTACAAACAACAAGTAGAGGCACTCATTGATGGAGGAGTAGATGTATTATTAGTTGAAACTGTATTTGATACCTTAAATGCAAAAGCAGCATTATTTGCCATAGAAGAAGTAAAAGCTGAAAGAAATATAGAAATGCCTACCATGTTGAGCGGAACTATTACGGATGCGAGTGGACGTACACTATCAGGACAAACTGCAGAAGCATTCTTGATCTCAGTATCGCACATTCCGTTACTATCCGTCGGATTCAACTGTGCTTTAGGAGCAAACCTATTACAACCGCACTTAGAAGCTATTGCTAATAAAACAGACTTTGCAGTATCGGCACATCCAAATGCAGGATTGCCAAATGCTTTTGGAGAATATGACGAATCGCCAGAAGAAATGGCAGGGCAAATACAAGAGTACTTAAAAAAGAATCTCATCAACATCATAGGCGGTTGCTGTGGAACAACACCTGATCATATCAATGCTATTGCAGAAGTAGCAGCAAAATATGAACCTCGTAAGTTGCTTGTCAATGTTTGAAACAAAAAGTTAAATCAATAAATCGACGAATTAACAAATTGACAACTCAACTCAACAACGAGAACAAAACAGAAATGAAGATGCAAGATAAAGATCAAACACCAAATACCAAACACGAAAAACCTAAACAAACCAAGTTCATGCGACTTTCAGGCCTAGAACCATTGGTTTTAAATGAAAATAGCAACTTTGTAAATGTTGGAGAACGTACCAATGTAGCGGGCTCACGTAAATTCTTGCGACTAGTAAAGCAAGAAAAATTTGATGAAGCCTTGGCTATTGCAAGACATCAAGTGGATGGTGGCGCACAAATCATTGATATCAATATGGACGATGGTTTAATTGATGGAAAAGAAGCTATGGTGAAGTTTTTAAATCTCATCGCTGCTGAACCAGATATTTGCCGTGTACCTATAATGATTGATAGTTCTAAATGGGACATCATTGAAGCAGGATTACAAGTAGTACAAGGAAAATGCGTTGTAAACTCTATCTCACTCAAAGAAGGAGAGGAAAAATTTATTTGGGAAGCTACACAAATCAAGCGATATGGAGCTGCCGTGATTGTGATGGCTTTTGATGAAGTAGGACAAGCAGACAACTACGAACGCCGATTAGAAATTGTAGCACGTTCCTATGATGTGTTGGTCAATAAAGTTGGATTCCCAGAAGAAGATGTCATCTTTGATTTAAATATATTCCCTGTTGCAACAGGAATGGAAGAACATCGTAAAAATGCAATTGATTTCATAGAAGCAACACGTTGGACACGAGAAACCTATCCAAATGTTAGTGTAAGTGGTGGAGTGAGTAATGTATCCTTTTCGTTTCGTGGAAATAATGTAGTACGTGAGGCCATGCACTCTGTATTCTTGTATCATGCCATTCAAGCTGGAATGAACATGGGAATTGTAAATCCAACCATGTTAGAAGTCTATGATGATATTCCTAAAAACTTATTGGAGCATGTAGAAGACGTAATTCTCGATCGTCGCGATGATGCTACAGAACGTTTACTAGACTTAGCAGAAACTTTCAAAGGAGTTAAAAAAGCAGATACTGAAGCAGTACAGGAATGGCGTAATTACGAATTGCAAGAACGTATCACACACTCGCTCGTAAAAGGAATTGACAAATACATTACAGAAGATGTAGAAGAAGCACGTTTGCAAGCAAGTAAACCTATAGAAGTCATAGAAGGAAATTTGATGATCGGAATGAATGTCGTGGGAGATTTATTCGGTTCAGGAAAAATGTTCTTGCCGCAAGTAGTAAAATCGGCACGTGTTATGAAAAAAGCTGTGGCATATCTACAGCCTTTTATTGAAGCAGAAAAAGGCGAACAACAAAAAGCTATTGGAAAAGTGTTGATGGCAACTGTAAAAGGAGATGTACACGATATTGGAAAGAATATTGTAAGTGTGGTATTGGGCTGTAATAACTACGAAATTGTAGATTTAGGAGTAATGGTACCACCAGAAAAAATCATCGAAACCGCAAAAGCTGAAAATGTCGATGTCATAGGTTTATCAGGATTAATTACGCCTTCTTTGGATGAAATGGTGTACTTAGCAAAGGAAATGGAACGTCAAAACTTAGAAATTCCGTTATTGATTGGTGGAGCTACTACTTCCAAAGCGCATACAGCAGTAAAAATTGATCCAGAATACAAAAACGCAGTAGTGCATGTTAATGATGCATCAAGAGCAGTGACAGTTGTTGGGGATTTATTGAATAAGAAAAAATCAAAAGACTATCGCGAACAGTTGAAAAAGGATTATGACGAGTTCCGCGAAAAGTTTTTGAAACGTAAAAAGAAAAAATCATACATCTCTTTAGAAGCTGCTAGAGCTAAAAAGTATACAATTGATTGGGAAACAAGCAATATTGTAAAACCCAAAGAATTGGGAATTCAAAAGTTGACCCAGCTGAGTCTAAAAGAACTTGTTACATACATTGATTGGAGCCCGTTTTTCCGTTCATGGGATTTACACGGGCGTTTTCCTAATATTCTAACAGATGATGTTGTGGGTGAACAAGCCACGCAATTATATTCGGATGCGAAAAAAATGATCGAAGAAATCATTGCAAAACAATCGTTAAAAGCCAAAGGAATTTTTGGATTGTTTGAAGCAAATACGATCAATGATGATGATATTTCTATTCAGAAAAAAGGAAAAGAAATTGGGGTTTTCAGAACGCTTCGTCAACAATTGGACAAGCGTGCAGAAGTGCCAAATATCGCTTTAGCAGATTTTGTGGCACCAAAAGAAAGTGGAAAGCAAGATTATATGGGAGCGTTTTGTACGGCTATTTTTGGAGCAGACGAATTGGCAAATAGTTACAAAGAACAACAAGATGATTACAACGCAATTATGGCACAAGCCATTGCAGATCGTTTTGCAGAAGCATTTGCTGAATATTTACACAAGCAAGTACGTACAAAACATTGGGGATATGCAAGTAGTGAAGATTTAACAAATGAAGAATTAATCAAAGAAACATACAAAGGAATTCGTCCAGCGCCAGGTTATCCTGCATGTCCAGATCATTTGGAAAAAGAAACAATTTGGGAATTGCTAGATGTCGAAAATGTGATTGGAGTTTCTTTGACGGAAAGTTTAGCCATGTGGCCAGCCGCCGCCGTTTCAGGATACTATTTTGGAAATGAAGAGGCAAAGTATTTTGGACTTGGGAAAATAACAAGCGATCAAGTTGAAGATTTTGCAAAAAGAAAAGGAATCACGATAGAAAAGGCACAAAAATGGTTGCATCCAACGTTGGCAGACTAGCCCGCGTTAGTGATAGGAGTGGCATCCTTTTTAAAGCTTTGAACCGTCATTGCGAGGAGTTTGCGACGAAGTTATCTGTATGTTGAAAAAGCAGAAGATACAATCTCTTAAGAAGTTGCTAGTCATGATAAATGGTTTAAAAAGATATAACGGATAGCACGACCCTTGTGGGAACGCCCAAATTAAAAGTTAAGAGCGGAAAGCAAGATGAGCAAATCCATAAATTAACAGATAAACAAAACATAGAAAAAGAAAATATAACAACAAAAATTTCCGTTTTCACGGGAATGAAACCTAAAGGATTAAATGAAAGTAACAGAACATATAGCGCAATCGGAAGGAAAAACATTGTTTTCTTTTGAAATATTACCGCCGTTAAAAGGACAACACGTCAAGTCGATATTTGATAATATTGATCCGTTAATGGAATACAAACCACCGTTTATTGATGTAACGTATCATAGAGAAGAATACACGTTTAAAGAACTAGGGAATGGGCTGTTGAAAAAGCAGGTTGTAAAAAAACGTCCGGGAACTGTAGGAATATGTGCTGCAATTCAAAATAAATATCAAGTAGATGCTATTCCGCATATTTTGTGTGGTGGATTTACAAAAGAAGACACTGAAAATTTCTTGATTGATATGGATTTTTTAGGAATTGACAATGTTGTAGCCTTACGTGGAGATGCTGTGAAAAGCGAGACTTATTTTAGAGCAGAGCCTGAAGGACATCGGTATGCCTCTGAACTGGTAAGTCAGATTCAAGACTTAAATAACGGAAAGTATTTAGATGAAGAATTGCTAAACTCATCAAAAACGGACTTCTGTATTGGTGTGGCTGGTTATCCTGAAAAGCACATGGAAGCACCAAGTTTGGACTCGGATATTCATTTCTTAAAGAAAAAGATAAAGGCTGGAGCAGCGTACATTATAACTCAGATGTTTTTTGATAATCAAAAGTATTTTGACTTTGTAGAAAAATGTAGAAAGGAAGGAATTACAGTGCCAATTATTCCGGGATTAAAACCCATAGCTACTAAGAAGCAATTGAATTTAATTCCGCATCGATTCAAAGTAGATTTGCCGGACGATTTGATCATGGAAGTGGTTCGTTGTAAAGACAATAAAGCTGTGCGTCAAGTAGGAATTGAATGGTGTATACAGCAAAGTAAAGAATTGGTTTCGGCTGGCGTGCCAATATTGCACTATTATTCTATGGGAAGATCGAGCAATATTGATGCAATTGCAAAAGAAATATTTTAAAAAAAAAACATATTAAAATGAAAAGAGAGGAAAAAACTATTCCTCTCTTTTTTGTTGATGCATATTTGTTTTACAGGTTTCCTGTTCTATCAAAAATACCGCAGTTCCAATTTCCATAACATCTTGTGTAATCTAGTGTTTGGCACCAATTATCTGATTCACATAAGTATACAGATTGCCAAGGATCGTTTCCTCCTTGAAGTGCATTAGCATCTAAAGTAGAAATAGACGCTTTCTTTAATTTCAATTTTTTAATAGATCTTTTTTTCATGATTTTGATTTTGTGATTAAGCCTAAAATTATAAAATTCAAGAAAGAAAAGTGTTGGCTTTTACACTACTAAAAGTATGTTTTATCTGTACTGAAAATATGTTAGAAAAGAAAAGAGAGGAATGTTATTTCCTCTCTTTTGATACATACTTGAATCTAAATATTAGCATAATTCGGTTCTCGGATCAAACAAACCGAAGTTTCTACTTCCATAATATCTAGTAACATAAATGGTTTGGCAAATATCAACAGATTCGCATATGTAAACTGAATTTACAAATTCACTCTTACGCTAGGCATACTCAAGCTGAAGTAAATGATTTTATAATGATGTTGGTTTTTGTAGTTCCGAAGGTAGCAAAAACGTCCTATAAATGACATTGGTTTTCCATTACTAGAAGTACGTGTTCGCTGTATTTAACATTTGACCATAAAAAAAGAGGAATGCCTTAAATTCCTCTTTTAACTAAACATAAAATCGATTGTTTTAGAAATCAGTTTTTATTGATTGTTCGTAAGAACAATTATTTTACAGCGTAGCGGATATTCTATTTGTGCTCGATAAAGATTTTAAGCTTCAAGAAACATTAAAATTCAACTAACTTTCAAAAGCAAGAAATTTAGAATAATTTTTTTTCCGCTGTAAATTCAATTACATAATTATGTATTTGATTAATATAAAGCTACTAAAAAGCAGTGCATTATCGTACGGGTTTTACAATACTTTCGTTACGTGATTGCTGTAAGTTGTGTTTTTGGTAGTGGTGAAAAATAAAAAAAGGAACCAATTATGGTTCCTTTTTTACATATTTTTTGATCATATATTAACGCTGTGGTGAATCGTATATTTGACATATAAATTCTCCATTACATGCTGTATAATCGATAGTTTCGCAGAAGTTTACAGAAATGCAAAAGGCTGTATTTCCAAAAGTTCCTCCTGTAGCAGCATTTGTATTCAAATTAGAAACAGCTGCTTTTTTTAATTTTAATTTGTGAATAGATCTTTTTTTCATGATTTCTGGTATGAATAAATAGTACGTTTTTACTAACAGTTAATAGTCAAATACAATTGACAGCCAAATTCACCATTACATCTTGTATAATCTCTCGTTTCACAGATATTAATAGATTCACAAAATTGTAATGCACTTTGACCAGTTCCGCCAGATATGGCATCAGTATTCAGTCTAGAAATACAAGCTTTGTGTAGCTTCAATCTTTTAATTGACTTATTTTTTATGGGGTTGGTTTTTTGGTTCCAATAAAATTATAGAAACAAAATTACTTACAACAGAGGTTTTCCAATACAACTAGTACGTGGTTGCAGTAGTTTACATTGGTTCATCTATAAATGTGGTCTTTCATCAAGAAAAAGGGCAGAAATAAACAGATATTTAAAATAAAAACTACATTTGCTTTACGCATGAAAAAGTTAGTTTTCCTCATATTCCTCTATTCGTGTTTTTGTATTGCACAAGAAAACACTGGTCAAAAACAACAATCGTCCAAAGCGGCTACGATTGATGTAAATTATTTTAGTGGAAACATCGCACGTCACAATGACGATATTTTACATTTAATCACAGGAGATCCAGAAGGTGTTATTGTAAGTTACAACCGAAAAACCTTCGGGAATGACGATTGGTCACAATTCTATAACTATCCGGATTATGGAGTTTCGTTGAGTTATCAAGATTTAAAAAATGAATTCTTAGGAAAAAATGTTGCCTTGTATGCGCATTATAACTTTTACTTTTTCAAGAGAAACTTAATGTTGCGTATCGGACAGGGATTGGCATATACAAGCAATCCGTATGACAAAGTAGACAACTTTAGAAACATTGCTTTTGGTTCGCGATTGATGAGTAGCACGTATTTGATGCTGAACTACAAAAAAGAAAATCTATTCAAACGATTTGGTGTCCAAGCTGGATTATCGCTTATACATTATTCAAATGCCAATGTAAAAGCGCCAAACACAAGTATCAATACATTAGCGTTCAATGTTGGAGTCAATTATAATTTGGATGATACATCATTGATAGAATATCAAAAAAATGAAGTCACCCAAAACTTTAAAGAACCTATAAAATTCAATATTGTTCTCCGTGGCGGAGTCAATGAAAGTGACGCGATAGGAAGTGGACAATATGGTTTTACAGTACTTTCGGCGTATGCAGATAAACGCTTTAGTAGAAAAAGCGCGGTACAACTAGGAGCAGAAGTGTTTTTCTCCAATTTCTTAAAAGAATGGATTCGATTTAGATCTATAGCATTTCCAAACGGAGAAGTAAAAGGTGATGAAGACTATAAACGTGTTGGTGTATTTGTAGGGCATGAATTGTTTATCAACAAACTATCTGTTATTACGCAACTTGGATATTACGTATATTATCCTGTCGATTTTGAAGGACAAACCTATATTCGTGTAGGAATGAAAAGATACTTTGGTAAAAAATGGTTTGCAGCCTTAACACTCAAATCACATGCAGCCAAAGCAGAAGCAGTAGAATTTGGTGTAGGAATACGACTGTAACAAAAAAATATTCGCAACTTTTTAAGATAACAATCAAAAAACAAAAAGATGAAAAAAAGAGTTGTATTTGGCGCGTTCCTATTAGTGGTAATGTGTTAGTTTGGGATGGCGCAAACACTGTCAGTTGAAGATCAGGAGAAGATTACGATATGGAAACTTTTCCGAAGCGAACCAAAATTAGAAGGAATCTTATTTGGTGTTCATGGCGCAAGAGAAACGATGTTTGAAATTGGTTATTTTCAATATCTATGGGAAGAAAACTTAGATTCTAAAATACCAATTGTTGCAGGATTAGGATATTCATTAACAACGGAACATTATATAAATAAAGATTATGTAATTGCTCCAAAAGCAGCTGTTTGGGCAAATGTTTATTATTTTAATTTTGGAATGAGTCTTCCTTGGTATTTTGACATGAATCATAACAATAGTTTAGTGTACGACCAGAAATAGGACTCGCTTCAGGAGATTTAAAATTGACCTATGCTTTTAATATGGCCATAACAAATAAAGATATGCCAAACGTAAGCAAACATATAGTGTCTGTAATTTATTTTTTAAACTTTAATAAGACTGCAGACAAAATGAAACGAAAATGGTAAAGCATTAAGATATAAAGAATGAAAAAAATATACTTCTTACTTATAACGGTTTTGTGTATTTCTTGTAATAAAGAAGATGCAAACGATTGTTTTCAAACCTCAGGCAGTATAATGTCAGAAACAATAACGGTTGCTGATTTTTCCAAAATAGAAGTGGGAGAAGATATTACATTAGTCATAAAAGAAGGCGTCAACCAAGAAGTAACAATAGAAACTGGAGCAAATCTTCTAAATGATGTAGAGGCAAAAGTAGTTGGTGAAACCTTGTTTTTATCAGATAATAATGATTGTAATTATTTCCGAAACTACGGAATCACCACAATATATGTAACGGCGCCAAACATCACAGAAATTCTAAGCAAAACGCAATTCGAAGTACGTTCGGAAGGAATCTTGACATTTCCAAACTTAGAATTGATTTCCGAAAATTTTACCAATGAAAGTGCGGCTTCTGGAAACTTTAGATTACAACTGCAAAATCAGGAACTAAAGATAGTATTCAACAATCTGTCCAATCTATTTATTTCAGGGAGTACGGACGAATTTATAATTAGCTTTCCAGGCGGAAATTCTAGAGTAGAAGCGGCAGATTTTAATGCAGAAAAAGTCATTATTTCTTCTCGTGGAAGTAATGATATCATCATAAATCCGCAACAAGAACTTTCAGGCGAAATTTTTGGCACAGGAGATGTTATTGCTGTCAATCGTCCGCCAGTAATAGATTTTACAGCGCATTATACAGGAAGTCTAATCTTTCAAGATTGATTTAGTCAAATAAACAAAATACGAATTTAAAAATTGACAAAACACAAATTATTCTAATGGCGAAAGCTGTCCAAGGAATCTAGTTGCGAAGCAATCAATAAGCAAAGTATGTCTAAGAAGCTGTCAACTCTCTAAACAAACTTTCCAAATTCTTATTCTTCTGATTAATTTGTAACGTCTTTAATTGATGGTCGTGCGCAAAGTCAAATACTGCCGGACGCATATCTTTTGTTGTACTAAATGTAATTTCATAGATCAAATCACGCGTATTCACAATCTTGGTTACATGTGGAATTTGTTGGAGTAACACATCTTCAACACGGTAGTTAAACTCTACTTCAATTACTTGTTCTTGATTGTTTTGAAGTTTAGCTAAAGTGGTATCTGCGACAATTTCTCCTTTATTAATAATAATCACACGATCGCAAAGCGCTTCCACTTCTTGCATAATATGTGTAGATAGAAAAATAGTTTTCTCTTTTCCGATAGAAGTAATCAAATTTCGAATCTCTGTCAATTGATTTGGGTCAAGTCCAGTTGTAGGTTCATCCAAAATCAATACTTCCGGATCGTGTAGTAACGCATTTGCCAAACCAACACGCTGACGATATCCTTTAGATAGTTCACCAATCTTCTTCTTAGATTCAGGTAACAATCCTGTCATTTCAATCACTTCATTGATACGCGATTTAGAAACCTTGTATACATTTGCATTAAAAGCCAGATACTCTCGTACATGCATATCCAAATACAACGGATTATGCTCTGGAAGATATCCAACACTCTTTTGTACATTTCGTGCTTCAGTTTCGGTGTCAAACTCATTTACAGAAGCATTTCCAGAAGTAGCTTTCAAATATGTTGTCAAAATCTTCATCATGGTAGATTTTCCAGCTCCATTGGGACCTAAAAAACCAACAATTTCTCCTTTAGTAACATGAAAAGAAACCGAATTCAACGCTTTTTGTTCGCCGTACGTTTTTGTGATATTTTCAACTACAATAGACATATTACAAGAATTTGAGAATCAAAATTACATAAATTTTTATCAGTATTTTGCCATTTTATATTAAATAAAAACAAAAAATACGATGGTTTATTGCAAAAAACGTTTTTCTTTAAAAAATATTGGAAAACGATTTTGATTATAAAAATTAATCTATACTTTAGCTAAGTAAATAAGAGACAACGATGTACAATACAAACTATTTTTGGCAAGGATATTTTTACTTCTTTAAAGAGAAGTCGGAACTCTATGTTATATAGTTAAGTAATGTATCAAACATATAAAAAAAGTTCCGAATCATATTCGGAACTTTTTTTTTGTACTCATCTTGAATCTTACGATACAATTGAAAATAGATGGAAATTTATTCAAAAACAGTGCTTTATGAGCATACTACTAAAAAGAGTAGCAGCATCTGAATGAATTTGTACTACTTTTCAGAAAGAATAAAAAATCAAGATAAGTTATTGATTCATAACGATAATAAATGGAACAAACAATTGCAATACAAGGAGTTCAAGGATCTAATCATCATAAAGTAGCACAACTTTATTTTGGAGAACAAGTACTGTTAGATGAGTGCTTGTCTTTTGATGAATTGGTACATAGTTTAACACATGAAAAAAGTAGTTATGCGATCATGGCTTTGGAGAATACCATTGCAGGTTCAATCATACCAAACTATGCCTTAATTGATGCAAATAACATTCATATCAATGGTGAATACTACTTAAATATCCATCATCATTTAATGGCATTGCCCAATCAAGCTATTGAAGATATTATAGAAGTATGTTCGCATCCTATGGCGCTGTTACAATGCAAAGAATTTTTCAAGCAATATCCACATATCAAATTGGTAGAAGATTTAGATACAGCTGCAGTGGCAAGAAGAATTCAAGAACAACAACAACGAGGTGTTGCAGCAATAGCAACAAAAACAGCAGCGGAATTATTTGGGCTAAATGTACTTTCATCCGAAATTCAAACGATCAAAACCAATGAAACACGTTTTGTAATTCTGCAAAAGCAAAAACCAATAGAAGATGTTTCGCAAATAAACAAAGCTTCGTTACGACTCGAATTAGATCACAAAAGAGGAAGTTTAGCAACCGTTTTAAATGTAATGAGCGATTGCAAACTGAATCTAACCAAAATACAATCACTACCTATTATTGAAACGCCTTGGAAATATGCATTTTTTGTAGATGTTACTTTTAATGATTATGAAGATTATACCAAAGCGATCTCTGTATTAGAAATAATGTCTACAAGTCTTAAAGTATTAGGAACCTACAAAAATCAACGAACCGCATGATTCCAGCAAAACGTATACATATCGTAGAAGAATACTACTTCTCACGAAAGCTAAGAGAAGTTCGTGGTCTAGTTGCTGCGGGTAAAACTATTATCAATCTCGGAATTGGAAGCCCCGATTTACAACCGCCAACAGTTGTAGTAGCTGCTTTGGAAGCAAGTTTACACGATGAAATGGCACACAAATATCAAAGCTATCAAGGAATTCCAGGATTGCGAACTGCCATTGCAGATTTTTATAAAAGAAATTACAGCGTCACACTTGATGTCGATACAGAAGTATTGCCGCTTATGGGAAGCAAAGAAGGAATTATGCACATTTCGATGGCATACTTAGATGAAGGAGATGAGGTCTTAATTGCCAATCCAAGTTATCCGACCTATACGTCTGTTACAAAACTTCTAGGCGCCATTCCAAACTATTATAATTTGGATGCAAACGATGGTTGGTTGCCAAATTTAGAGGAGTTAGAACAACAAGATTTAAGCAAGGTGAAACTCATGTGGATTAACTATCCACACATGCCAACGGGAGCAAAGGCGACAAAAACATTTTTTGAAAAATTAATTGCATTTGCCAAAAAGCATCAAATTCTCATCGTAAACGACAATCCGTATAGCTTTATTTTAAATGATGAACCAATTAGTATTCTTAGTATTGATGGTGCAAAAGAAGTTGCATTAGAATTGAATTCGCTCAGTAAATCATTCAATATGGCTGGTTGGCGTACAGGAATGGTCATGGGAAAAGCGGAACATATTCAACATGTACTCAAAGTAAAAAGTAATATGGATTCAGGAATGTTTTATGGAATTCAAAAAGGAGCTATTCAAGCATTAGCAAGTTCCAAAGATTGGTTTTCTGAACTCAACAAAATATACCAAAGACGTCGTAAACTTATATGGGAATTAGCAACAAAATTACATTGTGAATTCGACACAGAAACTGCAGGAATGTTTGTATGGGCAAAACTACCAGCAAACAATCAACTCACTTCAGAAGCATTTGTAGACAAGCTATTATATGAAAAGGATGTATTCATTACTCCTGGAAGTATATTTGGAACACAGGGCGAAGGATATGTTCGATTTTCACTTTGTGTAACAGAAGAAAAAATAAAAGAAGTTATTAATAGAATAGTATAAATAAAATGAACGTATACATCATAGGAATTGGACTCATAGGCGGAAGTATGTCACTGGATATTCAATCAACATATCCAGAAGCAACGATCTATGGAATTGATGTAAATGATGCACATTTAGAAGAAGCACTGCAAAGACAGTTAATTCATGAAAAAGCTACAATTCAAAATGTGCAAAATGCTGATATTGTCATTGTCACAATTCCTGTACATGCTTCTATAAAAATCATTCAGGAAGTATTAGATACCATAAACGATGACGCTCTGGTAATTGATGCAGGTTCCACAAAAGAAAAAATATGTTATAGCATTGCAGCGCATCCAAAACGGCGCAATTTTTTAGCAGCACATCCAATTGCAGGAACTGAATTTTCAGGACCATCTGCTGCTGTAAAACAATTGTTTGATGGAAAAACTAACATCATTTGCGAAGTGGAAAAAACAGCATTTAGCTTGCAAGAAAAAGCGTTGGAGATGTTTAAAAACTTAGGAATGCGCATTCGCTATATGGATCCAAAATCGCATGACAAGCACATTGCGTATGTATCGCATTTGTCGCACATAAGTTCGTTTATGTTAGGAAAAACAGTGATTGAAAAAGAAAAGAACGAACGCGATATTTTCGATTTAGCAGGTAGTGGATTTGCTTCCACAGTCCGTTTGGCAAAAAGCTCGCCAACCATGTGGACACCAATATTTGAGCAAAACAAAACCAATGTCATCGAAACGCTTGATGAATACATAGCCAATTTACAGGAATTCAAAAGCCTGATGCTGCAAGACAATTTTGAAGGAATTTATAAAGAGATGGAAAATACAAATCACTTAAAAAAAATATTAAAAGGAATCGAATAATGATTTGAGAATTTCTTTGAGACAGAAAAAAACAGATCAACAAATAAACGAACAGACATATACACAAAGAACAAATCTCACGTAAGTGAAAAAAACAAATAGAGACATCAACAGAAGACATAAAAAATAAAAAGATAATCATGGAGAATACAAAAGAACTCAGAAACTGGTTAAACGCCTTCGGATTAGAACACCCGATTGTAATCGCAGGACCATGCAGCGCAGAAGCAGAAGATCAAGTATTAAAAATAGCACATCAACTTAAAGACACAGATGCTACTGTATTACGTGCCGGAATTTGGAAGCCACGTACGCGTCCAGGAAACTTTGAAGGAGTTGGTGCCTTAGGACTAAAATGGTTGCAAAAAGCCAAAGAAGAAACAGGAATGTTGACAGCGACCGAAGTTGCCAATGCAACACACGTACGTTTAGCATTAGAGCACGATATCGATGTATTGTGGATTGGAGCACGCTCTACAGTAAGTCCATTCATCGTTCAAGAAATTGCAGATGCCTTAAATGGTACTGATAAAATTGTATTAGTTAAAAACCCTGTAAACCCTGATTTAGCGTTGTGGTTAGGAGCTGTAGAACGCTTGCATTCTGCTAATATTGAAAAACTTGGTGTAATTCACAGAGGATTTTCAACCTATGAAAAAACACGTTACAGAAACAATCCAGAATGGCAGATTCCAATTGAATTGCAAAATCGTTTCCCAGATTTACCATTAATCTTAGATCCATCACATATTGCTGGTCGCAGAGATATCATTTTTGATCTTTGCCAAACAGCATTAGATTTAAGCTATGACGGATTAATGGTAGAAACACATTTTGATCCAGACAACGCTTGGAGTGATGCTAAGCAACAAATAACTCCTAACCGTTTGGTTGACATCATGGAGGATTTGAGAATTAGAAAAGAAACCGATACCGAAGCTGCGTATAGAAATGCGTTAAACACACTTCGTACACAAATTGATGTGATCGATCATCAATTAATAGAAATATTAGGGAAACGTATGAAAGTGGCAGACAAAATTGGAGCTTTGAAAAAAGATAAAAACGTTGCCATCTTACAAACCAGACGTTGGAATGAAATTCTAGGAAAAATGATTCTAGAAGGAGAACAAAATCAATTGAGTGAAGAGTTTGTATTACGTATGTTTAAAGCGATTCACCAAGAGTCAATTAACCATCAAGAAAAGATTATGAATCAATAATAATCTCAAAAAAATAAAAACGTAAAAGCGAGCCTAACAAGCTCGCTTTTTCAATAATTACTACCAAAAGTTAGGCACAAGTGCAATCTGTATTTTGAAGTACAGACGCAGGCAAACATCCTTCAATAGGTAAAATATTCATGACTTCTTCGCTTGGATTGCTAGGATTTTCTGAATCCAATCCACCTATTATCAAAAAATTAGAAATCGATTTTTTGTTCAATTTCAAACTTTGTAAACTTCGCTTTTTCATAAAGTATTTATATGTACTTCAGATGGAACATGTATAGATTCGCATTCAATATGGCATGTTTCATTCACTATTAGTTCACAAGCTGTACGATATTCACTTGGACAAGAGTGTATGTCATCTGACCAACAACCAATCTGATTCGAATTAGGAACTGTAATTGTTGGAATTGTGCCAATATCTAATCCTCCACGCAAATTAGAGATGGACGTTTTGTTTAAATGTAAATTTTTAAGATTACGTTTTTTCATAATTTAAATGCTTTTAGGTTTACAATGATTCAAAGCAAATCAGAATATTTTTGTGAAAAAAGAAACATTGTTGATGGTTTATGAAAACAAGGTAAGTTGTTGAAAATGTGAAAATATGTTGTTGATGGTTTATGAAAGTGAAATAGAAAAACTTTTATGTATCAAAATAAATCTGTATTTGCACTTAACAGGCTATTTCTTTAAAAACCAACCTGTAAAGCTTTGTTATTTTTAAGAATAATCTTGATCTTTGCGCCAATGATAGGAACTGTTTATAAATCTACGGGAAGTTGGTATTTGGTGAAAACCGAAAACGGTGAGGAATACGAGTGTAGAATCAAAGGGAAATTTAGACTTAAAGGAATAAAAAGTACAAATCCTATTGCGGTTGGTGACAAAGTGCATTTTACTCTAGAAACTAAGAACAATACGGAAACTGGTATCATCGATGAAATCTTTGATCGTAAAAACTACATCATTCGTAAATCAGTCAACCTATCCAAACAAACACATATCATTGCGTCAAATATTGATCAAGTTTTTTTATTGATTACAATTGACAATCCACCGACATTTCCAAGCTTTATAGATCGTTTTCTAGTAACTGCAGAAGCCTATTCAATTCCTTGTGTATTAGTTTTTAATAAAATTGATACCTATGCAGAAATTGAAAGACGTGCTGAAGTAATGTATCTCAAAGATATTTATGCAACTATTGGATATGAATGTATTGAAATATCTGCCAAAGAAGGAGAAAATGTAGAAGCTATAAAGCATCGAATGAAAGATACGGTAAGTATGTTTGCAGGACATTCTGGTGTAGGGAAATCTACTTTAGTAAATGCTATTGCTCCTGAACTCAACTTAAAAACTAAAGAAATTTCGGAGCAACACAAACAAGGACAACATACCACAACTTTTGCCGAAATGTTCGACTTAGAATTTGGAGCAAAAATCATTGATACGCCAGGAATCAAAGGTTTTGGAATTGTAGATATGGAAAAAGATGAAATAGGCGATTACTTTCCTGAATTTTTGGCTTTAAAAAACGAATGTAAATTCAATAACTGTATTCACCTAGAAGAGCCAAAATGTGCTATAAAAGATGCAGTTGAAGATGGCGAAATTGCTTGGTCACGTTACAAAAGCTATGTGCAAATGATTGAAGGAGATGAAAGTAATTACCGTGTTGACGAATTTAAAGAACAGTAATACATGAAAGCAGTCATACAAAGAGTTACAGAAGCAAGCGTTACCGTAGATCAAAAAAAAGTAGCCAATATTGGTAATGGATTATTGATTCTTCTTGGAGTTGAACACGAAGATACACACGATGATGTAAAATGGCTTTCTAATAAAGTAGCAAGATTGCGCATCTTCAACGATGAAAATGGAGTAATGAATACGTCTTTGTTAGATACAAATGGTGAAGCAATTGTAGTGAGTCAATTTACACTACATGCAAGTACCAAAAAAGGAAGCCGTCCAAGCTATATGAAAGCTGCAAAATCTGATGTTTCCATTCCAATGTATGAAGCATTTGTTACACAACTAGAAAAAGATCTTGGTAAAAAAGTCCAAACAGGAATCTTTGCTGCCGATATGAAAGTAGCATTGCTTAACGATGGTCCTGTAACTATTATAATTGACACAAAGAACAAAGAGTAAACAGCGTTTATTAACTTTTTGTAACGCTTATTAACTTTCTTCCTTTTAATGGATTACTTTTCTTATATTCGTATCGTATTCACCCGAATATTAAAACACATAAATACCTATGCACTTAAAAATATTGGCAATTGCTGTCCTGCTATGTTCTTTATATACAGCAAAAGCCCAAGATAAGGAACTCATTAGTTACCTTACACTTCCACAAGAACTTACAAAAAATGCAAATGCAGTAGTTCGCTTAGATGAAACACTCGTCAAAGTAGAAGCAATTGACGATATGACAATCTCCGAAAAACGTATTGTTACGGTACTAAACGAAAATGGATTGGGGAAAATTGGAGCGCAAGTGTACTATGATAATAACAGACGTGTAAAAAATTTAGAAGTTCGAATTTATGATAAGTTTGGAAAGCAAATTAAGAAAATTCGTCAAAAAGACTTTGAAGATGTAAGTGCAGTTGATGGTGCGACCATGTATACAGATTCGCGATACAAATATTTAGATTATACACCTGTTTCATATCCTTTTACAGCAGTATTTACAAGTGAAATTCATACAAAAAAAACATCAAACTTGCCATGGTATTCTCCTGTTCCTTACTATACAGGAATTCAAAAAAGTCGATATAAAATCACCTATCCATTATCGTTGACACTATATAAAAAAGAACACAATCTTGAAGAATATGGAGTTATAAAAGATCAAAAAGAAGGTAGTTTGATGTATATCATCGAAAATGTTCCGGGAATAAAACCAGAAGCATACAGTCCAGCAGAAGCTCGTATAAAACCGCGAGTTCGTCTTGCACTCAGTAAATTTAGTTATGAAGGAATTCCTGCTGAAGTTGAAAATTGGGAAGAAGTAGGTGCATGGATTCATCAAAATTTACTAAATGGACGTGCAACGGTTGATGCTGCTACGAAAGCAGAAATAGAAAGCATGGTGGCTGGTGTTGAATCTGACCGAGAAAAAGCACGAATCATTTATGAATTTATGCAAGGAAAAACACGTTACATCAGTGTGCAAGTTGGAATTGGAGGATATCAACCGATAAAAGCTGAAGAAGTGGACAAAGTCGGTTATGGCGATTGTAAAGGATTATCCAACTATATGATGGCATTATTAAAAATTGCAGGAATTGAATCATATTACACTGTTGTATATGGCGGAACAAAAATATCCAGTTTCTATGAAGACTTTGCTTCTTTGGGACAAGGAAATCACGTCATCTTAAACATACCAAATAATGGCGATGATATTTGGTTAGAATGTACGAGTCAAAAAGTTCCTTTTGGACATATTGGCGATTTTACGGATGATAGAAATGTATTAGTGGTAACACCACAAGGAGGAATACTAAAACATACCAAAAAATACACTACAGAAGAAAACCTTCAGGAAACCACAGGCTCCTACACATTAGATAGTAATGGAAATATAAAAGCAGATGTCACCATAAAAACAGAAGGAATTCAGTACGACAATCGTTATTATATAGAAGATTGGTCAGATGTGAGAAAAGACAAACGATACAAACAATATTTCCAAACAGTCAGCAATGTCAATGTGGATAATATCGAACTAACAAACGATAAAAAAAATATAGTATTCACAGAAAAGGTAACATTCAATGCAGATGCTTATGGAGTTTCCACAGGTGATCGAATGTTATTTGCAGTCAATGCACTAAACAGAACGACAAGTATTCCTGACCGTTATCGAAATCGTAAATTTCCACTAGAAATTCAAAGAGGATATTATGATATTGATGACTATGAAATCAAATTGCCAAGTGAATATAAGATAGAGGCAATCCCTGATGATATAAGCTACGAAACTAAATTTGGAAGCTACACATTCAGTATCACAAAAAAAGACGATCAAACTTTACAATACAAAAGAACCATAAAAATAAAAGATGGATTGTATCCAAAAGAAGAATACAAAAACTATCGAAAATTTATCAAGAAAATTGTCCGATACGATGGTTCAAAAATTGTATTAGTCAAAAAATAACACCCTAACCCAATAATAACAATAATTACAAATGAAAAAACAAATGCTATTCGTGTTTGCTTTGTTAGGTTTTATAACAATGCATGCGCAAGACTTTGAATTTGGAGAAGTGTCGAAAGCTGAATTGGAAGAAAAAAAACATCCAAATGATCCAGAAGCGAGTGCAGCTATTCTTTATGAAAAGACATACATCACAATGCGCTATATTCAAGGGGAAGGATTTCAAATAGAAACCAATGTCCAAAAACGTATCAAAATATACAATAAAGATGGTTTGGATATGGCAAATCATTCTATTCCATTGTTCAAAGGAAGTGGAGGAGAACGAGAAAAAGTTGCAGGATTAAAAGCCTATACGTATAACTTAGTAGATGGTAAAATTGAAGATACCAAATTACGCAAAAGTGGAATCTTTAAAGAAAAGCGTAATGAATATGTAGATCTACAAAAGATAACGATGCCAAATGTAAAAGAAGGTTCTGTTGTGGAGTACAAATACAGAATGATCTCACCGTATTATGGAAATATCAATGAAGTGTATTTTCAATATGGAATTCCAGTAAATCATATAGAAGTGACCTTTGAGGCACATGAATATTTTACCTATAAAAAACATTACAAAGGCTATTTTCAATTGCAACCCAAAGAAAGTACACGTCGAGGAACTATTACCCTTACAGGAAGTTCCAGACAGGATGGCAATAAAAGACTCACATGGGGAGGTGGTGGTGGATCAAGTAGAACAACTTTTTCGAAAGATGATATAGAATTTACTTATAATATTACAAAATTCAACTTAAAAAATGTTCCTGCATTAAAAGACGAAAGCTTTGTAAGTAATCTTGAAAATTACCGAAGTGCTGTAAAATTTGAACTAGCACAAGTGCAAATGCCCAACGATATTCCGCAATACTTAGCAAAATCTTGGGATGATGTGGTAAAAACAATTTACAGGAGTAATGATTTTGGAGGGCAACTAACCAAAACATCCTACTTTAAAAGTGACATAGATAATCTAGTGGCTGGTGTTTCTGGGGATATGAAAAAAGCAGCCATGATTTATAATTATGTAAGAGGCAGAGTAAAGTGGAATGGAAGATATGGAAAATACGCAGATGAAGGTGTTCGAAAAGCATACAAAGATAAAACAGGAAATGTAGCAGATATGAACTTAATGCTAACTGCGATGTTGCGTCATGCAGGCATCAATGCCAATCCAGTTATTTTGAGTACACGTTCCCATGGAATTACGATGTTTCCAAGTTTGAACGGATTCAATTATGTAATTGCTGCTATTGAAGTAGAGGATGCAGTTATTTTATTAGATGCCACTAATTATTACGGAGAGCCTAACGTATTACCAATGCGTGCTTTAAATTGGTCAGGAAGATTGATTCGTAAAGATGGAAGTTGGAATCAAATTAGTTTAATGCCTAAACAAACAGCATTACATGCTACCATGATCAATGTTACCTTAGATGAAAATGGAGATCTTACAGGAAAGCAGCGTACGCAATTTACATCTCACAATGCACTAAATTTCCGCGAAATGTATTCGCAAGCTGATGAAGAAGCATATTTAGAAGAATTAGAAAACAGTATTGAAGATATAGAAATTGCTGAACACGATATAAAAAACCTTAAAAAAATAGGAAAACCTGTTTTTGAATCATATTCGTTTGAAAAGGAAGCACAGGCAGAAATTATTGGAGACAAAATGTACTTTTCGCCACTATTCTTCTTAGCAACTTCTGAAAATGTATTCAAAGCAGAAGAGCGTGTGTATCCTGTTGATTTTGGACATCCTTGGAAACGAAAAATAATGATGAATATTCAATTGCCGGAAGGCTATGAAGTGGAATCAATACCAGAAGCTGGTGCTGTAAAAATGCCAGAAGGTTTAGGAGCATATTCATTTAATATCTCCAAAACACCTGTAGGGATTAGTGTGGTAATGACCAAAGAAATTAATTCTTCCGTAATTACACCAGACAAATATGGAGCCTTGCGCGAATTCTACAAAATGCTGGTAGAAAAGGAAAAAGAAAAAGTAGTATTGAAGAAATTATAGTAGAAAAAAACTGTAAATCTTTCTTGGGAAACAACTCATAAAATTCGCTGAAAAGCTATATTTTTACAAATGACTTTATAAACCTCTTATAAAGTCATTTTTTTATATCAAAAAATAAACTTTATGAATCTAAAAGATGCACAATTAGCTGTAGATACATGGATCAAAGAACACGGAGTTCGTTACTTTAATGAGTTAACTAACATGGCGCAATTGACAGAAGAAGTTGGAGAAGTGGCTCGTATCATAGCACGCCGTTACGGAGAACAAAGTGAAAAAGAAAGCGATAAAGATAAAGACTTAGGTGAAGAGTTAGCAGATGTTGTGTTTGTTGTACTATGTTTGGCAAATCAAACAGGAATTGACTTGCAAGCTGCCTTTGATAAAAAAATGGATAAAAAAACCAAACGTGATCACGATCGCCATCACAACAACGAAAAACTTAAATAAATAAAAGTTTTGGTGCGTCATTCTGAATTGAATTCAGAATCACATAAAGCATTTCCTCAAAAAATAAGAAATTACAATGAACCTAAAACTACAAAAATCAACACTTCACAAGCAATCAATCATTGCCATAACAGGTTCTAAAAGTGAATCCAACCGATTATTACTTTTACAGGCTTTATATCCTAACATTAGCATTACAAACATTTCCAATTCGGATGATGCTACCTTAATGCAAAAAGCACTAAAATCTACAGCTAACGTAAAAGATATTCATCATGCAGGAACAGCGATGCGCTTTTTAACAGCGTATTATGCCACGCGAGAAGGACAAGAAATAAGACTAACAGGTTCTTCACGAATGCAAGAACGTCCTGTCAAAATTTTGGTAGAAGCATTACAACAATTAGGTGCTGTTATTGAGTATACAAACAACGAAGGGTATCCGCCATTGCAAATCAAAGGGCAAAAATTAAAAGGAAACCAAGTCACATTAGCAGCCAATGTGAGCAGTCAGTATATTTCTGCATTGCTATTAATTGCACCAACATTAGAAAATGGACTAACGCTTACGCTAGATGGTAAAATCACCTCAGTTCCATACATAAAAATGACACTTTCGTTATTGAATGATCTTGGTGTAAAAACTAATTTTGAAGGAAATACAATCACCGTAAAACGATTTGAAGCTTCAGAAGAAAATAAAGCATTTACCGTAGAATCTGATTGGAGCTCTGCTTCGTATTTTTATAGTTTAATTGCACTTAGCGAAATCGGAACAACAATTGAACTTTCAGCCTATAAGCAAAACAGTCTACAAGGTGATTCATGCTTGGCAGAAATTTATAAACTATTTGGTGTAGAAACTGTTTTTGGTGAAAATACCATCACGCTAACAAAAACGAAAGAAGCATCTCAGGAAACTATTACGCTTGACTTAAAAAATGCACCAGACATTGCACAAACAATTGCCGTGACAGCATTCGGATTGCAATTGCCATGTAAAATGATAGGATTACACACCTTAAAAATCAAGGAAACAGATCGTTTAGTTGCACTAAAAGTTGAACTAGAAAAATTGGGAGCTTCGGTAGACATTACGGATGAATCTTTGTATCTACACAAAGCATCAACAATCAACGAAGACATTGCAATTCAAACCTATAAAGATCATCGTATGGCAATGGCATTTGCGCCCTTAGCATTGCGTGTTCCATTATATATTGAAAAAGCAGATGTAGTGTCAAAATCCTTTCCAGATTTTTGGAGAGATTTACAAAACATAGGAGTTGAAGTCATAGAAAAATAAAAAAACTCACTAAATACTTGACAACCCCTATTTTGAGATTGTATATTTGCGGTTCTTAAAAAATAACTTAGAAGACTTATGGCAAAAAAGCTATCGCATTTTAATTTTGACCTTCCTGTAGAATTATTAGCAGAATACCCATCAGAGCACAGAGATGAAGCACGTTTAATGGTGTTAAATCGTGAAAAACAAACAATTGAACACAAACAGTTCAAAGATTTGGTGGACTACTTTGATGAAGGCGATGTAATGGTGTTAAACAATACAAAAGTATTTCCTGCAAGACTTTTTGGAAACAAAGAAAAAACAGGAGCACGCATCGAAGTCTTTTTACTAAGAGAATTAAACGAAGAACAACGTTTATGGGATGTGTTAGTTGATCCTGCAAGAAAAATTAGAATTGGAAATAAATTATACTTCGGTGATGACGAAAGTTTAGTAGCTGAGGTAATCGATAATACAACGTCAAGAGGTCGTACCTTACGTTTCTTATATGATGGTTCGTATGATGAATTCAGAGCAAAATTGAGCGAACTTGGACAAACACCACTTCCAAAATACATCAAAAGAGATGTAGAGCCAGAAGATGAAGAGCGTTACCAAACAATTTATGCAAAAGAAGAAGGAGCTGTAGCAGCACCAACAGCAGGTTTACACTTCTCTAAACACCTGTTAAAGCGTTTAGAAATCAAAGGAATTGACTTCTCTGAAATTACATTACACGTAGGTTTAGGAACATTCAACCCTGTAGAAGTAGAAGATTTATCGAAGCATAAAATGGACTCAGAAGAATTAAAAATCGGTCCAAAAGCAGTAGAAACTGTAAACAGTGCCAAGAAAAACAAAAGAAAAGTATGTGCAGTTGGAACTACAGTAATGCGTGCTTTGGAAAGTTCAGTTTCTTCAGAAAGAACATTGAATGAGTATGAAGGCTGGACAAACAAATTTATTTTTCCTCCGTATGATTTTAGCATTGCAAACTGTATGATTACCAACTTCCATACACCAAAATCAACATTATTAATGATGGTTTCGGCGTTTGCAGGTCACGACTTTATTCTAAAAGCGTATGACGAAGCTATCAAAGAAGGATACCAATTCTATTCGTATGGTGATGCAATGTTGATTCTATAAAAAAGAAAACACATAAAATATATTCAAAAATCCTGTCTTCCGGCAGGATTTTGTTTTTTCTTGACATGAATGGAAAGAATGAAAGTCTACAAAAGACGTGTTGAAACAAGCAACTAGGTTTGTGTTTAGTAATTTGTAGAAATTACAAGCCAAAAATACAAGCTAAATTCCAAAAAATATGTTTTTACCTACTTTACTACGTAGAATGTGCATTGGATATAACATGCATTCTGTAAAAATCACTATAACCATCACACAATGAAAAAAATATACTTCTTATTTGTTGCTATATGTTCATGATGCCCTGTAGCTTCGGGCAAAATCACAACACAGAAATAACTTATATAGAAACAAAGCAAACTGGACAGTTTCGCAGCCAAGAACTTTAGCTGATGTATAAAAGATGACAGATTTATCTTGGGCAGCTAATAGTAGTGTTGCTTGTTTTCCTGCTACCAAAAATCAAAAATTCTCTGGAAACCATGTGTTTTATACAACAGCGATTCCAAGACGTTCAGAAATGTTTACCAAAGTCATTCCAAAAAACAAAAAACATAACTTTAGTCTATATGTTTATCAAGTTGGTGTCAATAACGAGCAATTACCAACAAATTTGAACAGTTGTGTTACTTGTGAAGCTGATTATAAATGGGATCGTAAAAGGCTTGGGAAAACTCAGGATCATACACAAAAAGTACGCTTAAATGCAATTAATTGACCTTACGAAGTAGTTATTGGAGTCGCGGGCGTAGAAGGTCTAACAATAGCTGATTTTGAATTGATGATCGAAATTAAAAAAAGATAAAGTCTGGTTTGATGGTTTTATTGTTTCATTTTGTGAATATTATATTGATGTGCTAACAAATCTGTAAACTCGTAAATTCTCCCTATTTTTGCAGCATGCAAGCAATGAGGAAAGACATACGCGCGTTGACAAAAGAACAACTTCGAGAATTTTTTGTATCGCAAGGAGATAAGGCGTTTCGTGGAAATCAAGTCTATGAATGGTTGTGGCAAAAAGGCGCACATCAATTTGAAGATATGACTAATATTTCTAAAAGTACGCGTCAAATGCTGGAAGAAAACTTTGTCATCAATCACATTCGTGTGGACAAAATGCAACGTAGTAATGATGGTACGATCAAAAATGCAGTACGCTTGCATGACGGATTGATTGTGGAGTCTGTTTTAATTCCCACAGCAACACGAACAACAGCTTGTGTGTCAAGTCAAGTAGGTTGTAGTTTAGACTGTAAATTCTGTGCTACTGCAAGATTAAAGCGTATGCGAAACCTAAATCCTGATGAAATCTATGATCAGGTAGTTGCTATTGATCGCGAAAGCAGATTATATCATAACAGACCTTTATCAAATATTGTATTCATGGGAATGGGAGAACCTTTGATGAATTACAACAATGTGCTAAAGGCAATTGATAAAATAACTTCAGATGAAGGTTTAGGAATGTCTCCAAAACGAATTACAGTATCTACTTCTGGTGTGCCAAAAATGATCAAAAAAATGGCAGATGATGAAGTCAAATTCAAATTGGCTGTTTCGTTGCATTCAGCAATTGATGAGGTGAGAACGTCTATCATGCCATTCAATCAACACTTTCCGTTAAAAGATTTAAAAGAAGCATTGGCATACTGGTATGATAAAACAAAGAATAAAATTACCTACGAATATGTAGTATGGGACGGAATCAACGATCAGCAAAAAGATATCAATGCCTTAGTGAAGTTTTGTAAAGATGTTCCAAGTAAAGTCAATCTCATTGAATACAATCCTATTGACGATGGAGAATTCCAACAAGCCAGCAACAAAGCAATCGATCGTTATGTAGATTCATTAGAACAAAATGGAATTACCGTAACTGTAAGACGATCAAGAGGAAAAGATATTGATGCTGCCTGCGGACAATTGGCAAATAAAGAATAGTACATGGTAAGTTATATGAAAATCAATTAAATTTCTAATAAAAAAATATATTTTAAAAATACTTAACAAGTCTAAGAAAGTCCAACAAAAAAAGCCTTTAAAGTAACGACTTTAAAGGCTTTCTATATTTTTATAAATAATTTAACTTATTGTTTGACGACTTTATAAGAACTTACAGAATCACCAATAGTAACAACCATAATATAAGTTCCTGCTTTAAACGAAGAAATATCTATTTGACGATGAGCTAAAACAGTTTCGTCAACACGAATTACTTGCTGCCCAAATAAATTAATAACTTCTAAATTAGTAATTGGTTGTGTACTATCAAACTGTACAATTCCAGTAGTTGGATTTGGATAATACTTAAAACTATCTGTATTAACCTCTTCCACAGATAATGGATCAGATTGCGTTGTAAAGCTCCAAACCGGAGAATTGACAGCTTCTCCACCAACATTTTTTGCTACAATTTGCCAGTAATATAAAGTTGAATATTCCATTCCTGTAATGTCTACAGTAGTGTTACCAAGTGTTCCCAATAAATTGAGTGTTCCTGGAGAATCTCCTAAATATACATCGTAAGCAGTTGCTGCATCACCAGTTACTGCAGCTTCCCAGGCAAAAGTTACAGAATTATCAGGACTTCCATCCATATTGTCATCCGCAGGATCAATAACAACACCAGTTGCCGTATCTGCTGGAGTTGGAGTCGTAGCAGGGTCTGGTGCAGTAGCATCAGCAATCATATCTACGTTATCAATAATCCAACGGTCACCATCGTTTTGTTCCAGAACAAAAGCTACATAAATAGCTTGTCCAACATAAGCAGACAAATCAACTGTGTGTTGCGCCAAAGGTCCTCCAGACCAAACATCAGCTTCAGTTTGTGTGTCTACAATGACAAAATCTGCATGAGTGGTTTGACTCATACCTGTAGAAACTCTAATTGTAAATGTAGAACCATAATCTGTTGCAAAACTATCCGATTGATCAAAGGAAAGTATGAAGTTAGTGGCGTCAACAGTAAATTGTGGTGTTACCAACCAATCTTCAGCATTTCCACCTACAACAGCTTCCCAAGTAACGAAAGCAACATTATTGGTTGCAGCATCATTTATTTGCCAATTTTGAACAGTTCCCAAACCATTGGTTCCAATAAAACTTGTCCATCCTGCCGGAATTGTCGTACTAGATTCAAAATCTTCAGTGAGTTGTGAAAATCCGAGTTGAAAGCTAAGTAATAATAATAAAAAAGTATTTTTCTTCATAATCAAGGCTTTATGTGTTAAACAACATAAAGTTATGAAAAAATATACAACTCTAGCCTTCTATTTGTATTTTTATATTTCACACAGTATAACAGTATAACAGTTTTAAAAATGACAACTCTTTAAAAAAAATCTGAAAAGTTATAAAACAATAAAAGAACAAAGCATAATGATCTTTACACAACTATATTCTAAACAATTGAAATAATACAATGATTTACATATACAAGTGTTCGAATCTTGTTAAAAAGGTTAAAAATCATAGAATTAGTTAATATCTTTGCACCATAATGAAAGTAGTTTCGCAGATAAAACAACCCATTGTAAAGGAAATGGAACTTTTTGAAAAAAAGTTTTCCAATTCAATGACTTCGAAAGTCGCTTTACTGAATAGAATTACACATTACATCGTAAATAGGAAAGGGAAGCAAATGCGTCCTATGTTTATCTTTTTGGTTTCAAAAATGGTGTCAGAAGGATTGGTAAATGAACGTACATATCGTGGCGCTTCTGTAATAGAACTGATTCATACAGCAACGTTAGTCCATGATGATGTGGTAGATGATTCTAACAGGCGAAGAGGCTTTTTCTCGATTAATGCCCTATGGAAAAATAAAATTGCTGTATTAGTAGGTGATTATTTATTGTCTAAAGGATTGCTATTGTCTATTGATAATGGTGATTTTGATTTGTTGCGAATTATCTCTGTAGCAGTTCGAGAAATGAGTGAAGGAGAATTACTCCAAATTGAAAAAGCACGTAGATTAGATATTACGGAAGAAATCTACTATGAAATCATCCGACAAAAAACGGCAACACTTGTTGCAGCATGTTGTGCTATGGGAGCACAATCTGTAAATGCTCCTGAAGAAGAAGTGGAACGGATGCGTTTGTTCGGAGAATTTATTGGAATGGCATTTCAAATAAAAGATGATTTATTTGATTACGGAGAAACACAAATTGGAAAGCCAACAGGAATTGATATCAAAGAACAAAAAATGACACTTCCGTTGATTTATGCATTGAATCATTGCTCAAAAGAAGAAAAAAAATGGGCAATTAATTCTGTCAAAAATCATAATAAAGACAAAAAAAGAGTCAAAGAAGTTATTGACTTTGTGAAAAAAAATGGCGGATTAGAGTATGCAATTAATCAAATGAAAGCTTACCAAGAAAAAGCACTCGAACTGCTTAAAGCCTATCCGAAATCCACATATAAAGATTCCTTAGAATTGATGGTAAATTACGTGATTGACAGAAAAAAATAATTTTTTTTCACACGCAGGCAACCATTTGCATAAAATTTGCGTCTATATTAATAGAAAACAACCTGCATAGTGAAAGTTATTCAATTACATCTACAAGAAGCACAACTCATAAAACGAGCAAAGCGCAATGACCGAAAAGCGCAGCAATCGTTATATGCGCAACATGCACCAAAAATGTTGAGTGTTTGTAGGTATTACATTGCAAACGTTCACGATGCCGAAGAAGTAATGCTTTCAGGATTTTTCAAAGTATTTACACAATTGAAAAGCTACGAAAACAAAGGAAGTTTTGAAGGTTGGATTCGAAGAATTATGGTCAGAGAATCCATATCCTTTCTCCGAAAAAAGAATCCGCTCGTTTCAGTAGAAGAAAATGAAAGCTACACAAAAATCACCGACTGTGAAGTAAATGTAAATGCTGGCGTCGAAGAAATCCAAAAAGCAATAGATGCCTTGCCGCAAGGCTATAAAATTGTATTCAACTTGTATGAAATAGAAGGCTACAAGCACCAAGAAATTGCTGAAATGCTCAATATTTCTGTGAGTACATCAAAGTCGCAGCTATTCAAAGCTAAAAAGACGCTTCAAACACGACTACGATCAAAAAAAAACAGAGCTAATGAAATCGCATGAAATTAAAGACATATTAGAAGAGCGTAGGTTGACAGCATCTGAAAATTCGTGGGAAAAACTCGCAGGACAACTAGATGCAAACAATCAAAAAAATAGAAAACAGAAGTTTTACTATGTGTACGCTGCATGTTTGGCTTTGTTGATAAGTATGTTGGTGTTTATGTTTGCCAAATCGACTGTGAACCTTGGAGATGACATGATTGTAAAAGAAGATAATACTTCAAAATCAATCATTAAAAAAGAAAATTTACAAAACACCATCAATCCAAAACTAGAAGAAAAAGAACAGAAAGAAATCGTAAACAATACACAAATTGCCATTGAAGAAAAAGCTTCAAACAATCGCAAAGAGAAAGTAATAGAAAATAATATTGTGCCACAATCAAAAAAACAAATGATAGTGGAATTGCCAAAAGAAGTTACAATTAAAGAAAAAGAAATTCAACCAAAAATAGAAACAGTAATCGCGCAAAAAGAAGTAATTGCCAATACTGATTCAACACTAAAAGAATCAATAGTTGCATTGTTACAAGAAGAAAAAGTATCAGTGACCAATGCAGAAATTGATCAATTGCTTCAAGAAGCACAACAATCATTACGAGAATTAGACATTAAAGAAGAAAATGTTGACGTCTTACTATTCGCAACTGCAGACGAATTGTTAAACGACGTAGAATACGAATTAGACATGTCATTCAAAGAAAGAGTATTTCAACTTATCAAAGAAAAAGTCAAAAAAAGAGCCGTTGCTGTGGAAGATTGAGAGCGCAATAATTTAGAAAAAATCATCAACAAACATCATTAAAAAAACGAACATGAAAACAAGTACTTTGTATTTATGCCTGCTATTCCTATGTGTAAATTTTACCATGCAGGCGCAACAAAAAGAAATTAAAAAGAGGCAGGATTCTACTGCGATCAAACAAGAGCAAGAGAAGAAATATCTGGCGGAACGACTTCGTGTTATTACGCAGGAAGAAAAAGATGCGCTGAAATATTCAGTAGAACAAATAAATGAAAAATACGAAAAAGGAGAAATTACATTACAAGAAGCCGAAAAACAAAAAAAGAAAGCGGCAAAACTAGCAGCAGCAACGATTGAGTATCGTATGGCAAAAGTAAAGCGCGAAATGCTAACAGATTACTATGTGCAAGAATATGGATCATTCATCCGATTTGGAGAACTCTTTGATACACGCATCAAAAAAAAGAGAGCGTTGCGATATGATAGACGTACATACTCAGATATTGTATTTGCTTTTGGGTTGAATAATGCCATTCAGGATGGCGTATCATTGCAAGATTCCGATTATAAAGTTGGCGGATCACGTTTCTTTGAATTTGGAATTCTATGGAGTACACGTGTTGCGAAAAACCACAACTTTGTACGTTTTCGCTACGGATTAACCTTACAGTATAACAACTTAAAACCAACGGGAAATCGCCTCTTTGTTGACAATGAAAATTTGACAACCTTGGAAGAGTTTCCAAATGATTTGCGTCGTTCAAAAATCAGAATGACAAACTTGACGATTCCATTATACTTTGAATTTGGACCATCTAGAAAAAAAGAAACCGATCGATACATTCGTTACTACACTAATAATAAATTTAAGTTTGGAGTTGGAGGTTATGTAGGTGTGAATCTGGCTGTAAAACAAAAGTTACGTTACAAAGAAAATGGAGAACGAGTAGATCAGGAATTTCGTAGAAACTTCAATACCAACAATTTTGTATACGGAGTTGGTGCCTACATTGGATGGGACGACATGAGTTTGTATTGTAAATACGACTTATCACCAATCTTCAAAAGTCCAAATACTGAACAACGTAATATTTCACTTGGAATATTATTTGATGTATTCTAAATATTAATATCCAATGTAAAATATCAGTTTCGGCGATGCATTTGTGATTTATTTGAAGTGTTCATTGCTTGAAAAAAAACTCAATCTGACGTTTTACATTGGATGTCTCCAATGAATAACCAAATCAAAATTTTGTTTATATATTTTATAGAATGTTTGTTGGTAAATTTGTCAAACATATTTTTAAAATATTTAAACTCTGAAAGCTTGTCTCCCTTAACTTTTTGTGTCATTTTTAGTTGCTATTCCAATAACAATTCTCAAAAAAAAATCAACAATAAAAATTTTATGGTTTTACCTTAGTTAATTTTATAGTTTTTAAAACTTATTGAAATGTAGTTCTTTTTTTGTTTAACGATTCTTTTAAAATTCCCCCGAAAGATTAAACATAATCAATTGAGGTTTTCAATTATTTATACACTAAAAAAAAACTTTTTGTCATATTACGGTTTTAACTTACTTCAAATAATAGTAGGAAAAGTATATATTGTTTTGAAAGACAATATATCAAAAAAAATATTTATCTTTAATTAGATATTGACAATTTGACCTACTCATGAAATTTCACAAAAGCTTATCAAAAAAACAAATTTTCTGGTGTGTTTTATGGTTTCCTTTTTTCGTGTATTGCTCTAATAAAAACCTTGCTACTTCAGAAACTGGTAATTTTCAAACAACACTCATACCTCAGCACAAAAAAGAACTTCACAAAGGGTTTGAGATGCTACGTGTTGCCAAAAGTACCATTGACTCTGCTAGAATCTATAACAAGATTATTGAGGTTCATACACTCACTACCTATTATCTTAAAACTGCTAGTTATGATAGTATTATTTATTACAGTGACAAAGTCTTGGCATTGACTAAAAATAAAGAATCAAAAGAATATGTAGAACAATTTTTATCTGCTACTTGTTCAAAGGGAATTGCTTACAAAGGTTTGGGAGATTTGGTAACATCATTAGACTATTTTAATGCTGTTATTGCAAGAACTGAAAATATTGAAGATCCTAATTATTTTTTTCTCCAGCGTGAAATTGCAACTACGATAACTGCAGGTATATATGCCACTCAAAAAAACTATGAACTTGCCATTAAACAATACGATCATTTATTTAAGTATATTGAAAAAAAAGGAATTGATCCTGCATTAGTATCTTCTATAGTGTATCTTCGCTGTGCGCGATTTAATAGAGAACTTAAAAATACAGAAATTGCTTTAGCACATATTCAAAAAGCAATGGTTATTGCCACAAGAAATAAGCTCGATTTTAGGCAGGCCATGATATTTTTAGAAAAAGCACACATTTTTGTGGATATTGAGGAAGTGACACAGGCGGAAACCTGTTTAAAAAAGGCGTATAAAGTTTTGAGTAGTGATGCCAAGTATACAGCCTTATTATTAAATTATTATTACCTAAAAGCAATACTTAGTGGAAAAACTAATAATATTGAAGTAAAAATTCAATATGCCGAAAAGGCTTTTGATCTATCATATAAAGAACGTATTTCTCCGAGATATTTAGCGACAGCAAATTTATTGTATGAAGCGTATAAATAGAAGGGACTTTTCAAAAAGGCGAATGCTATACTGGAAAAAATTGTTTCATTTGAAAAAATGATCTCCAATGAAGAACAACTTAAAAAAAGCGCCTTACTAGAAATTGAAAGAAGAGATAAAAATATAGTACTCGCAGAAGAAAAGAATAACACAAAGAACAAAATAATTTTATGTGTCGTTTCATTATTTGTAATGGCAGTTATGAGCGCTTTTTTTATTTACAGAGACAGACGAAAGAGAATAAAATTTGCACGCAATATTGCTGAAAAAAATAAGCAGTTAAAACAATTGGACAAGGCAAAGTCAAACTTCTTTTCAAATATTACGCATGAGCTGCAGACACCACTCACACTTATTGAAGGCCCTTTAGAGCAGGCTTTACAAAATAATGGAGAAACTTTGGATGCCATTACAAAATCGAAGCTACAAATGGCAATGAACAATACCACTTCGTTAAAAACATTGGTGAATGATATTTTAGATTTGTCAAAGTTAAAAGCTAAAAAACTCCAACTTCACCAACAAAGTACCGACATCGATACTTTTTTGAATACAACCCTACGAAAGTTTCTACCGTTAATGCAGCAAAAAAAGCTACACTTTCACTTTTGTTGTAAAGATTTGGAAAACTATCATGCTACCATTGACACAAAGAAGCTAGAAAAAGTAATCAATAATCTTATTTCCAATTCAATGAAATACACGCCTGCTAGTGGAACAATTACTATAAACGGGAAGCTTACCACACAAGACGCCTTATCAATCAAAATAAAGGATACAGGAATTGGAATTCCAAAAGCAGATATTCCCCATATCTTTGATCGCTATTTTCAAAGTAAAGATACTTCTAAACCGCTAGAAGGTGGTTATGGCATTGGCTTGTCTTTGGTAAAAGAATTGGTGGAACTCATGAACGGTACTATTACAGTACAAAGTGAAGTGAAAAAAGGAAGTCAATTTACCGTCAGCATTCCATTGGAGGATATACATAAAAAAGCCCAAAAAGACTATGTAAATACCATCATTCCAATAGTAACAACACCAATGGATGCTATTACAGCAAGTATGAATCCTATCACAGAAGCCATACAAAAACACACGATACTTATTGTAGAAGATCATCATGAAATGCAACATTTTATTGCTTCTATTTTGCAAAAAAATTACCAGCTATTGATTTCGAATAATGGAAAGGAAGCGTT
>NZ_JAKVBC010000019.1 GCF_022447245.1 Kordia sp. | reverse complement strand
CTAGTGGTATTGGTATTATCTGTATACTTTCCTGTGTAAACGACTCTTCCCAAGGCGTCGTATTTGGTAAATAGCCATGTATTGCTTCCTCTTAGATTTACATCTTGAGTAAGGATTGGACGATCTAGTTTATCATAGACAATATATTCCCATCCTTTCCCTGGAATTCGTTTTTCAATCAGCCTGTTTCTATGATCGTACTTGTACTGATAACAATATTTTTCAATTGTATTGTTAGCATTGATATCTGGTTGTGCAGATGCCATAGGAGGTAATACATAGGTTAGATTCCCAAATTTATCATACACATAATAAGTATCCAAAGTTTGTGCTCCATCATAAGTACGCTTTAAAAGCACCTGTCCAGATTTGTTGGTATATTCTTCTGTGGTATGATCTGTTGGATACTCTTGATTCTTTTTCCAATTCTCATCTTTAGTGATCGTTTTGGTCAGTTCTCCTGTAGGGTAATATGAATTTGTATATGATAATGATATATTCTGAGAGACTCCGCTAGGATGAGTCACATCATAACGTTTTACAGCATCCCCAAGTGAATCATTTAATTGATACACCATTTTAATGGTATGTTCTTTAGCAAGCGACCAATCTTCTCCTGCTGCTGCTTGTTCAACTGCTCTATCCACATTATCAAAAATCTGTGCGCTATACGATGGAGCTAATGATCCTTTTATACTCATCTCATCTAAAAGCGTTCTAAGGTTTTGTGGCAGGTTAGACAAACCATCAAGGATCGTTATCAGCCCATTTGTATTGGTCTGACTGGTAATATCTTCACTGTATTTATTGTGATAAAACTGTTGTTGTTTTCTAGTTTCTCCTACTGCTAGGCTATTACCTGAGACATCACTGATATGTGTATCTGTAAAACTTCCGCCACGCTCATTAGTAACATAGGGCAAGAAAGTATTGGCACTACGTCCATATCCATCATAAGCAGCGATGGTTTTAATATCTCTTCCATCTCTTGGAGACTGTCCAATGGCTATTTGCATTTGTGAGCGTCCAAGTCCATCAAAGTAGGTAACCTGTTCTATTTTATCTTTAGCTGTAACATTACTGATATCTTGGAGTTGTGTCGCTCTTTGATAAGCTACAGAGTGAACATAGTTTTTGTCCTGATTGATACTTGTCTGATTGGTAAGATCAGGACAACCATTAAATTCCCCAAAAGTATCAGGGCAGCTATCTCCTCCGTTTTCTACATACCCACTTGGAATGCTTCCAGAGCAAGAATAAATCACATCTTCAATATCTCCAAAACCATCACCTTCAACATCTCTATAATAGGCTTTAAATGCTGTTAAGCTTGGATCAGTATCATCACAATCCATTTGTAAATTCGCTGTATTGTTTAGATCAATCATTACCATATTCGAAGGAATATTGTCACAGCCTTGTACTACTGAGGTAATGGTATAATGATCGTCATTATCTCCATCTACAATAGCTGCCCAATAGGTATCAGGATTGATAAGGGGATCACTATCATCACAGTCACTAGCATTACAGACCCTATTGCCTTTTTGTATAACAGCATAGGCAGGAACTTCATATTGATATTGACTTGGATTTTGAGGGTTATAAGGATAGTTACTATCTCCATAGCCATCTCCATCCCAATCGTAGTATTGAATCACAGAACAATCCACCTGAATTGTCTGAGCTTGCACTTTTGTATTAGTGAAAAAAACACTAACACATAGAAGTGATAAAATATATTTCTGTATTGTTTTCATTGTTAGTTGTTTTTGTAGTGATACGTATTTTGACTCAGTACATTTCCATCATGGTCAAGGACAAACTCCAAACGTCCCATAATGTCGTATTTATAGAAAGTCTGTCTTCCTCTAGGATCACTGCTTTTAATCATCCCTACCATTGGCTCAAACTCATAGGTACTCACCATGGCATTTGGTAAGTTTGCTCTTAGTGGAGCTAAGGCATTTTCTAACGCTACTCCTGTAAGATTTTGAATCGTAGTTTCATCTACAAGAGCAGATACCTGAGTGTAGGTAGCATTTTCAATCTTAGCTACTGGATAGTTATAGTTATATCCCCAGAGATAGGTAATAGATGTTCCGCCAGTTTTAGAAACTTCTCTAGGTTGTCCATAAGGAGTATAGCCGTGATAGGTAACACGCTCCTCTAGTGCTGTATTTTCTTTAGCTCCTAAAATACGTGCCACTTGATTTTTTCCTTCAAAAACACCGTATTCACTTTTAATAGTAGAAAGTGTGATACCTTGCTCTTTACTTTCTGTAACTAGTGGAATATTAATTCTATTTTCACCTAGTAACACCGTATGATTTTCTTCATATGGATAGCGTATAATCGTTTCATTCATGTCTCCCTTACTATCAGTAGTCACTGTTTTGGTAGGATTGTAATGTGTAGGAACGCTCTCATAATAAGTGTCAGTTATTTGCGTGAGCTGAAGATCACCTTCTCTAGTAATTACCGTATTTTTATTTGGCAATGTTTTTCTTGAGAATAATGTATATGCGTGCATTGGTGCAAGTGTTATTCCATAAGCACTATTTACATCATTGACTTCAGTGCTAGGATCAATTCCCAATTCGTTCATTAATACATCTCTGTCGATTGCCGCTGTTAATTGTCCAAAGGTTGGAATAGGTGAGCCAAAGACCCTGCTTACTGTTGCATTACTTATCGATTGAATAGGAGGGTTTAAATTTACGCCTTCTATGTCGTTAGTAGTTTCAAATATTTGATACTCTGTACTTGAGATTTGCTTATTTTGAACGTTTTCAGTTAATAAATTCCCATCTTTCCAATCGTATACATGTACACCACCTAAACGCACATTAGAGTAATCATTTGCCTTAGAATAGGTTCTAACAATAGATTTGGTATCTCCATCATTCGAGCTCATTCCTTTATTAGAAGGTGCGATCTCATGGATCGTCTCTGTTACTTCTGTATATCCTACATATCCTGATTGTGTGGTAAGCAGTGGTACAGAACTATTAGATGTAATACGATAGGTTGGGAAATAAAAATTAGCACTAAATGTTCCTGATGCCTCATGTAATGCGAGGTCCTTTGATAAGTATATAGGTGTACTAACTACAGAACCTCCTGCATATTCATAGCTTTTGTGTGATGCTAGTCTTGACGCATTGTAGGTCTTAATGGCTTGTACACGTATGCCTCCAAAGTAGTCTACTGTTTGAACACTTGTATTTGGATTCTTTTCAAACCAACTAAGTTCTATCTCACTGTAATGATCTATAAGACTATAATCATTATTCGTACTTGTAATTTCTATTTCTAATTTATAGGTTGCTCCTTTATCAAGTAAGACATAGCCTGATTCCCAGATTGCTCCTGTAATAGGAGGATCTATACTTCCTACTTTGATAAGCTTAAAAAACATATTGTTACATACCAAATCGTCACCGTCAAAGATTGCTGCTACATTATCACTTTCACATCGATTAGAAGCTCCCATGTAGTGAGCTTGTGTTTTATTAGCATCATTCGGTGCTGATTTGGCATCAGAGGCAATGGTAAAATCATTGGAATAAAAACGATAGACCGTAGCATTTCCATTTTGAGTAATGGTATGTTGGTGTGAGTTTAATGCTTTAACCGTAGTCATTTTTTCTATATATGGCGGAAGGCTTCGCGTCTTAATATCTCCTTTATTGTTTTCATAAAATAGACGTGTGACACCGCCTTCTGGATAGGTGATTTTTTCTAGCATACACGCAGTGCTGTATTCAGGGTTAACCTCTCTGTTTGCACCATTAGAGATTTGTATGCCATTTGGAATGGCAATTAAACTGGTATTACCTGTAGCTCCGTTGTAATATCCCCAATGATCTTGTGCGAAGGACTGCTTGTCGGGAAGCATTTGTGAGGTATTATAATCAAAACTATACTCATAATGATCCTCTTGTACACTACTGTTGTAACCACCTCTAAACTGTACCTTATCTAAGTATAAACGTCTGGTTACAATGCTTTGCGCATTACTTGGTGCGCTATTGGCATGGTCTAAGAGCATCCCTGCTCTTGGGGTACTTTCAAAATAATCATGAAAGAATTCAATCTCTTGCAATTTTACATCTTGGTTATTGTAGACCTCAATAAATTGTAATCGTTTTGCGTTAGAGCGCATATCTAAACGCTGCTCTGGTGCTTGCACGAATTTTACATAACCATTACTACTAGTTATTTTTGATAATTCTTCTATATAACGATACGAGGTACTAAATGATTCTGTGGTATAAGGATTAGCAATCGTATATTGATGATTTCCTTGTGAGTTTGTTGTCCATACATCAAGAGGATTTAAAATAAGACTCTGTCCTCCATGACTAAACTCCCAACGTGTAGCGGTATCATTAGATAATAGCTCATGTGTGTATTCAAAGCTAAGCTCATCACCATTGATACTGGTTACTTTGGTTAGATTCCAAGTTTCTATATAAGAAAGACTAGTTCCTCCATCGGTAGGAATAGAGAACTGACCATCCTTTTTTTGATACGATTGGCTACGTATAAATTTATTTCCCGCAGAGAACTCATACAATGTTCCGTTGGTGTCGGTAATCTCCCAACCAATGATGGTATTGTTATTAAATATTGGTTCGATCTTTACATTTTGCTCAGGAAACTGAACGATTTCTCCTTTTGGATTCACATCTCGCTTCTGATTGAACATAAAACGTCCTGACACCCCTAACATGCTATAATTAAAATCATCAGGTTGAGGATCGTATAGATTAGAGCTTTCTCTGATTTGCTTGCAGAGATCAGCGCCACTACTGCCACCACTTCCATTACAAGCCGCAGCAATATCTGCCGCAGTAGTAGAAGTATGAATAAAGCCGTTGACATAATCATCAGGTAAACCTTTGACCACACGGCTTATTTGTCCACCCGCAGAGAGCGACCATCCAAGTCCAACACGACTGGCTTCTTCGTTGACTCTGTGACCACCTGCGTGATACGATAAATTAATAGGGGCAGCGAGTTCACGTCCTGCTAAAGTATACACAGGTACACCAATATTGGGTACACCATTTTAATACGAAACAGGAACTTCGCTGTAGCGTAGTATGGAACTTACCTCTGGTGAAGAAGGAATTACTGTAGGAAGATCATAAGGCGATGCCTGATTCTGCGATATTCCTAGCATACTACATAAAAAAAGGCATAGAAATGCGATACAATTTTTCATAGAGTGTTTGATTTTGAATTATTTACTAGTTTTTATTTTTTGAAGATGTATGTTTTTACACTGCCATTTTAAAAGGCGTATTTGATTCTTGATTTTTAATCATTTTGGAAATCTCTCGATTCTTACGATAACTCACTGGTAAAACAATTTCTTCTTTTAAATACACCAAACGATAGCGTGGTTCATAACGTTTTAAATGGGAAGAGTTGATAAGATATGAGCGGTGAATCCTTGAAAAGTTCTTTTTTGAAAACAACTCCTGATAATGTCCAATAGGTTTAGAGCTAAGGAATTTTGAGTCTCCTTTTACATGTATCCATGAGTAACATTCACTGGCTTCTACATAAAGAATCTGTGATTTTTGAATATAATCACCTTGATTTACTGTCCCCATAAGAAGATAGTTTTCATTGTTTTTAAGTGCTTTTTTTACATTCTTTTTGTTTTTGTTCCAATCATGCAATACGAGTTTTTAAGAGTTATTAATTCTTTGGGGTACAGCTTGGTTGGTGGTTATCATTTACAAAGTAAATTCTTTTTTCTATGTCAGTAGAAAATAATATATAAGCGTAAATATGTCATCTCTTATCGGTATTTCACTACCATTTAACGACATTATTTCTTGATTATTAACCAACTGCCTTTTTTTATTCCATTATTTTTTTCTTCTGCAAACATCTAAAACAAAGAGAGTTTTTTGACTCTATTTTAAATCTCAATTCTGTAGTTGCAGTATAATTTTATCTATATGAAAATTTGATATAGTAAGTAGTTTATAAGATTAATTACAGATAAAAAACTAATGTCAATACAAGAATAAGTACCATAGAAAGTATAGCAGCAAAAAAGCCAATAATAAACCAACGAAAACGCTCTAACTTTTGTAAACTCATGCCTATACGAATTAAGGAGATTTTGTTTGCTGTTTTTGTTCTAACTAAATAACAAAGTGATACTTTTAAAGTTTAGCAGATCACCTTGCACTAAAGAGTAGAACTGACTAAAATTCTACATATTAAATACACCTTTTGAATTTGAAAGCACTAAACAAAGGAAAAGCGCTTATCAGAAAAGTACCTAAATTTGAAAAAATGGTCTGAATAAAGGCGTATCATTCTTATCTGTGTAGTGTATCATCTAAATCAAAACGATGCACATACTTATAAATTACTATCGATATAAATAGTAAAATACAAAAGCATCCTACCCCAATAATAATCATTATGAGTTGCCATGTAGAAAATACATCTGATCCCAATTGTAAACCTTCTAAATTGTTAGTTCTCATTTTTTTAAGCTAATATTAGATTTTTTTATAGTGTGCCCATTAATCTATTGTAGCCTTTAGCTGTTAAGAAGTGATATTTATTTGATAAAAACTTTTCATTGATTGCAGTTTTTTAAGTTATTTATTTTACAAAATTACCAGTTGTTTTAAAGTCATAAGATATATACAAAAGAGGGAATGATGTAGTATCTATCTCTGTAAGTTCCATAAAAGGTGATCATTCCCCCGAAATTAGGACAGTAGTTTAAGTTAGAAAAAAAACAACATCGAATTCAATGTAAAATTGAATACCCACAAGGTCAGAAACAGAAATAATCACATTAAAACTAAAAACGTATCAAGAAATAATTAAGTAAACATATCATACAAACACTATTCCTTATCTATAATTATAAGATTTTAACTATTAATGTTCGATAAAACCCTTTGAGTTGGTTACAAATCTTTGTAACATTAAAGTATGGTTTTGAGCAATCTTACAATTTCAGGAAAAGAAATCAAGACTTACTATGCAGTAGTTATAGTAGGTAATTATACGATAGTTCCTTTCAATGAAAAACAAAAAAGATATACAAACATTACAAACCATAACTACTGAGCAATTAAAAAGCTTTGATGGTTTTGCTGATATATCTATAGAAGAAGCAGAGCGTATCATTCACACATTAAAAGAATTATCACTTATTACACATCAAATTATTACCGAGCATGAGTAACTTAAGTCAATTTCAAAACTTCGCCAAGCAGAATAAACAGAAAATAATTCGTACTAGTAATGCTGTTATTTACACGAGAGTTTCAGGAGCAAAACAAGAAGACAATACAAGTTTAGAAAGTCAAAAAATACATTGTACTTCCTATGCATCACGTTTGAAATTAAATATTGCAGCCTATTTTGGAGGAACTTATGAAAGTGCTAAAACGGATGATCGAAAAGAATTTTCTAAAATGATAAGTTATGTTAAACTAAATAAAATTTCATTTATCATCGTCTATAGTATTGATCGTTTTTCTCGTGCTGGAGCAAGTGCAATTACCATAGTTGAAGAATTAAAAAAAATTGGGATCAATGTACTTTCGGTAACACAACCTGTAGATGTGGAAATATCAACAGGAATGTTTTTCCAAAACCTAAATCTATTATTTAGTAAATATGATAATGACCAAAGGCGTGATAAAGTAGTCATGGTAATGCGTCAACGCCTTTTAAACGGATATTGGATAGGTAGAGCACCTCTTGGTTATAAGAATACCAGAAATGAAAATAATGTTCCTGTGATTGCAATGGATGAAAATGCAAGAATCATTCGCAATATATTTTTATGTAAAGTAAATGAAGGACTATCCAATATACAAATCGTAGAACGTTTATAAAAACAAGGTTTTAAAATACTTAGGCAAACGATTACAAAGATTTTTAGAAATCCTATCTACTGTGGACTCGTAGCATATAATTTATTGGATGGTGAAATTGTACAAGGAAAACATCCTGCTATCGTTTCTAAAGAATTATTCTTAAAAGCCAATGATTTACAAGCTATAAATCCGCATGGTTACAAGCAAACTAAAGTAAACGATAATTTGCCACTACGAGGTGGATTCTTAAGATGTGAAAAATGCGAAAAAGCATTGACAGGCTATGTTGTAAAAAAGAAAAACGTTCATTATTACAAATGTAGAACCAAAGGGTGTCGTTGTAATAAAAACGCAAATGCATTAAACAGTCAGTTTATAGAATTATTAAGTAGCTACAAAATAGACAAAAAGTTAATAGCACCGTTAAAATTGCAACTAAAAAATACTTTTGAATACTTCTCTAAATCAAATGAGGATAACACAGCTAGTTTAAAATATAATTTGAAGACTATCAAAGCGAATTTAGATCAGGTAGAGGAAAGATACGCAATAGGCAAAATAGACCTTACTATATATGAAAAGTATTTAAAGAAGTATCAAGAACGAATAGAGGAAATTACTGTAGAAATAAACAAAACGAGTTTTGAAAAGTCGAACCTTGATTCTTACATCGATAAATCGTTAGAATTAGCATGTAACCTGCATAATATATGGGAGTTAGGGAATCATTCGCAAAAGCAAAAGTTACAAAACCTATTGTTTCCTAATGGAATCTTATATAGTAAAGAAAATGATAGGTGTCGAACTACAAAAGTTAACAGCGTACTAGAGTTAATAAATTCATTATCAGTAGTTTTTGATTCAAAAAAAGGAAGTCAAAAAAACAAAAATGTTGACTTTTCCCATTCCCTAAGAGTAAAGCAAGTCTAAAAATTAAAAATTCTGTAAGGAGCTGAACTTGTCGAAGCTACCAACTTCCACCAGCGCCACCACCGCTAAATCCGCCGCCGCCAAAGCCACCTCCGAATCCACCGCCAAAGCCGCCACCGCTACTTCCGCCGCTGCCAAAAGAACCTTTTCCAAGATTACTCAAAATAATAATATCGAGCAAATCACTTCCAGTACTTCGTCTTCTGCCGCCGCGATTATTGCCGCCGCCGTTACGTTTATTGTTCGCTAAAATGGATACTAGCACTATAAAAAAGATAATCAAAAAGAATACTACACCTACAGGAGCGCCTTTTGAGGAACGTTTTCGTTCACCTGTAAACTCGCCAGCTAGTACTTCAATAATGCTATCAACACCGGCGTTCAATCCACCATAATAATCACCTTTCTTAAAAAATGGAATAATACGATTTCTGGTAATCTGCCCTACAATTCCTGCTGTTAATTGGTTTTCGGCACCATATCCTGGAGAAATCCATATCTTACGATCGTTCTTTGAAAGTACGATCATCACACCATTATCTTTTCCTTTTTGTCCAACGCCCCATTCATGTCCCCATTTTGGCGTAAGCATACCAATACTTTCTCCTTTCAAACTTTCAATAATAGCAATGACAATTTGGGTAGAAGTTGTATCAGAATACTTAATAATTTTATTCTCTAAGGAAGCTTTTTCTGTATTAGAAAGTAGACCTGCATAATCGTAAATAGCATCAGGATTTGCTTTTGTGGGTTTCGGTGGAATGTCAAACTGAGCATTCGAAACGTTCAAGAATAGCAATCCTAAAAGGCAGAGAAATGTACGTAAATATGTTGTTTGTAGTGTTTTTAGCATTAGCCTCTTGAAATTTCGTTTGAGAGTTCGTTTTCGTCGTTATCCATATCCCAAGGGAAATGCTTTTGTAATTCTAGTCCGGCTTGTAATACACCATCAATCAATCCTTGTGTAAAATTTCCTTGTCGGAACTGATTACTCATGGTATCACGCGTAGTATCCCAAAAATTATCTGGAACTACATTATTAATGCCTTCGTCACCGCAAATCACAAATTTTTTATCGCGCACAGCAACATAAATAAGCACACCATTGCGGAGTTTAGTATTGTCCATTTTAAGCATGTGAAATACTTCTAGCGCGCGTTCAAAAGGATCAATATTAACACGATCTTCAATGTGAATGCGAATTTCACCAGAAGTATTTCGTTCTGCTGTTCTAATGGCAGCAACGATTTCTTGTTCTTCCGCTGCGGAAAGGAAATCTTCTACTTTAGACATATGTTGTGTACGTGTTGTGAATTATTAATTACTAAAATCGAATTCAACATCTGGTGCATTCTCAGAACCAGCTGCCGCTTTGAAACGAGCCATATCTTTAAATCCAAACATACCTGCAAAAAGATTATTTGGGAATGTTTTAACGCTTTTGTTGAAGTCATTTACCGCTTTGTTAAAACGGTTTCTAGACGTTCGTACTGAGTTCTCTGTGCTAGCCAATTCGTCTTGAAGTTTCAAGAAATTCTGATTGGCTTTTAAATCAGGATAACGTTCAACCGTTACTAAAAGTCTTGATAAAGCACCTGATAATCCATCTTGTGCTTGTTGAAACTTTGTCATGTTTTCTGGTGTTAAATCATCTACGTTTATTTGTGTAGACGTCGCTTTTGCTCTGGCATTAATAACTGCTTCTAGTGTAGATTTTTCAAAATCAGCAGCACCTTTTACAGTATTTACTAAATTTTTAATAAGATCACTTCTTCGTTGGTATTCACTTTCAACATTAGACCAAGCTGTCTTGGCATCTTCACTTAATCCTACCATTCCATTATATTTCGTATACGTGAAAATGGCTATAATCGCTAGGACAACGATTATGATGATCGATTTTTTACTCATAATTATTCGGGTTTATCTGTTGTTAGTATTGTATTTGGCTTGAGCGTTACAAGTTATCTTTAATTTTTACTAGTTCCGCTCTTATGTGTTGTAATTTACGAATTATCTCAAAATTGGAAAGTGTTTTTTTCTTTTCCTCTTTTAAGTGAACTTTGGCGCCTTCAAGAGTAAAGCCGCGTTCTTTTACCAAGTGATAAATAAGTTCGATATGTTTGATGTCTTCTGGAGTAAATTTACGATTTCCTTTAGCGTTTTTTTTCGGTTGAATTTCATCAAATTCTTTTTCCCAAAAACGTATCAAAGAAGCATTCACGCCAAAAGCTTTTGCAACTTCGCCGATGCTGTAATATAATTTGTCTGGTAAATCAATATGCATTAGTCAAGCGATTGATTCTGCTTTTCAGCGTTTTTAAGTAATTGTTCAAACTCTGCAGCAGATAAATTTCCATAGTAAAAATTAATTGGATTTATTTTTTCTCCGTTCTTGCGAATTTCATAGTGCAAATGCGGTGCTTGCGATCGTCCTGTACTTCCCACAAAACCAATTAAATCACCACGTTTTACCTTTCTTCCTTTGCGAACATTGTACCTGCTTAAGTGTGCATACAAGGAAACATATCCGTATCCGTGATCAATTCGTATATGCTTTCCAAAACCTGAAGAAGAATTGTCTGCACGAACAACAACACCATCACCAGAAGCGTATACTGGCGTTCCTCTTGGAGCGGTGAAATCCATTCCCCAATGCATTTTACGAGCTTTCGTAAACGGATCGTTTCGCCATCCATATCCAGAAGCCATACGTGTTAAATCCTCATTAGTTACAGGCTGAATGGCAGGAATAGAAGACAAAAACTTTTCTTTATCTTCAGCAAGTATTGCAATTTCATCTAAGGATTTAGAATGTACAATCATGCGTTTTTGCAATTTTTCCAAGTCTTTTGTAGTAGAAATTAGCAAATCAGCATTTTCATAACGATACAAATCTTCATAACGATTTACACCACCAAAACCAGCTTTTCGTTGTTCCTCTGGAATTGGGTTTGCTTCAAAATACAAACGATAAATATTGTTATCGCGTTCTTCTAAATTTTTTAAAACTTCTTGTGCTTGTTTAATCTTCTTATTCAGTAAGTTATACTGAAGTTTCATCTGTGTTAATTCACGTTTTAAAATCTTCTCTTTAGGCGTTTCAAAGGCAGTATTGAGAAACAAAATCATGAGTAAAACTGAACCCAAAACAACCGATGCAATGTATACTAAAGCATAGCCAATTTTGCGTCCGCGTTTGGTTTCAATCTTCCGATATGATAATGTTTCTGAATCGTAATAATATTTTACCTTACTCATTCCTTAAATTATTCTATTTTTGTACAGATTTTCGTGAAAATAAATTCGCGAATCAACTGTGAAACGAACAAATATAGCTATTGTTTTACAGTTTTTAGAAATTTTAAAGCAGGTTAAGATAAATTTAATAGAAAAAATAAATTCTCTTACCACTATTATATAAAAGTATAACACATGAAATCTCAGGATATTAGAGCGAAGTTTTTAGAGTTTTTTAAATCTAAAACACATCAAATTGTACCTTCTGCACCAATGGTTACGAAGAATGACCCAACTTTGATGTTTGTCAACTCTGGAATGGCACCTTTTAAAGAATATTTCTTAGGAAATGGAACGCCAACAAGCAATCGTATCGCCGATACTCAAAAATGTTTACGTGTAAGCGGAAAGCACAATGATTTGGAAGAAGTAGGATACGATACCTATCATCATACAATGTTTGAAATGTTAGGGAATTGGAGTTTTGGCGATTACTTTAAAAAAGATGCCATTGCCTGGGCATGGGAATTATTGACAGAAGTGTACGAAATTGACAAAGATATTTTATATGTAACTGTATTTGAAGGAAGTGATGAAGATGGATTGAAACTCGATCAAGAAGCATACGATTTATGGAAAGAAATTATTCCAGAAGATCGCATTTTGATGGGTAATAAGATAGATAATTTCTGGGAAATGGGAAGTCAAGGACCATGTGGACCTTGCTCTGAAATTCATGTAGATATTCGTTCTGAAGAAGAAAAAGCAAAAGTATCAGGAGCTGAATTGGTCAATATGGACCATCCACAAGTTGTGGAAATTTGGAACTTGGTATTTATGCAATACAATCGTAAAGCTGATAAATCTTTAGAAAAATTACCTTCGCAACATGTTGATACAGGAATGGGATTTGAACGTTTGTGTATGGTGTTACAAGATGTAAAATCGAACTATGATACGGATGTTTTTACGCCAATTATTCGAGAAATTGAAGCCATCACAAATGTAGAGTACGGAAAAAATGAAAAAATAGACGTTGCTATTCGCGTGATTGCAGATCATGTGCGTGCCGTTTCTTTTTCTATTGCTGACGGACAATTGCCAAGTAATAATACCAGAGGATATGTAATTCGTAGAATTTTGCGTAGAGCAGTTCGTTACGGATTTACATTCTTAAACAAAAAAGAACCTTTTATCTATCGTCTTGTAGATGTGTTAGATAAGAAAATGGGGGAAGCATTTCCAGAAATCAAAGAGCAAAAGCAATTGATTCAGAATGTAATTAAAGAAGAAGAACAATCGTTCTTACGTACGTTAGATCAAGGATTGTTATTGTTGGATCGTGTGATAAAAAATGTTGAAGGAAATGTAATTTCTGGAAAGAAAGTTTTTGAATTAAAAGATACCTATGGTTTTCCACAAGATTTAACAGAGTTGATTTTAGGTGAACGTGGATATTCATACAATGTAGACGAGTTTAATGAAGCATTAAGAAAACAGCAAGAAGGTGGACGAATAGGAACTAAAATTGAAGCTGATGATTGGGTAGTGCTTATAGAAGATGAAGAAGAAGAGTTTGTAGGCTATGATACACTTGAAGTAGATGTGAAATTGACGCGTTATCGTAAAATTGAAACTCAAAAAGAAGGTGTGCAATATCAATTGGTATTCAACCTAACTCCATTTTACCCAGAAGGCGGAGGACAAGTTGGAGACAAAGGATATTTGGAAGTGCCTAATGGTGATGTTGTCTATATTTTAGATACAAAAAAGGAGAATAATTTGATTATTCATATCACTAAAAACTTGCCAAAGAACATCAATGAAACATTTCGTGCAGTTGTAGATAAAAAGCAACGTGAACGTACGGCTGCAAATCATACAGCAACGCACTTGCTACATCAAGCATTGCGTGAAATTTTAGGGACACATGTAGAACAAAAAGGTTCAGCAGTGCATTCTAAATACTTACGTTTTGACTTTTCTCACTTTGCAAAATTAACCGTAGAAGAATTACGTGATGTAGAAAATTTTGTCAATGCTCGAATAGAAGGAAAACTTCCGTTAGAAGAAATCCGTAACAGACCAGTTGCAGAAGCAATGGCAGATGGAGCAATGGCATTATTTGGTGAAAAATATGGAGATACAGTTCGCTCTATTCGTTTTGGTCAATCAATTGAATTGTGTGGAGGAACGCATGTACAAAACACAGCAGATATTTGGCATTTCAAAATCAAATCGGAAGGTGCTGTTGCAGCAGGAATTCGAAGAATAGAAGCGATTACGTTTGATGCGACCAAAGAATTCTATTTTGAAAATAACAGAGCATACTACGAAATCAAAGATGTTTTAAATAATCCTAAAGATGCAGTAAAAGCAGTTACGGATTTAAAAGATGAAAACGCTAAGTTGAAAAAGCAAATTGAAAACCTTTTAAAAGACAAAGCGAAAAACTTAAAAGGCGATCTTAAAAATGAATTACAAGATGTTAGTGGAGTTCAGTTTTTAGCTAAGCAAGTAGACTTAGATCAAAACGGAATTAAAAACCTAGCATTTGAACTTGGCGGAGAAATGAATAACTTATTTTTATTCTTTGCCACAGCAACTGATACTAAAGTAATGCTAACGTGTTATATTTCGAAAGAATTGGTAGCTGAGCGTGGGTATGATGCTGGAAAAGTAGTACGTGAATTAGGGAAATTAATCCATGGCGGCGGCGGCGGACAACCGTTTTTTGCAACTGCTGGAGGGAAGAATCCAGGAGGAATTCCAAAAGCTATAGAACGTGTACGTGAATATCTTAAATAAGAAAGTGGTAAATGTATTTTAGAAAAAAAGAAGAATTTTCTTTGAAAAATCTTACATAGCATTTATTTTAGGACACAATAATCCTTATATGACAGTCAGATGAAAAAAGTCTATATCCTTGTATTGGCATTGTTTTTTGCAATTCCAATGCTTGCGCAAGAAGAAACAAAAGAAAACGATACCAAAGACGATGTGTATGTTTGGTGTGTAATGCCAAATAAAAAAGGAAAATGGTATAAATTAGAAAAGCCAACGCCTAAAGTGGTCACTGATTTTCAAGACAAATTGGTATATCTTAAATTTTTGAAGCCTTATGATATTGTAGAAAAAGGAAAGTTAGATCGTGCAACTAGTGACGCTATTTTAAAACTGGAAAAATTAAAAGGAGTTACCTATGAAAGTAAAGAGTTAGTTGGATTTACACAAGGAATGAAAAACAGACTCAATTTAATGTATCATATAGCCAAAAGAGCTGCGGAAAAAAAGGAAAAGCAATAATATATGCTATTACAAACTAACATTCCGTTTGTAAAAGAACCATACAACCCAATAAACTACAACTCAAATGTATGTTTATTGGGTTCTTGTTTTTCAGAGCACATTGGTGCTAAGTTGGCGTATTACAAATTCAAAACGTTTCAAAATCCATTCGGAATTCTATTTCACCCAAAAGCTATCGAAAATGTAATTCTAAAAGCGATCAATGAAGAAACGTATACCGAAGAAGATATTTTTTATCTAAATGAACGTTGGCATTGTTTTGAAGCGCATTCTGAAATAAGTGACGCAAATAAAGAAAAAATACTGGAAAAATTAAATTCAAGTATTCAACAAACACATAAACAGTTGCAAGAAGCTTCCCATGTTATCATTACCTTAGGAACTGCATGGGCGTATCGATACATAAAAACGGATACGATTGTTGCTAATTGTCATAAAGTGCCGCAAAAACAGTTTTTAAAAGAAATTTTGTCGGTAGATGAAATTGCTGCGAGTGTTGAAAATTGTATTATGTTACTCAAAAGTATCAATCCAAAAATAACCATACTCTTTACAGTTTCTCCCGTTCGTCATAAAAAAGATGGTTTTGTGGAAAACCAACGTAGCAAAGCACACTTATTAGCAGGAATTCACCAACATATATCAGCGCGACATTTAGTGCATTATTTTCCTTCGTATGAATTAATGATGGACGAATTGCGTGATTATCGCTTTTATGCCGACGATATGTTGCATCCAAATACATTGGCGGTGAATTATATTTGGGAAAAGTTTCAGTACGCTTGGATCTCTCACGAAAGTGAACAAGCAATGGAAGCTGTAGCAAACATTCAAAAAGGATTGGCGCACAAACCTTTCAATCTAGACTCTGAGCAACATCAAAAATTTAAGGAAAACCTACAAATCAAAATTCAAAAACTTCAACAAGATTTTCCGAATATTCAATTTTAAACTAACTGTTGAAAAACGGTTCTCTGAACAGCTTTTGTAGCTAAAATAGATGTCTAGTTCACCAAATCAACTCCATCACGAATCAATTGTTCGATTTCTGGACGTTCCATTTGAAGAGTTTGTAAGTGCTGTAAAATTTGCTTTTGTATAGCTGGTTGATCAATAGTTAATTCATACAATTCAACTAATAGCAACCAATCTTTCGGATGATTTTTAGTAAGTGTTTCCAGAATTGCTTCTAAAGAAACAGAAGTATCTTTTCCAGCTCTAAAATCACGAACTTTAGCATATAAATTTTCTAAATCTTGATCTTCTTTCGATTTCGGAACTTTCACTGTCAAAGTTTCTGATTTAAAATGCATCGTATCAAATGAGTTATAATCGGCGGCACCAGCATAAGCGGAAACAATCTTTTTACCTAAAGCCAAATCAAACGTACCATATTCAGGTTTAAACAATACGAGATCTTTATAAGTTACAGTACAATCAGTAAACTGAATCAAAATCAACTTTCCATAAATATTGCGAATTCCAGTGACGTTTAAACCATCTACTTTAATGCCACTTTCATATTCAAAAGAAATGCGTTCACCATCATAAAAACTATAGGCTTTTAAATCTCTTGGACTCATATCTTCAATCGCCAAATTGATACCTTTCAATTTACCCAAAGGAGAGCTAAAACCATGTGGATGCATCGTAACACCATGACCGATTAGTTCTTTTTCACGATTCGATAACGCAGTTGGACCTTCTGTTCTAAAAAAGACAACTTCATTATCTTCATTCATAATCATTTCTGTAAATACGCCTGAAACTTGTAAACCAGTACTCAATTCAATAGTACCAATCTTTTTAGATTCGATTAATTTTCGCAAACCTCTAAATCCGCCTTTTCGCAATGCCATAGTAGCAGCAAATTCTTCCAATACTTGCATCAAATAAGAAAAATCTGGAGTTACATACAATTGTGGTTGTGGTTTGGTAATATCAAACTCTTGATACGCAGCATCTACAGAATATGGAATCTTTTTTACTTCATCACTCATACACCATTTGCTCTCTCCGATAGAAGAAAGTAAACCGGCACCATAAATCTTTGGGCTGTCAACATTACCAATCATACCATATTCAACAGTCCACCAATGTAAATTACGAATCATGGCCATTTCTGACAGTTCTACTTTCTTAGCTTGTAATTCGTTCACACGATTTTCCGCTGCTTCAATCTCTGCCTCAGTACTTCCAGGTGCTTCTTTTACAATAGAAAGTTTACGAACAGCTTCATACATATCATTATCATGCGCAGATAAAATGGCTTTGGCTCCAATTTCTCCAAAACGACGTAAATATTCTGCATAATCAGGATTTGCAATAATAGGCGCATGTCCAGCTGCTTCATGTATAATATCTGGAGCTGGTGTGTACGTAATATGTTCCAACTGACGAATATCACTTGCAATCACCAATACTTTATAAGCTTGAAATTCCATAAAAGCATTTGGAGGAATAAAACCATCTACAGCAACAGCAGCCCAACCAATTTCTTTCAAAATACGATTCATTCCGTACATGCCAGGAATGACGTCAATAGAAATTCCTGTCTTTTTCAAACCTTCCAAATAAGAATCGTGCGCTATAGTACTCAAATACGAAACACTTTTACGCATCACATAACGCCAAACAGCTTGATTGATAGGAGTATAATCCTCATAATTCTGTGGCTTAATATACTGTTGTAAATGTGGAGGAAGTCTATCCAGTAACGGATTGGTTTCAATATTCTGATTCATTTGGCAAATTTTCACAAAACTATAAAAACATAAAATAGGGATGCAATAAAAAGAAGAAATTCAACGTATTTTATAAAATATGTATCTTCACAAACTTATAAGGGCAAAATTATGGTGCAAAAATCTGAAACTCGTAAAGAGGAAATTGTACGGACGGCAGAAATGCTTTTCAAAAAAAAAGGATACAGTGCAGTTACCATGCGTGACATAGCACAGGCTATGGGAATAAAAGCAGCGAGTTTATACAATCACATTCAATCTAAGCAACAAATACTATCAGATATTATCATTCAAATTGGTGAACAATTTACCGAAGGAATGGCAGAAATAGTAGCAACAGAAGAAACAACAAGTATTGAAAAACTAGAACAAATCATTAAGTTGCATGTAAAAATTACAATGAATAATCCTTCTCGAATGGCAACGATGAATAATGATTGGATGCATTTAGAAAAGCAAAAAGATTATTATTTAAGCTTGCGAAGAAACTATGAAGATAGTTTTCGTCAAATACTAAAACAAGGAATTGAAAAAGGCGAACTAAAAACAGTAAATCCAGAAATCATATTGTTCTCTATCCTCTCTACATTACGTTCATTATACCTTTGGATTCCTAAGAAAGAAGAAATTATCAAGGAAAATTTATTAGGCAAATTGAGTCAAGTTTTACTCACAGGAGTTGTTGTTTAAAACTATATGGCGTAACTTTTGTAAGTTTTTACATTAAATATATTATTGTAAAACCTTATATGTATTGGTTTTGTATTATTTAAATTAAAGTTAATTAATTTAAAAACCTACCATAAAATGAAAAGTAAATCCAAGTTTGGTTTGAGATTGAATAAAAGTATGATCTCTAACTTAAATGAAGTTGTCGCTGGCTTACCGCCTGTGCCGCCTGGGAGTAACTCTTGTGTGCAAGAAGAAACCTGTTTGACCTGTGATGTGTTTACCATCACTTGTTTAGTGCATACCTGTAAAGCATGTATGTAATATTGAATTGATTTTAAAACTCAAAAGACGCTTATGTAAGCGTCTTTTTTTAATTGTTTGAATTATAGTGTTTTAACTTTATTTTTTTATGTGATGTAAAATGCTAAGTTGGAATCAGTCTAAATTAACTCTTTGATTAAAAAACGGTTGCGAGTCAAACTAACAATTGTTAGTTTTGTAAAAACAACTAAAAAAGTACATGGCAAAGTTTCATGAAATAGAAGTGGCTGAAGTATATAAAGAAACTTCAGATTGTACAGTAATTACGTTCAATATTCCTGAAAACCTTCAGAAAGAATTTCAATATACTCAAGGGCAATACCTAACATTACGAAAAATCATCAACGATGAAGACATTCGTCGATCTTACTCTTTGTGTTCCAGCCCTGTGGACAACGAATGGAAAGTAGCGGTAAAGCAAATCCCAGGTGGAATATTTTCAACTTATGCAAATACAGAATTAAAAGCTGGTGATACTTTAGAATTGATGGAGCCAGCAGGTCGTTTTTATGTAGAAGTAGATCCGCAAGGAAAGAAAAACTATATCGCATTTGCAGCAGGTAGTGGAATTACCCCAATGTTATCTATCATAAAAACACACTTAGAATTAGAACCTGAAAGTACCTTTAAACTATTCTATTTGAATCGTACAGTAAAATCAATTATCTTTAAGGAAGAGATAGAACAATTGAAAAACAAATACTTACAGCGTTTAAATGTATTTTATTTCTTAACAAAAGAACAGCGAGATATTGAATTCTTAAATGGACGTTTTACGCCTGAAAAAATTGAAACACTCACAAAAACATTTATAGATATTCCAGATACTGCTGATTGCTTTATTTGCGGACCTGAAGAAATGATCTTTCTAATTAGGGATGAACTTGAAGCTGCAGGGTTGCCAAAAGAAAATATCCATTACGAATTGTTCTTTTCTGGCGATAAAAAAGCGTCAAACGCACATATTGCAGAAATTTTAGAGCAAAAAGTAGATGGAACTGATGTAACTATTGTCGATGGAGGAAAAGAATTCCATTTCATCATGGAAGAAGAATATGACAATATTTTAGACGGAGCTTTAGCAGCTGGTGCTGATTTGCCTTTTGCCTGCAAAGGAGGTGTATGTAGTACTTGTAAATGTAGAGTAGTCGAAGGTTCTGTAGAAATGAAAATCAACTATGCATTAGTAGAAGAAGAACTCGCGAGCGGATTGGTGTTATCATGCCAAGCTGTTCCAACCACAGAAAAAGTCGTTGTAGACTTTGATGTGTAGAAAATAATAAAGGAGTTATCCTTTGGGCGAACTTTCATAACTCGCTCTCACTAAAGACAAACAAAATTAGCTCGCTGAGAAGAGTCGAGTCGAAACTTAAAATTCATAATCATGAGTGAAGCACAATTAAAAAACACTGGAGCAGAGCGAAGCCGAAGTTTAGAAGAAATCTTTGAGCAACGCATTGTAAATGATGAAAAGATTGAACCAAAAGATTGGATGCCTGAAAAATATAGGAAGACACACATTCGACAAATATCACAACACGCACACTCTGAAATCGTAGGAATGCTACCAGAAGGAAATTGGATTACCAGAGCACCTTCACTTCGTAGAAAAGTAGCATTATTGGCAAAAGTGCAAGACGAAGCTGGTCATGGATTATACTTATATAGTGCTTGTGAGACTTTAGGAGTTTCTCGTGACGAATTATATGATCAATTGCATTCAGGAAAAGCAAAATACTCTAGTATTTTTAACTATCCAACAATCACATGGGCAGATATGGGAGCCATTGGATGGTTGGTAGATGGAGCCGCAATTATCAATCAAGTACCGTTATGTAATACTTCTTACGGACCGTATGCAAGAGCTATGATTCGTGTATGTAAAGAAGAAAGTTTTCATCAACGTCAAGGATTTGAAATCATGATGAGTTTGTGTAACGGAACAGAAGTACAAAAACAAATGGCACAAGATGCTTTAAACCGTTGGTGGTGGCCATCATTAATGATGTTAGGTCCTACAGATGATGTTTCTGTACATACAGCACAATCAATGAAGTGGAAACTAAAGCGTAAAACGAACGATGAATTACGTCAACAATTCATTGATCAAACGGTTCCACAAGCAGATATCTTAGGGTTAACAGTTCCCGATCCAGACTTAAAATGGAATGAAGAAACTGGTCATTATGACTTCGGGGAAATTGATTGGGAAGAGTTCTGGCAAGTTGTCAAAGGTCATGGTCCATGTAACAAAGAACGTATGAATGATAGAGTTGGTGCATGGGAACGTGGAACTTGGGTTCGAGATGCAGCTATGGCACATGCTGAAAAGCAACAAATCAAAAAAGAAAATCAAGCGAAAGCGGTATAACATAAAGTAAAGGGTAAAGAATCTCAATACTAGAAAAATATGGAAAAAAATTGGCCTCTTTGGGAAATATTCGTGAGAAGTAAAAACGGATTAGAACACAGACATTTTGGAAGCTTGCACGCAGCAGATGCTGAAATGGCACTAGAGAATGCAAGAGATGTATACACACGTAGAAGTGAAGGCGTTAGCATTTGGGTTGTAGAATCGAAAAATATTACAGCTTCAAACCCTGAAAACAACGGAGAAATGTTTGAGCCTGCACAAGATAAAATCTATCGTCATCCAACTTTTTACACGTTACCAGACGAAATTAAACACATGTAATGCAGCGGATTATTCTCACAAATTGGGAATCTGTGATTTGTACACTAAGCAAAGTCGAAGTGTACTCTAAAATTAAAAACAAAAAAGTTATCCACTTTTGTGGGCAATAAATATGAAAACAAACTTATACAACTACATACTTGAACTAGCGGATAACTGCTTAATAGCAGGTCAGCGATTAGGAGAATTATGTGGTCACGGACCAAGCCTTGAAACAGATATTGCGTGTACAAATATATCCCTAGATTTATTTGGGCAAACACGTAGTTACTTTCAATATGCTGCAGATATTAAAGGCGGCGATGCAACAGAAGATAGCATTGCATTCTTACGCTATGAACGTGAATACAAAAATGTATTACTAGTAGAGCAGCCAAATCGAGATTTTGCATATACAGTGGCAAGGCAATATCTATTTGATGTTTTTCACTTGCTATTGCTTGAAAAATTACAATTCAGCCAAGATATGACCTTAAGTGCAATTGCTAAAAAGTCAATCAAGGAAGTTTCTTATCATGTGCGTTTCTCAGGAGATTGGATCAAACGCTTAGGCGATGGAACAGAAGAAAGTCATGAAAAAATGCAAGCAGCCATTGATGGACTTTGGCAATACACAAACGAATTGTTTGAAGTTACCGAAGAAGCAAAAGCATTAGCGGAAGAAGGAATGGGAATAGATGTATCAACAATAAAAGATGCATACTATCAAAATGTAACTTTGCTATTTGAGGAAGCAACATTAAACGTTCCAGAATCAAAATACTTCCAAAAAGGAGGGAAATCAGGAATTCACACGGAACATATGGGATATTTACTAGCAGACATGCAATACATGCAAAGAGCGTATCCTAATATGAATTGGTAAATAATGTTCATTTGTCATTCCTGTGTAATTATTGAAAGTATTCGAAATGAAAGCAAGTAAACCTAAAACCCAACACCTAAAATCTATTCATGATTTCAACCAAGCAACATATAGATGAAATATTAATTCCAATCCTAGAAAAAGTATCGGATCCAGAAATTCCAGTACTTTCCATTATGGATATGGGCGTAGTACGTTCTGCAAGGTTGATAAATGGAGTTGTACAAGTAAGCATAACACCAACATACACAGGTTGTCCAGCCATGGATGTTATTGGCGATGATATTTCGAAAGCCTTAAAAGAGCATGGTTATGAATCTAAAGTAAAACTAATTCTGTCACCAGCTTGGACAACCGATTGGATTACAGAACGTGGTCGGAATGCGCTTCGTGAATATGGAATAGCACCACCGTTAACTCCAGATGCAGATAAAGAAGCGCTGCTCGGTGATAAACGGATTGTAAAGTGTACCAATTGCGGTTCAACAAATACAAAACTAGTCAGTCAATTTGGTTCCACAGCGTGCAAAGCATTATTTAAATGCGAAGACTGTTTAGAACCATTCGACTACTTTAAATGTTTAAAATGATAATTCCTGCCTGTACTGAGCTTGCCGAAGTAAAAGCAGGAATCTCTGTTTACAATAAAAACGATATATGAGTAATCAATCTATAACAATAACCATTCAAAACAATGTAGCGTATATAACGCTAAATCGCCCAGAAGTATTCAATAGCTTTAATCGTGAAATGGCATTGCGTTTACAAGACACTTTAGATCAATGTGAACAAAATGATGAAGTCCGAGCAATAGTATTGACTGGAGAAGGAAAAGCATTTTGTGCAGGACAAGACTTAAAAGAAGTAACGCATCCAGAACTAAATCCTGGATTCAAAAAAATATTAGAAGAACATTACAATCCAATCATTCAGAGAATTCGTAAAATCGAAAAGCCAGTCGTTGGGGCTGTAAATGGTGTCGCAGCTGGTGCAGGAGCAAACATTGCCTTAGCTTGTGATATCGTAGTAGCACATGAAAAAGTAAGCTTCATTCAAGCATTCAGTAAAATTGGATTAATTCCTGATAGTGCAGGAACTTTCTTTTTACCACGATTAATCGGATTCCAAAAAGCATCTGCCTTAATGATGTTAGGAGATAAAGTTGGTGCAGAAGAAGCTGAACGCTTAGGAATGTTGTACAAAGTATTACCACTAGAAACATTCAAAGAAGACGTAGTTGCTTTAGCGGAAAAGTTAGCTAAAATGCCAACCAAAGCACTTGGATTGACTAAAAAAGTGCTAAATCAATCCTTAGTAAATGATTTAGAATCCCAATTAGCATTAGAATCAAAATATCAAATAGAATCAAGCGAATCAGAAGATTATCGCGAAGGTGTTTCAGCTTTTGTTGAAAAACGTGCGCCAAACTTTAAAGGGAAATAATCAACGGATTGCTAATTTTTGAATTTTGATATAAGAACTTATTATGAAATCAAATGAATTAGAAAACAGGCTTATTGCATTCTCTGTGAATGTTATTAATCGTTTTCAAGAAGTAGAGAATAATTTTGCATTAGAACACTTAGTAAAACAAATTATTAGGTCTTCAACTTCTCCTGCTTTATATCATGTAATGGCGCAAAATGCCAAATCTACTGTAGAATTTGAGAATAATATGAAGGTAGGCTTGAAAGAATTAAGAGCGACTTTAGTAAACTTAAAAATTCAAAAAGGAATACAAAACATTTCAGATATAGAAGAGTTGCAACGATTGATAAATGAAAATAATGAGCTTATCGAGATTTTTGTAAATGACATAAAAACATCAAAAAATAAAAACAAGAATATAGGATTCTAAAAAAGATGATTAGTTATAAACTTTTCATCATAATATGCTGTATTCAATATTTCAAATAACATGAAAGTAGGAATCATAGGATCTGGCACCATGGGAAGCGGGATTGCACAAGTAGCAGCAACCGCAGGATGCATGGTCAAACTATACGATACAAAACAAGCAGCTTTAGATAAAAGTAAAGCAGCTTTAGAAAAAATATTAAATCGTCTTATTCAAAAAGGACGTATCGATGAAGCTGAGAAAAATAGAATTCAAGGAAACATTTCCTATGTAGATTCACTAAAAGATTTAGGTGATTCTGATTTGACAATCGAGGCAATCATTGAAAACCTAGACATCAAGCAGAAAGTATTTTTGGAATTAGAAACATACCTAAGTGATTCAGCAATCATTGCATCAAACACGTCGTCGTTATCTATCGCTTCAATTGCATCGTCTTTACAAAAACCAGAACGTTGTATTGGAATTCATTTCTTCAATCCAGCACCTTTAATGAAATTGGTTGAGGTCATTCCTGCAATTCAAACCTCTCAAGAAGTACTAGATACAGTAACGCAAACCATTGCTGATTGGAAAAAAGTAGTCGCAGTGGCGAAAGATACACCAGGATTTATTGTCAACAGAGTAGCGCGACCTTTTTATGGAGAATCTTTACGAATCTATGAAGAAGGATTGGCAGACTTTGCAACGATTGATTGGAGTTTAAAATCGCTTGGAGGATTCCGAATGGGACCTTTTGAATTAATGGATTTCATTGGAAACGATGTAAACTATACCGTAACAGAAACGGTTTTTACAGCATTCTATTACGATTCAAGATACAAACCATCATTCACACAAAAACGTTTATCTGAAGCTGGATATCTAGGTCGAAAAACAGGAAAAGGGTATTATGATTATGCAGAAGGAATAGAAAAACCTGTACCAAAAGATGACAAAGAACTAGCGCAACAAATATTTGATCGTGTACTAGTTATGCTTATCAACGAAGCAGCTGATGCTTTATTCTTAAACATCGCTTCTGCGGAAGACATTGACAATGCCATGACCAAAGGTGTAAACTATCCAAAAGGATTATTAGCTTGGGCAGATGAAAAAGGAATCGATTGGTGTGTAAAAACCTTAGATGATTTATACGAAGAATATCATGAAGACAGATATCGTTGTTCGCCATTGCTCAGAAAAATGCTAAGAAACGGCAAGACGTTCTTTTAATGGAAAAGTTTTTAAAGATCAGGATTGAAGATAAACTCAATATTGGAGATGATATTAAAGAGAAATTTAAAAGTGAATTTCCAATTCTCATAATGGGCGCTGTGGATGCTCAGTATTATGGAAAATTAGAAGTAGGAGATCATATAGAATTCAAAATTGAAGCGCAGACCTTAATCAGAAAAATTATTGGAATAGAATACCTTCGACCTTCACACTGACTAGAATATCAGGAAATAAAAACTAGATATACAGGTTTATTAATTGAGTGTAAAAGCAAAGAAGAATTAAATAAAATTTTAGAAGTTGAATCAATATATCAAATAGCAACTATTTATAAAAATATAACATAGAATGTGAAGATTCATAATTCAAAATTCAAACATGCAAGGAGAAAAAATACCATACAAAATGTTAAGTCAAGATCCATTCAGTACATGGTTGGGAATCGAGATTTTAGAATGTGAAATCGGACGATGTAAAGTTGGATTGACCGTCCGAAAAGAAATGCTGAATAGTATGGGAAAAGCACATGGAGGCATCAGTTATTCACTAGCGGATACGGCGTTTGGTTTCGCAGCCAATACGCATGGGAAATATGCAGTTTCTATTGAAACATCCATCAATCATATTGAAGCATTAGAAGAAGGTGATTTCATTGTGGCAGAATCTGTCATAGAAAAAGTAAAAAACAAACTAGGATTCAATATCATAGAAGTCAAACGTGGAGACGAACTTATTGCACTTTTTAAAGGTGTCGTATATCGAACGCAAAAGGACTGGGAAGAGTAAGTAAATTCTAAATGTAAAAGTGGAAAAGCGAAAACAATACGATTTACAAAAAAGATTGGTGAAATTCTCAGCCAGCGTGATTGTAAATATTTCTACTTTAAAAAAAGAATTTGCATCTGAACAACTAATAAAACAAATCATTCGTTCGACAATATCAGCAGCTTTAAACTATGCAGAAGCGCAATCGGCTGAATCAAGAAAAGACTTTATTCATAAAATGAAAATATGTCTAAAAGAATTACGAGAATCTCAAGTAAATATGGAGATTATGTAGGAGGCAAACTTAATAAACAATACAACTGAGTTTAAGAAAATTCAAAAAGAATGTAATGAATTTGTAGCTATCTTTACAACAAGCATAAAAACATCAAACAAAAAATAAAATAACAATGAAAAAGTTCTAAATGCAGTTTGAAAATATAAACAAGCACTTTGAAATTTAGTATTCAGAGTTTTACATTTTAAATTAAACAAACAGCATGAACAACATACGCTAAAATATAAATGAAAAAGCACACAATAGATGTTGAAAACACAAACAATACTTTTACATTTTACATTTAGAGTTTTTCAGTTTTATATATAAAAATTTACATTTCAAAATGGAATCATACATCATAGATGGAGTAAGAACTCCGATAGGAAAATTCAAAGGATCTCTCGCTACCAAACGCGTAGACGATTTAGGTGCTTTGGTCATCAAAGAAGTAACAGATCGCAATCCAAACATTCCAAAAGATGCGTACGACGATGTTATCATTGGTTGTGCCAATCAAGCAGGAGAAGACAATCGTAACGTAGCACGTATGTCGTTACTATTAGCTGGATTACCGCACACGGTACCAGGTGAAACGGTAAACAGATTATGTAGCTCTGGACTATCATCCATCATTCACGCTAATCGTGCAATCAAAGCAGGAGATGGAGACTTGTTCATAGCTGGTGGCGTAGAAAACATGACACGCGGACCGTACGCCATTGCAAAACCTTCAAGTGCTTTTGGAACTGATGCTAAAATGTATGATACCAGTTTCGGATGGCGATTCATCAATCCGAAAATGCACGAAATGTATGGAACTGATGGCATGGGAATGACGGCAGAAAATCTAGTTGAAAAATACAATATTTCTCGTGAAGACCAAGATGCATTCGCTTACAGAAGTCAAATGAAAGCGACAGCAGCACAAGAATCTGGTCGTTTAGCTAAGGAAATTGTAGCGGTAGAAATTCCGCAACGTAAAAAAGATCCGATTATTTTCAATCAAGATGAATTCATCAAACCAACGACAACTCCTGAAATCTTAGCAAAACTAAGAGCAGCCTTTAAAAAAGAAGGAGGAAGTGTAACAGCAGGAAATGCGTCAGGTTTAAATGATGGAGCTGCAGCAACCATTATTGCTTCCGAAGCAGCGGTTGAGAAATACAATCTAAAACCAATGGCGCGTATTGTAAGTTCTGCGGTTGTTGGAGTAGAACCACGTATCATGGGAATCGGACCTGTAAACGCTTCTAATAAAGCATTAAAGAAGGCAGGATTAACCATGGATAACATGGATATTATAGAACTAAATGAAGCTTTTGCGGCACAAAGTTTAGCTTGTATTCGCGAATGGGGATTGGCAGATGATGACGCTCGAATCAATCCAAATGGAGGCGCCATTGCTATCGGTCATCCACTAGGAGTTACTGGAACACGTATTGCCTATTCAGCGGCGTTGCAATTGCAGGAAACGGGCAAGCGTTATGCATTAATTACTATGTGTATTGGTGTCGGACAAGGCTATGCTGCCATCATTGAGAATGTAAACATATAATATAATTTGGGCGTTACCCTTTGGGTCGCGCTTTCGGCTGTATCTTTTCTTGAAAATAGTCCATTGTGAGACAAATTTTAATTTGTAGTGGCAATCTGTTCCAAAAGAAGCAGATTACTTCGTCGCAAACTCCTCGTAATGACGTATCAAAATAGTAAAGGATGCCGCCTCAATCGCTAACGTGTATAGAAAGTATTGAGTCTTGAAAAAAGTCAAATTAACAAATTGACAAAAAACAAAGAGCGCAGCGATTAAAAAATAATAAAAAATAAAACCAACAGCTAGCGGCTAGAAGCTAAAAGCCAGAAAAATAAAAACCACATGATTCTACAAAGCTATATCAACGGACAATGGACGCAAGGAACTGGAGAAGGTTCCCCAATGTTTGATGCCGTAACAGGAGAAACTATTGGATTTGCAACTACGGAAGGATTGGACATTCCAGATGCCTTACAATACGGAAGAACTAAAGGAGGCGAAAAACTTCGTAAAATGACCTTTCAAGAGCGTGGAAACATGCTTAAAAAACTAGCCTTGTATCTCAACAAACGAAAAGAACAATTCTACGATATCAGTTATAAAACGGGGGCAACACGTGTCGATAGTTGGATAGATATCGATGGTGGATTCGGAAACTTATTTGCAAATGCTTCTTTAAGAAAGTTATTTCCAAATCAACCGTATCATGTAGAAGGAGATCCAATTGATTTATCGCGTGGTGGACGATTCATGGCACATCATATTCTCGTGCCAAAACGTGGAGTAGCTGTGCATATCAATGCCTTCAACTTCCCAGTATGGGGAATGTTAGAAAAATGTGCCGTAAACTGGATGGCAGGAATGGCAGCAGTGGTTTTGCCAGCACCACAAACAGCATATCTCACAGAAGCAGTAGTAAGAGTAATTGTAGATTCTGGAATCTTACCAGAAGGAGCTTTGCAATTGTTGAGTGGAATGACAAAAACGATTTTAGACACTGTAGAATCACAAGATGTAGTAACGTTTACAGGTTCCGCACATACAGGAAGAATCTTAAAAGCACATCCAAGACTCACACAAGAAGCTGTGCCATTCACCATGGAAGCAGATTCGTTAAACTGTTCTGTACTTGGAGAAGATGCTGTGCCGGGAACTACAGAATTTGATCTCTTTATCAAAGAAGTTCGTAAAGAAATGACCGTAAAAACAGGTCAAAAATGTACAGCGATCCGTAGAATCGTAGTTCCAGAAAACTTAGTGGAAGATGTACAAATTGCTTTAGGAAAGCAGTTAAGCAAAGTAACCATCGGTGATCCAAGACTCAAAGAAGTTCGTATGGGAGCATTGATCAACAAAGCGCAAGTACAATCTGTAAAAGATCAAGTTTCCAAATTAGCACAAACTGCTGATATCGTATATGGAAGTCTAGACACAATTGATGCAGTTGGCGCAGATGGCGAAAAAGGAGCATTCCTAAGTCCAATCTTACTTAGAGAAAATAATCCTTTTGAAAACATAAGTGTTCACGAAATTGAAGCATTCGGACCTGTAAGTACCATTATGCCATATAAAAACATGGACGAAGCTATTGAATTAGCACAAATGGGGAAAGGATCTTTAGTATCTTCCATCTTTACAAATGATGATAAACTTGCCAAAGAATATGTAGTTGGAGCAGCGTCACATCACGGACGTATATTAGTTGGAAATCGCGACATGGCAAAGCAAAGCACAGGTCACGGTTCACCATTACCATTACTAGTTCATGGAGGTCCAGGACGTGCTGGTGGAGGCGAAGAAATGGGTGGATTGCGAGGCATCAAACATTATATGCAACGATGTGCTATTCAAGGTTCACCAACCACCATTACAGAAGTCACAGGAATCTATCAAGCAAATGCCGAATACAAAGAAACAGAAAAGCATCCTTTTGCATATCATTGGGAAGATATCGAAGCCGGAATGTCTATCAAAACGCACAAACGTACGGTAACTGATACAGATATTATCAACTTCGGAAACCTAACTTGGGATCATTTCTATGCGCATACTGACATTACTTCGTTAGACGGAAGCATTTTTGAAAAACGCACAGCACACGGATACTTTATCATTTCCGCTGCAGCGGGATTATTCGTATATCCAAACAAAGGTCCAGTGGCAGCCAACTACGGATTGGAAGAATGTCGTTTCTTACGTCCAATCTATCACAATGATACTATCTATGTACGCTTAACATGTAAAGAAAAAGTAGATCGTGATTCACGTGGAAAAGAATTACCAAGCGGAATTGTAAAATGGTTTGTGGAGGTATTCGATCAGGAAGATGAATTGGTAGCAATCGCAACAATTTTGACGATGGTTCAAAAGAAAAATCCATTCGCAACGATCAATAAAAGTACCATCCAAAATTACCTTGGAAAATTAACAGAAGACGTGAAACCAGCTTGGGGTAATATGACGCCGCAACAAATGGTGGAGCATTTAGAGTATTCTTTAGTAGTAGCATCTGGTGAAAACCAAGATTTTGAAATTGAAACACCAGAAAAGATTTTGGAAAAGGTGAATGAAACCTTATACACTCATGATCCAATGCCAAGAAATTACGACGCACCAAAACTATTAGAAAAAGCAATGTCGGAATCGCGTTATGAAAACTTAGCAGAAGCGAAAGCGAAATTACTAGAAGCCTACGATGCATTTGAATTGTACTTCAAAGAAAATCCGGAAGTAACCACTAAAAATGCAGTTTTTGGACATCTAGATAAATTTGAGTGGGATTTGATGAATACGAAGCATTTTAATCACCATTTTGAACAATTTGGTTTGCTTTAGGCAAACGAAATTGTTCAAAACTCCCGAGAAATCGGGAGTCTAGAAAGAAACGAAAAGTTACTGAAAGTAGTAAGTAATAAAAAGTATTCTAACAAAATTAGAAACTCACTACATATACATCATCACAAACAAACCAAATGGTGTTTTGTATATCGGAGTTACCAAAGATTTAAAAAGAAGAATTAGACAACATAAAAATAAAGTTCATCTAAGCAGATTCTCAGCAAGATACAATCTGAATACTTTAGTGTATTTTGAGAATCACGAAACTAAGGAAAGTGTATTATTTCTAGAAAAGCGTATGAAAAAGTGGAATCGTGATTGGAAAGTTGGACTAATAGAAAAAGAAAATCCTATTTGGGAAGATTTAGTAGATAAAATAAAATAGAATTAACAAAAAAAGATTCTCGCTTTTGCGGGAAATGAATATGACAAATCCATACGTAAAACAAGACATACAAAATGGTGTAGCAACCATCGAATTTTTTCATCCAGCACACAATTCGTTGCCAGGTGATATTTTAGCAAAACTAGCACAAACCATCACAGATGCAGGAAATAATGACGACATCAAAGTTATTGTTCTAAAAAGTGGAAGAGATAGAACATTCTGTGCAGGTGCAAGCTTCAAAGAACTCATCAATATCAACGATGCAGAAGCGGGAAGAATCTTCTTTTCTGGATTTGCTAACGTTATCAATGCGATGCGTAAATGTCCAAAATTCATCATTGGACGCGTACAAGGAAAAACCGTTGGTGGTGGCGTAGGATTGGCTTCTGCGGTAGACTATTGTATGGCTTCAAAATTTGCTTCTATCAAGCTAAGCGAGTTAAATGTAGGAATTGGACCGTTTGTAGTTGGACCAGCGGTTGAACGTAAACTAGGTCTTAGCGGAATGTCACAAATTGCCATTGATGCCAACAGTTTCTACGATGCAGAATGGGCAAGAAACAAAGGTTTATACATGCAGGTTTTCGATTCTAATGAAGAATTGGATGAAGCAGTAACTGCATTTGCAAACCATCTTTGCACGTATAATCCAGAAGCAATGGCGGAAATGAAAAAAGCATTTTGGGTAGGCACAGAAAACTGGGATGACTTACTAGCAGAACGTGCGGCAATCTCAGGAAGATTAGTGCTTTCAGAGTTTACAAAAGAAACACTAAAAAGGTTCAAATAATATTACTGAACGTCAGTTCGAGTGTTTTTATTCACTAAAGCAAAATAAAAATGAATAGGGAACAGCCTAGATTTCCAATTAGCTCTAGATAACTCGAACTGACGTCTTTGTTCCGGACTCAAATTTGAAGTAGCTACCACTTTATCTTGTAAAGACAAATCAGAAGCAACACTTTAAAAAAATCCAGTACCTTTAGAAAAGTCAATCTCAATGCTTTTTATATTGAGTAAAGGTGAAATACAATAGTAACATCTCAAATCTAAAACCATGATTTACAGTTTCAAAGGATACATTCCGGTCGTACACGAAAGTAGTTTTGTGCATCCGTTGGCAGCTATAACAGGAAATGTCATTATTGGAAAAGATTGTTATATCGGTCCAGGCGCAGCAATTCGTGGCGATTGGGGAGAAATTATCTTAGAAGATGGAGTCAATGTGCAGGAAAACTGTACCGTACACATGTTTCCAGGGAAATCCATTGTATTGAAAGAAAGTGCCCATATTGGACATGGTGCCATCATTCATGGTGCAAATATTGGAAGAAATGTGTTGGTTGGAATGAATACAGTGATCATGGATGATACAGAAATAGGCGACGAAAGTATTATTGGCGCGATGGCATTCGTAAAAGCAAAAACGATCATTCCACGTCGTAGTTTAGTAGTTGGAAATCCTGCAAAAATAATCAAAGAAGTGAGTGACGAAATGATTGCTTGGAAAACCAAAGGCACAGAGTTGTATCAGCAATTACCAGCCGATTGTCATGAAAGTCTTCGAGAAGTAGAACCGTTACGTGAAGTTCCGAAAGATCGTCCTACGCAGGAAGCATTCTATGATACCTTACGTGATTTTATGGGGAAGTGATTAGTAAAAAGTATATGAATAGTTTGTAGTTGATACATGTTTATCTCGAAAAAACACTTCGGTTCTTTCTAATAAATCGCTTAGTTTATAAAAATTCTTAAAAGTGTAATGATCATCTATGCTTATACAAGGATCACTGAAATATGAGTATTCTTCTTTGATTCTTCCTAGTTCATCATAACTAATATTAGATAAAAAATACGCAATAGGTTTCTTATACTTAGCATACTCTTCATTCCTGTATTTAATGCTACTTTTATCATATTCTCTCTTTTCAACCAATCTACAAAAAGTATCATATTCATATAAAATGGTATTCACAATTTTGGTGTTTTCAAAATGAACTTCTTTGATCAAATTACCAGACGAATCGTATTGATAAGTTTTTAATAAGTTATTTGCAGTATTTTCATCATCATCAAGCTTTACAGATTTTATTAAGTGATTTTTTTTATCATAGAAGTTCTGATACTCAGTGCCGTTGTCAATAAGAATATTACCTTGTTCATCATATGTGGTCTTCATAATATACACATCTGTTGAATCTGATTTACTTTTTCGAATTAATTCGATTTTTCTATCTTGTTCATCGTATTTATATTCAAAAAAAAATCCCAAACGTTTCATATCCCATTTAATGGTATTCCCTTTTGAATCATAAGTTGTGGTAGAAGTGTTACAACCTTCACTAGAATTAGTATAATACTCCTTTTTAGTAATCGTTTTAACTTTATTTTTAGCAATAGCTTTTTTGGTAATAGATTGTGCATTGGCAATAAAAAAAGAAAAGACTGAAATAATAGAAAGGAAATAGGTTTTCATAAAAATGACTAGTTTAAATTTCTAGCATCCACAACACAGCTTTCTCATAAATAGCTTTAATACGATTGTATTCTTGCGGATTGTTGTTGTATAAATACGCAATCATCACACCAGAATTGATTCCGAATACATAAAATTCTCCTAAAGTTGTTTCAATAATGTTTTGGAATACAATTCATTAATAGACGTTATTAAAAGTCCCCAACATCTCCGCCCATGTGAGAATGAGGATTTCGATCGTGTTTTACAAGTAGTTCGTCTCTCTTCTTTTTGGTCATAATTACAAAATCGTCTTCTATCATTTCTTTTATGATATAATACCAAGCAAAAGGTAGTATCCATATCAATATGGAGTTTAAAACTTTTTGAGTCTTGGTGAGTACTTTATTTTGAGTAATCTTCTTTTGAGCCTTTACCGTGCGGAAAAGATATACTATGAATATAAGAACCAAAAAAATATATATAATGTTCATGTTGTAAAAGAAGTTAAAAAGATTACAATATGATTTATTTGTATATCAAAAAAATATTTAGTTACATGGTTTTGAAAGAAAAGGGAATAATTAGATTCCAAACATTCTCAAAACCACTTTCTCATAAATACTTTTAATTCGATTATATTCTTGCGGATTGCTGTTGAGGAAATGCTCAATCATCACGCCAGAATTTATTTCCAAAACATAAAATACTCCTGAAGTAGTTTCAATAATATCTACAGAGCAGAAACGAATATTAATTGCCTTTGCAGCTTGGATGGCAAGTTGTTTTATTGCTGAATTTTCTATGATTTCAGCTTGTGCGCCTTCTCCTAAATTACTTTTCCAATTCACTTCAATAATGTCTCCTTTCTCAGGAATATCATAGAAGTTTTTATCACTTCTATCAGAAAATGATGTAATTACATTATCTAAGGTTTCGCCTGAAAATTTAGTTTGTAGTAATTCGAGAATGGTTTTGGAACCATCAGCCGCTACAAAAGGAATATTTTTTTGATACAATAATTCTACTTCACCATCTAAAATCACAGCTCTGTACTCTTTTTTGATATTATAAAAAGGAGATAGGCAAATGCTTCGATGCTTTGAAAATAAGGTGTGAATTGCTTGTTCTAATTCAGTGACTGTAGTAGCCATAAATACACCATTTCCTCCAGTTCCATCAACAGGTTTGCACACAATATGTTGATTGTTTTCATGGAAATAAGCCAGGATTTGTTGCCAATTTCCAATGCTTCTTACATATTTGCCCATACTTGGATTGAGAAACAATGTATGTTCAACGGTTGCAACATTTGCAGCTTTGAGTAAATCGGAAGCAGCACTTTTGTCACCAGCAATCATCTTTGCAGTAGAAGAATTCAACTCAAAATTATAACCAAAAATATGTTTGTGAATATTGTTTTTAGAAAGTTTCAATATCCAATCATACGAAAAAGAATCAATCGTAATTCCGTAATCATTGGCAATATCATACACAATACGAACTAGGTTTCGTTTGCTGTTGGAGATGGTACTCATTCACTATAGATTTAAAAAATAAAAGTAATTCAAAGATTGTGAAGCAACAATGATTTTAGTAATAAAATTCATCTGTATTTTCAACCAAACTAATCAATCGGTAGCGTGTTGATTCTAAAATAAATCACATAAAATCGTTTAATTCATCTTTGATGATTTGTTTTTTATTTTTTCGTTGTTTCTTTATTCGTTCTGATTTATCTCTAGCCGCATACTCATTTTTGTCAGAATTAAAATGTATTGCGCTTTCAGTTAAAAAAGATCCTTGTTTAATCATTAAACCATTGTAGTTACAATCTTTATAGCCGCAATTGTGTTTGGAATATTCTCCAAAGTTTCGATGTTTAATTTTTTTATCTGCTAATATTTTTTGTTGATTACTTCTAATATTTTCCCAAAGTTGTTTTTCGTCGGCTACGGTTAATTCTTCACCTAAAGTAATGACTTCAAAATACATTTGAGGATCTTTGAGCTGCAAAAAAGTAAATGTTTTTCCGAAAATAGTATTAGCGTAATCTCTAATTTCTATTTTTTCAGTAAGTGTTAATTTTTCATTTTCACAAATAGATCGATACAACCCTAAGGTATTAAAGTCAGTATATTTTTTACGATTGTAAATGTAATGAATGTATTGACTTTTGCTTAGCTGATTGAATAACTTTCCTATTTTCATAAGTCTATTTTTTTTGAGTAAAACGTATCTGCATTCACAACCAAAGTTGTCAACTCTACTGTGTGTCTATCTAAATCTTTGGTGTAGATCGAATGAAAATAATGATGATCTTGAAAAGAGTAGGAGAGTCCTAAATTTTCATAATGTTTACGAGCTTTTGAAAAAGCTTCATTGCTAACTTGAAACGCAAAGTGATCAATCTTTACGTTTTTAGAAGTTGTTTCCAGTTTTGGATCATTTGTATTTCCAGGAAACAATGCAATGCCTGTTTTTCCAGACAGCATAAAAATTGGAAAGTCGCCCCATTCAGGAAGTTGATAACACTTTAAACCCAATACTTTTTTGTGCCAAGCTACAGAAGCATCAATATCTTTCACACGAATGGCAACATGATCTAAAAAAATTAATTGAAAATCTACCATAGCGTGCAAATTAAGAATAATACGCATGCTTTGGTAATCCTGTTACAAATTAAAACGTGCTTTCAATGCTTGTTTTATACGTTCCAATCCTTCTAAAATGTACGTTTTGCGTTCTCCAATTCCGATTCTAAAATGATGATCCATTCCATAACAATCGCCTGCAAGAATGAAAACGCTCTTTTCAGTTCGCAACCATTCTGCTAATTCCGAAGAATTGATATCCAGATTGTACTTTATAAAAAGCATCCCACCAGCTTTTGGTTCTGTATATTCAAATAAATCTCCATACTGATCTAACCAAGATTTGACAGCTACTAAATTTTCATTCAGCATCGTTCTATTTCGAGTTAAAATCTCTTGTCTTTTTTTTGGACGTAATGCGATTTCACCAATATAATGACTCATAATTCCAGCCGTGATAGACGTATAATCGCTATATGCCCAAGTATCTGCTATTAAGTTTTCAGGACCAATTAGCCATCCCAAACGTAAGCCTGGTAAAGCGTATGCTTTGGACAATCCGCCATTGACCATTACTTTATCATACATTCCAATAAAACTTTCGATAGTTTTTCCATTTAGTTCTGCACCTCGGTAGACTTCGTCACAGTAAATCCAAGCATCAACACTTTTGGCAATCGAAACAATTTCCTGCATTTCTTCATTAGTCAAAGTGTATCCTGTAGGATTGTTAGGATTACAAAGCGCAATCATTTTTGTTTTAGAAGTTATCAAAGATTTTAATTCTGTCAAATCAGGTTTCCATTCGTTGTCTTCTCTCAGATGAAATGCTTTAGGGAAACAACCCATTTCTTCTGCAATTCCCCAAATTTGCATATAATTTGGAACCATCATTACGACTTCATCTCCTTTTTCTAAAAGTGTATGACAGGCAATAAAATTAGCTTCGGATGAACCATTTGTAACCAATACATTTTCTTCATTGGCGCCATTGTACATAGCACTTATTCGTTTACGTAGAGGAATAGAACCATTAGTTTGTCCATACCTTAAAACCGTATTGGTAAGTGTGTCAATTTGCTCTTTACTTAATAATTCATTTAAGGTATATGGATGAAATCCACTTTCCGTTAAATTATAATCAACCGTATTTTCAAATAACGACTGAACTCTTTCTAGTTCAAAAATTGGAATGTTCATAATGCGATTACTTTTTGGTTCTTATTTTGTATTTATAATTTTATCTTCTGTCATAATGTGAATATCACTCGCTGGTGCAGCTTCTAAAGTACACCAATAGAAGGCTTGTGGAATGCCTACTACTTTGTAATAATTCAAATACTTTTCATGAGCAGGATCGTCCTAAGGAACATCTGTGGTAGCTACATTTCCTCTGCCCCAAGAATGTACTCCAATTTAAGCTCTTTTTTCCACAATACGTTGTCTGCCAGCTAAAAAGAAATCTGTTCCACCAGAAGCTACAGAAATGTTAGCATTTAGTTTTGTGTTCAAACCAAATTTGTGCACATATAAGGAAGTACGTAAATTGGCAATATCGTCTATAGAACCCGGAACAGTCAACATTTCGATGCTAGTTACTTCAGGGTGTTCAAATAATAATTGCAATACAGTTGCTGGAGTTGAGGCAGTAATCACTCCCTTCATATAAGCGGTTTCTCCTTGTACACTGAATTTCACAGGTGTATTGTCTGTCTTCATATAACTATATATTTCTTTTCGTGTTAAAAGTCCATCGTGATCTTTATCCCATTCAGAAAATCGACCCAATTGTTCTTTCTTTACTTTTTTTAAGGGTAAAGGATTAATTCCGTACTCTTCAAAAATTCCATCAATTCGTTCGTTAATATCTTCTTCGCTGACTTGGAAAGCAGATGCAAAATCAAAATCTATCATTTCTGTAAGTGTCACCGCTTTATCTTTATTCGCATCCATCGCAATGATAAAACCTAACATATCTTCGTTTGCTTCTTCATATTGAATTTTATGATCCTTGTTAGCATCAAACTCATTAAAAAGCTCTGTAAATTCTTGTTTTTGGACTGCTTCGTACTCAGAAAAAATAGACTTGAAATCTTTCAGCGAGAGTGGTTTTTCGTTTTCATTTAGTTACTGAAGCAATACATCCAAAGCTTCATACGGATTAAGGATTCCGTCTTTATTAGCATCCAATAACTTAATTTCAGTAGCTATGTTTTTCATCTTATCCCAAACTTATTATAGGTGTTAAGAGAAGAATACTGATTCATGTTTTTACAAATAGTTTTTTCATTGGTTTCAATTTTTAAAGTTTGTGTAAACAGCTTTTGCGATCATCATGTCTTGTACAGCAACGCCAGTTAAGTCTACAATGCTAATTTGTTGTTCGTTGGTTCTTTGTAAAGCGGTATTTTGAACAGCTGTTCCAAGTTCAACAACTTTGTTTGGAGCTAATTTTCCATCTTTTACAGCACGATAAATTTCTCCTCTACTGTTACTTTGCGGAATACTATCAGCGACAACAATGTTTGCTTCACTTACTAAATCACTAGAAAGTTCTTGTTTTTCAGAAGTGTCAGAGCCAACAGCCGTAACATGTGTTCCAGATACAATATCATCTGCGTGGAGTAGTGGTTTTGTTGAAGGAGTAGTCGTCACAATCAAATTGGAATGTGAAGCAACTTCTGCTGGAGAATCTGCAATATGAATAGTAAAGTCATGTGCTAAATCTGATACAAACTTAGCTGCATTTTTAGCTGTTCTTCCCCAAACCCAAACCGTTTTACAAGGTGTATGCTTTTGCAAGTATTGTAGTTGTAATTTGGCTTGAATTCCCGTACCAATAATACCAATAGCAGAAATTTCTTTTGGAGCAAAATATTTGGCAGCTAACGCTCCAGCAGCAGCTGTACGAATATCGGTAAGGAAACCTTCGTCTAGTAAAATAGCAACGGGTTGACCTGTTTTTTGACTAAACAATAACATCAATCCTTGACTGGAAGAAATTCCGAGTTTCGGATTGTCATAAAAGCCAGAAGCGACTTTAATAACATAATAATCATCATTTTTAACATAGCCATATTTAATATGAGCTTCTCCTTTTGGTTCGTCAAAAATTAATTCACCAACTGGAGGAACAACCGTATTTCCATTACTATAGACAATAAAACCTTCTTCCATTGTAGCAATAATATCAATATTTTGTACAATGTTTTTTATCTCTTTTAAGCGTATAATTTCTGCCATTTCTAGATAATTTTTTTCAATTTGTCAGCATCCATATTTCCTCCACATATCACGATGACTACTTTTTTTCCTTTAAATCGATCTTTGTTTTCAATAAGACTTGCTATGGCAACACCAGCAGCACCTTCTACAATTTTATAATGTGTATGTACCATGAATTTTATAGCATCAGCAATAGAAGTTTCTGAAACTAAAATGGTATCGTCTACCACTTTTTGACAAATATTAAAAGTGATGGAATCCGGTTCAATGCCGCCTGCTGATGCACTAGATAAAGTGTCTAATTCAACATCCATATCTGTAATTTTTCCAGCTTTTAAGCTTAAAGTCATTTCACAGGAGTTTTCAGGTTCACAACCTATGATTTCTATAGTTGGATTGTTTTTTTTGATATAGGTTCCTATTCCTGAAATCAATCCGCCACCGCCAATAGTTACTAAAATAGTATCCAGATCTGGGACTTGTTCTATGATTTCTACACCAACAGTTCCTTGTCCTCCAATAACTTGCGGATCGTTATAAGGAGACATCCATATTTTTCCTAGTTTTTGCGCCATTTCTTTTGCATAAACTTCCGTATCAACACAATCGGTTCCATATTGTTCTAGGGTAACATTGTAATTCTTTAGTGCTTTTAGTTTTGAGGGCGATACATTTGTTGGGAGATAAATACAGCCTTCAATTTGAGTAATTTCAGAAGCTCTGGCATATCCTAAACCATGATTTCCTGTGGAAGCTGTCAGTGTTCCTATTTTTCTTTCTTCAGGAGTTAGCGATAATAGTTTGTTCATGCTTCCTCTAGCCTTAAATGAACCTGTGTGTTGTTCGCTCTCTAATTTTAAGAATACTTCACCTTCAATAAGTTTGCTTAATTCCTTTGATTTAAGCAAAGGTGTTTTCAGCACGTATGGACGTATTCTTTGCGTTGCAATTTCAATTTCGTTATAAATATCCATAATGTTTATTTTTTTGTTGGTGAGCGGAAATAAAAAACCTCCATACACCAACATCAATTTTATGATTTAAGGTATACGGAGGTTTTCCGTAGAAACTTCACTTGCTTTTCCAATGTCTTCCTTAAAGTTGAAAAACAAGCATGTAATCAACTGATTACTAAATTTCAATTATACAAATATAGAAAAAAAAATAAATGACTATAAAATATTTCTTAGGAAGTGCGAGAACAAAAGATACTTTTGTGACTATAAATCGTTCAAATTTAGCTCATGTGTTTGCTTTCCTTTAGAGAGTGCAATATAGCTCTGAACACTTCCCAGATATGGAAGTAGAGTTAGTTTTGTAATGATAAATTTTTCATAGGCTTCTACATCTTCTACAACCAATTTTAACAAATAATCAAAGTTTCCAGTAATACGATGGCATTCTACAACTTCAGGAAAAGTATTGATCTGTTTTACAAAACGTTCCAAATAACTGCGCGTATGTCCCTGTAATGTAATACCAATAAAAACGGTTTGTTTTAAACCTAACTTCTTGGCATTCAATAAAGCAACATAATCATCAATATAACCTTCTTTTTCAAGTTTTTTAATGCGTTCAAAAACAGGTGTTGTCGACATCTTTAATTCTTCAGCCAAACTTTTAGTTGTACGATTACTATTTTGCTGTAACAACTTTAAAATTTTCAAATCAATGTGATCTAATTTCATAGGTTTTAGATAAAAAATATAAAAAAGCTACATAAGACAGCTTCTAAAAGAAAAAAATATAATTGAAATTCAAAAATAAAGAAAAAAACACTTCAAATACTAATATAGAGTAGTGTATTTGTTTTTTTTTGATTGAAAAAACAGTATTTTTGTTCGCTTTTTAATATAAAGCAGGACCCTAAATAAAAAACAAACGCTCATGCCTATTGTACCGCTGAAAATGCCCAAAATGGGAGAAAGTATCTCTGAAGCCACTGTTATTAGTTGGATGAAAAATGTTGGAGATACGGTTGAAATTGAAGAAACTATTTTAGAAGTAGCAACGGACAAAGTAGACTCTGAAGTACCGTCACCATGTACTGGTGTGATTACCGAAATTCGTTTTCAACCAAATGATGTAGTACCAGTTGGAGAAATTATTGCACTGATTGATGCTTCTGAAAATGGAGAAATAGCCGCAGAAATTTCTAGAGAAGATCTACAAACTCACGAACCAAAAGCAGCGAGCGTTACAACTTCGAATACTTCAAGCAATCCTGAACCTAAGATTCAACATTCAGAATTCGTACGAAATCCAGATGCCTTTTTATCACCATTAATCGTCAGTATTGCGAAAAAGGAAAATATGACGATTGATGAAGTACAAAGCATTCCAGGAACAGGAGCAGAAGGACGAATTCGAAAAAGTGATGTATTCAACTATTTAAAAAATAGACAATATCCACTGGCGAGTAGACCACAAGTACAAGGCCAACCAACACAGCCAAAAAGTAGTTACAATCCGCCACCAATCAAATTTGTGGAAGGTCATGACAATGTGATCGAAATGGATCGTATGCGTAAAATGATTGCAGACCACATGGTGTACTCAAAACATACATCGCCACATGTAACTGCATACATTGAAATTGATGTAACGAATATGGTGAATTGGCGTGATGCAAACAAAGTAGCATTCCAAGAAAAATACGGACAACGCTTAACGTTTACTCCATTATTTGTTGAAGCAGTGGCAAAAGCAGTCATCGATTTCCCAGGTATCAATGCTTCGGTATCGGAAGACGGAATGAAAATCATAGAACGTAAAGACATTAACATAGGAATGGCTACAGCATTACCAAGTGGAAACTTGATTGTACCTGTAGTAAAAAATGCAGATGATAAAAACTTAAAAGGCTTGGCTTCGGAAGTCAATCATTTGGCTGCTGCGGCAAGAGATAACAAACTCAAACCAGAAGAAATTCAAGGAAGCACGTTTACGATCTCTAATGTTGGAACCTTTGGAAGTTTAATTGGAACACCAATCATCAATCAACCAGAAGTAGCCATCTTAGCATTGGGAATCATCAAAAAACGGCCAGAAGTTATTGAAACAGAAAAAGGAGATGAAATCGCAATTCGTAGCATGATGTATCTATCATTATCATTCGACCATAGAGTTGTTGATGGATATTTAGGCGGATCATTCCTGAGAAAAGTAGGTGATTATCTAGAAGATTTTGACGCAAATCGAAAGATTTGATGTTTGAGCTTGAAATGAAAAGGATTTGTGAATAAGAAAGAACAATACGTCACTTCGAGTGATTTTTCCCAGAAAAATTAGTGTTGACAAGTACTACGAAACGGGAAATAGATATGAGATGTTAGTATTGAGAACAGTCATATCTACAAACAAATCAACAAAAAACAAATACACAAATAACAGGAGCAAAGCGACTACTAAAACAACTAACTAAACTAAAACACTAAAATCCCCGTACGATGATGCAAATGGCACACAAGATTGAAATTACAAAAACTACGGAGTCTAACCTTTCAAAACTCGATTTTGACAACATTCCGTTGGGAAGAACATTTACCGATCACATGTTTATCTGTTCGTATGAAGATGGCGCATGGCAAACACCAAAAATTCAACCGTTAGGAATGATTCCAACGCATCCTGCAGCGATGGCATTACATTACGGTCAGGCTATTTTTGAAGGAATGAAAGCTACCGTAAACGCTGAAGGTGAGCCATTACTATTTCGTCCAGAAGAAAACGCAAAACGATTAAATTTTAGTGCACGTCGTATGGGAATGCCAGAATTTCCAGAAGAATTATTTGTGGAAGGATTAAAGAAAATTGTAGATATGGAACGCGGTTGGATTCCACCACAAGAAGGAAGTGCCTTATACCTGCGTCCATTCATGTATGCAACAGAAGCATTTATTGGAATGCGCGCTGCAACAAGCTATCATTTCATCATCATTGCATCACCAGCAGGACCATTCTTTACAAAACGTATCAAGTTATACGCTGAAACAAAATTCATTCGTGCAGCGGAAGGAGGAACAGGAGAAGCCAAAGCCGCAGGAAACTATGCTGCAGCCATTCGTCCAACGGAAATTGCAAAATCCAAAGGATTCGATCAAGTATTATGGTTAGATGCGCATGAATTTGAATACATTCAGGAAGTAGGAACCATGAATATCTTCTTTAAAATCAATGGGAAATTCATCACGCCAAGTTTAGACGGCGCTATCTTAGATGGAATTACTCGTAAAAGTGTCATTACAATATTAGAAGACAATGGTTATGAAGTAGCGCAACGTCCACTCAAACTTTCCGAAATCATCGAAGCTTCTAACAATGGAAGTTTAGAAGAGGCATTCGGAACAGGAACTGCGGTAGGAATTGCTATGATTCAAGCAATTGGTTATAAAGACACAGAAATTCACGTATCTGACGAAAGTCCAGTAGGGCAATTGGTAATGAACACGATCAATGGTGTTCGTGCAGGAAAACTAGAAGACAAACACAACTGGATGGTTTCAGTTGCGGAATAAATAATTAAGCGTTTCCACAAAAGTACGTTTCAACTCCGCTCAACGTACTTACAAACAACAAACAAAGTACACTGAAAACAAAACAGAGTACACTAAGCGGAGTCGAAGTGAACGGATTAAGATAGATGATCACCTATGAATAAAGAAACACTACAAAAAGGATTCTCATTGCTATGCACTGCTAAGGCAATGGCAACATTATACGAAGACAACTTTAAGCAAGTATCAAAATATGTGCATGCAACCTCACGTGGGCACGAAGCCATTCAATGTGCAGTTGGAATGCAATTGCTTCCGCAAGATTATGCATTTCCATATTACCGAGATGATGCCATGTTGCTATCTATCGGAATGCGTCCGTATGATTTAATGTTACAATTATTAGCAAAAAAAGATGATCCTTTTTCAGGTGGAAGAACCTATTATTCGCATCCAAGTTTAAAGGATATAGATAAACCAAAAATCCCACATCAATCCTCGGCTACAGGAATGCAAACCATTCCGGCAACAGGTGTTGCGATGGGAATGAAATACAAAGAAATTCAAGGTATTGAAGATCAAGCTGCGAAAGATTCTCCATTTGATGATACACGTGATTTAAAACCGATTACCGTGTGTTCTTTAGGTGATGCGTCAGTCACTGAAGGAGAAATTGCTGAAGCCTTTCAAATGGCTGCGTTAAAGCAATTACCAATACTATACTTAGTGCAAGACAATGGTTGGGACATTTCGGCAAATGCCGCTGAAACCAGAGCACAAAATGCTGCAGAGTATGCGGAAGGATTTAAAGGATTAGATGCCGTTTCTATTGATGGCGCTAACTTTATAGAAAGCTATGAAACGCTTGAAAAAGTAATTAAGACTATTCGTGAAGAACGTCGTCCAATCTTAGTACATGCCAAAGTTCCCTTATTAAATCATCATACTTCAGGTGTGCGTATGGAATGGTATCGTGACGATTTGGAAGAAGCACGTTCGCGCGATCCGTATCCAGTAATCAAACAGCAATTATTAGACAATGGTTTCTCAGAAGCTGAGGTCGCAAAAATTGAAGCAGATGCCATCGCACAAGTAAAAGCAAATTTTGACGAAGCAGTACAAGCAGAAGATCCTTCACCAGAGGATTTATTTACACATGATTTTGCACCAACACCAGTAACTACTGAAGTAGGAGAGCGTAGTCCAAAACGAGACGAAAAAGTCGTGATGGTAGACTGTGCTTTATTTGCAGTAGAAGAGTTGATGCGTGAACACAAAGAATGTTTGTTATACGGACAAGATGTTGGAGGACGTTTAGGAGGAGTTTTCCGTGAAGCAGCAACCTTAGCACAAAAATTTGGAGACGATCGTGTATTCAATACGCCAATTCAAGAAGCATTTATCGTAGGTTCTACAGTTGGAATGAGTGCCGTAGGATTAAAACCGATTGTGGAGGTGCAGTTTGCAGATTATATTTGGCCTGGACTCAATCAGTTATTTACAGAAGTAAGTCGTTCCTGTTACTTATCTAACGGAAAATGGCCCGTTTCTATGATTCTACGTGTACCAATTGGTGCCTATGGAAGTGGTGGACCGTATCATTCGTCTTCCGTAGAATCTGTATTAACCAACATTCGCGGAATCAAGATTGCCTATCCAAGTAACGGAGCTGATTTAAAAGGTTTGATGAAAGCTGCATATCACGATCCAAATCCAGTAGTGATCTTAGAACACAAAGGCTTGTATTGGTCAAAAGTACCGGGAACCAAAGGCGCAACTTCTATTGAGCCAGCAGAAGATTATCTATTACCATTTGGAAAAGCCAATGTATTACAAGAAATCTGGAAGCAAGACGACAAAGAAACCATGACGGTGATTACCTACGGAATGGGAACACATTGGGCAATGAATGCTTCTGAAGGACAACGTGAAAACATCGAAATCATCGATTTAAGAACACTATTTCCACTAGATGAAGAAACGATCATAGCATCAGTAAAAAAGACAGGGAAATGCTTGGTAGTAACGGAAGAACCCGTAAATAATTCCTTTGCACGTTCTATTGCAGGAATGATTCAAGAAAAATGTTTCAAATACCTAGATGCACCAGTAATGGTCACAGGTTCCGAAAACATGCCAGCAATTCCATTAAACAGTACATTGGAACAAACAATGATTCCATCTACAGAAAAAGTGAAAGAGAAAATAGAGGAGTTGATGAAATATTAATATCAATTCGGCAATTTGTCAATGTGTTAATTTGACAATGTCCTTACAAAGTAACAAACCCTAAAAGCAGCACTTTTAGGGTTTGTTTTTTATACTATTCTGTGTTTTTAATTTAACTTAAAGAATTCCACTCGGTATTTGGTTGTCGCACAAAAAATTTCCACCACATGAGTGTTGTGTTACGCAATTTTGTAACGTTAAACAATCTTGTTGAGTAGGAGCACAAATAGGTGGTTGTGATGGGCAAAGACAACCTGTAGGACCTGTTGGACAAGCGCCTTCTGTTGGTGATGGCGGATCAGGACAATTCATAAAGGAAAGAGGACAGGCTTCAAATGTATTATTTCCCCCATTTACTTGTTGTGATTGTTTTAAAGATGCAATCCTTGTTTTGGAAAGCTTCAACTTTTTTAATTCGATATTTCTTTTCTTCATAGTTTAAAGTTTAGTGATGAAATTATAAATGCTACAAAAAAAACCTCGAAGTGTTTTTTCGAGGTTTTGGGCATAGTATACGTTTACATATAGATTAAAAACCTCCGCCAGGAAGTTGATTGTCACATAAAAAGTTTCCATCGCAAGTTTGTTGTGTAACACAATTTTCTCGTGTTGGGAAACATGCAGGACCACAACTAAACCCTTGTGTCAAACATTGAGGAAATGTTGGGCAATTATTTGAGGGTTGAGGTGGTGGTACTGAAGTACAGGTATTTTGAACACAAGTATGTGTACATTCAATATCTGAATTACAGCCTGGTCCGACACCAGAACCTCCCATAATTCTTTCTCTTTGTACTAATGAAGCAACATTTGATTTAGTAAGTGTAAGTTTCCCTAAGTTTAAATTCTTTTTTTTCATATTTGAAGTTTTAAGTTATAAGAAAATTACTAAAAATCAATGGAGTATGCCTATGGTAAGTCTATAATAGTGATAAGGTTTTAAGTGCTTTAAAGAGCTGTTAATTACGGAAATTACTTTCAAATGGACTCTTATGGATAGAGATTATAAAAAAAATAACTGTCGTTTCTTTGGTTTAAAAACTGTATCTTTGAGTACCACTCTTCATTTTTATATAATTAAAACCGTATGAACTATTCTAGTAAACTAGGAATAGTGACCTTGTTGTTGCTATTTTTATATTCGTGCACATCTAAAAAGAAGGATGTATTTTTCTATCATTGGAACACTGATTTTGAATTGAATGCTTCAAAAAAGGAAATGTTGAGTGCGCTTGAGAGTAAGAAACTCTATACAAAGTTTTTTGATGTTACTTATTCGGGAAGTAGCAAAGGACCGCTTCCCACAGCAACGATTCAATTTAAAGAAGAAGTTACAAGAGATCAAGAATTGGTGCCTGTCGTATATATTACGAATGAGGTTTTTAAGAAAATGAAGAATGTTTCAGAAGCGGAACAACTGGCAAGAAACATAAGCGATAAAATTGGAAGGTTGGTAAAACGAAATGCCTTGAAAGTAAATGAACTTCAATTTGATTGCGATTGGTCTATGGCTACTCGCGAAAATTACTTTGCATTTTTAGAAGCTATTAAAACACAAGTTTCCTATGCGGACTTGGGAAAACCCAAACTATCGGCAACCATTCGTTTACATCAAGTAAAATATAAAGAGAAGACTGGAATTCCACCTGTAAGTAGTGGTGTTATTATGTTTTATAATGTTGGAGAAGTCACTTCAGTAGAAGAAACAAATTCGATTTTGAATATAGAAATCGTTGACAAATACATCGCTTCCTTAGAAGAGTATCCGCTAGAGTACGATATTGCATTGCCTTTATTTTCTTGGGGAGTTGTTTTTAACCAAGGGAGGTTTCGAAAATTACTAAATGATGTTCCTAGCAGTTCTTTAAAAGGCTTGAAAAAGGAAGGAAATTACTATGCTATGGAAAGCAGCGGTATGTTTGCTGACAATTACTACTTGTATGGTGATGATAAAATACGTTTTGAAACGGTTGATGAACAAAGCTTAACTGAACTTGCCAAGCGTATCAAAAAATATGCTGCGCAGGATTTTAATATTATTTATTATCATATCAATTCCAAAGTAGCAGACGAATATTCTGCAGAAGAAATTAAACAATTAAGCAATAAATTTTAAACGTATGAAAAAGATAGTTGCACTGATAGTATTTCTGCCATTATTCTTGCAGGCAAACATATACAAGTTTAGCTTTTGTGGCGGTTATTATGACATGGGAAGTCGTAGTATCTTATTGTTGGATCAAACCTTGATTTCGGATCCGTCATTATATCCTTTTTTAAATTGTTTAGATAGTACCTTTTGCGCACCTTTTGGAAATGCCACAGAAGTGAATTCTTATGATAATTTGAACGAATGGGAACGCTATTTTGATCATAAACTAGACAAAGAAGCGATTATAAAAGGGTTTTATCGAACTTCTTTTTTAGATTTTGACAAGTTTTTAAAAGATCATACCTCTAAAAATTATGTTCCAAAAAACGAATTAGAACGTTACATACTAGCTTCACCAAACAAAAAAGAATTGCTGCAATATTTCTGGTTTGCTAAAAAATGCGAGTTGATTTACACCGGAAAATACGAATTGGAAAACTCTTGGTATCAAGGAGAAGGTTTTGGGAATAGTGAAAAAGATTTGCAAAAAATGTATCAGGAAGCCGTTGATTTATATGCCAATACACAAGATGCTTTTTTGAAAAATAGAATTGGATTTCAAATCGTTCGCTTAGCTTTTGAATTGGGTAATCCTGCACAAACCAACGAAATGTTTGAAACGTACATGAAGTATGACGAAAACTCAAAATACATTTATTATAGAGCTATGGAACGCAATGCAACCATGTTGTATAAACACGGAAAAAAGGTAGAAAGCTTGCAACAGTTTTGGCAAGTATTTGAAAATCTTCAAGACAGAAAAAGCATTGTTTTCCTGAGTTTGCAGCGTTTGCCTATGCTGGGATTGGATTTGAGTAATCATCCAAGTGAAAACGAATTGGTGCATTTCTTTCAGGGATTTTATGGCAATCACATTGCAGCGTTGCAGGAAATATTAAAAATAAACCCAAATTCTACGTATGCAGAAGTGTTGGCAATGCGTTATTTTGACTCGCTTCATGAAATGTATTTTGGAGGTAATCTCAATAATGAAGAAGATGAGTTGGTATACGATCATCTGTCAAAAGCGGAAACCATTGTTAACAATCAATTAGACAATGCAACGGTAAAAAACAAAGAGCTTTGGTCCATCTTTAAAGGCATCATAGAAATTGCAAAAGAAGATTATGAAGCGGCAACAGCTACATTCTCTAAAACTTATAACAATAAAGCATACAAAAATCAAGCAGACATCTTTGCTTATGTACTAAAAGTATTGAACGTAAAAGAATTTGATATCTATGCTATGGATCGTCTGTTTTTGGAATTAAAAGGAAACAAAAACCTATTCAATAATCATGGTGTACGCGGTTTTTATTTTCGAAAAATATCACAGTTATATGCAGAGAATGATCAAAAAATAATTGGTCAATTTTTATCGTATCAATCCAAACATTACTCAAAAAATAAAGTTGCTAAAAACGATGTACTTACCACAAATTTTGATGCTTCCAACTTCTTTTATGAGCAGCACAAGTATTTAGAAGAAAAAGATTTGTTGAAGCTTAAAGAGCTAATTACGGCTATTTCTAGAACGGAATTGGAGCATTTTATCGTAAGTCTGCTTCCAAAAGATAACGAAGATTTTATCAATGAAATGTTAGGAACGTTTTATTTAAGAGAGAATGATTTGGAGGAAGCTATTATTTATTTTAGTCAAATAAAAAAGCCGAAGCAATTTTACCGAGAAGGAATCCGAAACAGTCTTTTTTCTGCGGCAATCAGAGAGTATTTTAATATCAATTTTTTACAACAAAGCGATCGTTTTCATGAAAACTATAAAGATATTTTTTATGCGCCTGAAATTGACGAAGATCATTATGTAGATAACAAATTGCTACTAGCTAAAACATTGATGAAGCTTGAGGCATTGGCAGAAGAAGATGAGGTAAACGCAGGTGCTTACTATTACATGCTTGGAAATGCTTGGTATAACTTAAGTGAATTGGGTTGGTTTGTAAATACGCTACATTACTTGCATTATGGAAATGATGGTAGAAATGCAGTCAAAGGATATGACGATTGGTCTGATGAAGATGCAGCATTTGATTCGGGAATGTTAGAAAGAGCAACGTTTTATTATGACAAAGCTACAGAGACTACTAGTTCTGACGAGATAAAAGCTAAGGCTACTTTTTTTAAGGCGAAAGCAGCAATGTGTTTTGATGCAATATGGAATGATGGAAATTATACTGTTGGTGATTTTTGTGGAGATCACGCGTCTAATTTTGAAGAATTGAAATCGTACAAAGACACGCAATTCTACCAAGAAGTCATTCGAGAGTGCACGTATTACCAAGCATACTTACAAGGGAATTAGGATATAGATGCTCATATCGAGCTTATAAAAACAAAAATAGTATTACTAAAGAGACAGATTGCCACGTCGCTATACTTCTCGCAAAGACGTATCTAATATCTCTAAAAGCAAAACAATTTTGAATACGTCAGAAACCTGAACGTCTGATCGAGTGAAATTCTAGAATAAAATTTTGTGTCGAGATCTGCGTAGGAGCACTAGATTTTCAAAGTACTTCTCGATACAATTCTTCTTCATGTCATTCCGAAAAACCACTCGAAGTGACGTTAAGTATATATAACAAGTCTAACAATCTAAGTCAATCCAAGCACAAAGCAAGTCTAATTAATAATCGTCTTAATCAGCTTATCATTTTTATAAATATACTGTTCTAGGATTTTTCCTTGTTCATCATAAATGGTGTATTCTCCATGAAAAAGTCCTTGCTTATAATAGTACTCTTCTTTGATAGTGCCATTTTCATAGTACTCTTTCCAAGGACCTTCCGCTAAACCTTTATCGCGATATATTCCTTCAATTTCAATCGCTCCAGACTCATAATAAGTGGTGCTTTTTCCAAACTTTAAACCGTCTTTGTAATTGTTTACAATCTTTTTATTTCCGTTCGGATAATAATAAATCTGTTCGCCATCCACTATTTTTCCATTTTTATATTCAGTACGATAATGCAAAGCGCCACCACTGTGAAATTCCTCACAAATACCATTCTTAACACCTTTTACATATTTATCAATCCCAAGGACTTCTCCATCGGTATGAAAGCGATACATTACCTCTTCTAAGACACCATTTTTGTAGAAGGAAGCAGTAGTAAATACATTTTCATCATTAAACGTAAGCCATATTCCTTCACGCTTTCCATTCTTTATAAGACCATAATATTCTTCTAAAATTTGCCCTTTTGATCGCGGATCGTATTTTTTTTCAACAGTAACTTCTGATAGTTTGACTCTTCGTTTTTTACCATTTTCATAAACAAACGATTTGTGTTTTCCATTGCGTTTGTATTTGAAAAATAACCCATCTTTTTCTCCATTTGTAAGCGTTCCTATTTCTTTGACACGATCTTTACGATCTAATTTGATATAAAAGTCACTTTGCGCGACAGCCATATTTGTGTAGATGAACAAAACAATGAGTGTGAAAAATACTTTTTGAATCATAGATATTGTGTGAATTTTTAAAAGTAAATATATAAAATGTACGGCAAGAAATGTATAATAAAAGCTTAAAACGTTGTACTGGTATATATGTAAACGTAAGTTCAATATAGCTTTGTTGTTATGGAACTAATTGTATGTAACTTTTTGAAAATGTAAAATCGAGCGCAGTCGAAATTCAATTAAAACACATACTTTTCTCATCTTCTCAATTGCGCTCCAATGCACAATTAGTTACTTTTTAGAAGCATTATTTTTCTTTTCATATTCCTGAAGTTTTTTTGCGAATTTAGGAAAAATGCTATTGTAATTTGTATAATAACCTTCACGAATAATATGAGGATTTTTCATCTTTTTCCAATAACACTTATTGGTGAGTTTTACAGATGGAACTGTATGCGAAGAAACCGAACTTGGATCTAGAAGCCATGAGATATTAATTAAGTCCCAAATATTCCATATTTGTCCAAAAAGATCATTTTTATCTTTTCCATACCAAGTAAACAACTGATTGTTCATATATCTTTTGTAGAGTGTTTTTCCAATAGGACCAGAGTTTTTAAACCAATTTTTAGCATCTACTTGCGATAAACCAAGTTGCTGACCTATGTAAAAACCAGGAATATACACAAGTGGAACGCCACTACTAAATAAGAGTTGAGAAGCCAATATATCTTGTGTCATATTGAAAGAAGTATTTTCGAGATTGGTTATATTGGTAGGATAACCAGCGTCCCAGATAAACACTACTTTATCTTTAATATCGGGAGCAAGCATGAGCGCAGAAGCCAAATTGGTGCACAGGCAATACCTAATACATAAATAGAATCATAGGTACTTGCATTTCGTGCTAAATCGATCAAATGCGTTACGGCTTCGCTTCTTTCAGGACAATTATTCTGTATGTAATTTGTAGCTCATTTGTAGATTGGAATATCTAACTCAGGAAATAGTTTCATGAATTTCTTCAATTCCTTATAACTGCGTTCCATTCCTTGTTTTGGTGTCAAGGAAACATGACTTCCTTTTTTTAGTAAATCTTTTGGATCGACACCTAGTTTTTCAATCGCTTCAATTTGACTCTTGTATTTATCAACAAGTGCTTGTTCTGCATCTGTCAAATTTTCTGCGTTAGATTTTATCAATTCATTGGCTGATAAAAGTGCTTTTAATCGTTCCAAAAAAGAAAAAGGCGCTGCATAAATAGCTTCTACATTAATTTTATCATTGGGCAAAAACAAATAGGTTAATGCAAAAAATAATCAATTTCGTTCGCAAAGTCTGTATCGACAACCACTCGAAGTGGTTTTGTTCTTTCACCAGGTAGCTGCAATAAACTTTCTAATTGTTTGTGGGTAGGTTTGTCCATAGAAATAGATTTTAGTTATATACATCTGTTGAAATTATGCTTTTTAAAGCATTTCTACACAGTGTTTTGCGTTTTATTTGATTCTAGTGAATATAATTTTGTCTGATCTGCTATCATATATATGCTTTGTTGCTTTTAAAGAAATTGTATCTCCACTGAATTCTCCCCAAATTGAATTATAAGTATCAAATGAAATTAGTACATTTTTATTGAGTTTGGAACTGTCAAAATCTGTAACTTCAAGCAACTCATCTGAATATTGGAAGTCATAAAACATCAAGTCATCAATACCATTTTGATTTGCCCCTTTATTAACTGTTTTTGATAAGAAATATGTATAAGAGGTTTTAGTGGAATCAGGCGATATTTTAAGTGCTTTACCATGATAAAACACATCAGATCCTATAATAGTTAGATATTGCGCTCCAGCATTGTCAGGATGTGTCAATTGATATTCAATCCTTTCTGTATTTGAACATGAGGCAAGTAGTATAATCGAACAAATTAAATATTTTATCATAATCGTTTAAGTCTAATTATGTGTGTGTTTAGTTGTTTTCTAACGCAAAACTAATTTTCCAATTCACGCCAAATTTGTCCATGCAAATTCCATAATATGAACCCCAAAATTGCTTCTCCATGGGAAGTTTGATTGATCCATCTTTTGAAAGCGCATTAAAAATACTATCTGCTTCTTCTTTACTTTTTGTACTGACAATTAGTGAGAAAAATGCAGCAGCATTTTGATCTTTCTTGTTAGGATCAATCACATCAGCTCCCATTAAAAAAGTTTCCTCGCTAATTGGCAATGTAGCATGCATAATATGTTCATCTTTACAATTCAGAAAATGTTGTCTTGCGGCTTCAGGAACATCTTTATAGCGTTCCATATAGGTGATTTCTTTTTTGAAAACATCTTTGTAAAACTCAAACGCTTTTTCACAATTTCCATTAAAATATAAGTAGGTGTTCACTATTGCCATGATGCTAGATTTTCATAATGTCTTGTTCTGATGTAGCAAAACTTTCAGACATATTATAAATATATAAAGAATTGTGACGCTATTCGTTTATTTATATTTTGAGCGATGGTTATTTTTTTAGAATATCTACGGCTTGCTCTATCCAGTCTTTATCATTATTAAAGTAATACTTAGGCGGAATTCCATCAGCTTCATACTTTCTTTGATGGCTGTATCGCGTCATGGTACAACCCAATTCAAAGTTGAAGTTTGGTGTGTTTACTCCAGAAATTTCTCCATAGCCAACATATCCTCCAGAGTTTTCTCCCACAATAATGGCTTTATCACTTTCCATTGCCCAAAATAATAGACTCTCACAAGAACTTGCACAATACTTATTTATCATAATTACTACTTTTTTAGGATTCTCTAAAACAGTATCAAGGGTTACTGTTTCTCCGGTTCCTCTTGGAATAAATGTTTTGTTAGGAACCGATTTCATGGTTTCTATCTCTTCCTTAACTCCTTTTAAAAACTCTTTGCTAAAGTTTGCAGTATCATTTTTCATATCGTTATACCACTCCAAAAACTTTCGTGTGTTTTGTTTGGTAGCATACACATCTACTTTATCCGTTTGAAAAGGCTTTGTGTATATGTACTTCAGTAATGGACTTGCGCAGGCATCACTACCACCACCATTATTCCGTACATCAATAATTAGGTAGGGTTTTGCTTGTATTTTGGCATCGTGTTGCTCGTAAAATTCAGAAATTTTAGCGAACCAATTTCCGCTAAATGTTGGGATATACATATAGTTTGTCTCTTCATCAATTTCTTTGAATGTTAATTCTCTAGTTGTGACATCAATATTGTATGATTTTCTTTCTTTTAGTTGTGTATTAAACCAACTATCATTGAGGATACCATTGGTGGTGAGTTTTACATTTTTATAATATCGTAAAGAATGGTTTCTCATGTACATAAACATATCGTATGTATTCTCCTTTACCTTCTTTAGTTCGAACTTTACTTGTCCTTTTTTCCAAAGTGATGTTTTTGAATCGATAATAACACCTACATAATCTCTAAATTCATTTTCATTTTTTACAATAGCTACAGTATACGCTGCATCTTTTGTTTGGTATTGATTTTCAATGTCCTGAATAGGATTGTTGATGTTTAGATTGATATTTTGAAAAATTTCACGATTCTTAAAAAGATCTGATATCAGGAATTTATTCACCTCTTCCTCATTACTTTCATCTACATTAAAAGACTTATTTGTATAAATTGAAGAATGATTGTCCTTAAAAAACTCTACATATACCAATAGGGTTTTAAAGCATAAATCTTCGTCATTGCAATAATTTTTAGCTTGATTGTATAGTTTTTCCTTGAATTTGGTGTATGCTGCTAGGTTATCTTCAGTGACATTGTCCGTAAATCCAGGCAAGTTTTCTTCATAGTAGTTTGCAACAAACTCAAACTCTTTTTGACATTCGCAATCTTGAGCTGTTGCTAGTTTAACAATCATCAAAAATAGCAAGGCGGTAAAGTAATGTTTCATAAAATACGTTTTTACTAAGGACAATTAGTATTGTAATTTGTTACAGTTGTTTTGAAGATTTGTATCAAAAACGTTACTAATTAATTAGGAAAAAAGTTCTTAGATCTATTTCTGATTATAAAATATCAAAAGTAAAGGAGGTTTTCATTAAAACCACAGTAGGTTTCGATCAAAACCAAAGGAGGAAAAGGTGAAAACCTACGGTGCTTTTTATCAAAAGGAAAGGAGAAAAAGAAGAGAAGTTGCTATGCTCAAGTGTAGAAAATCTGAGTACAGCAGCAGAAAAACTGAGCAGCGGAGCACAAAAAACGCTGCACTGCTGCAAAAATGACGTTAAAGCATAAAAAAACCTCGAAAGTTGCCTTCCGAGGTTTTCTGTTTCTATGTGAATTATGTATCTACTGAGCGTCTGCTACAGGTGGATATTCTTTCATGATTTCTTCTACAAATTCTTGGATACGCGCTTCTTTCTTTTCAATGTTTCCACGGTCTCCTATTAAGTTACCAGCGCCTCTTCCTTGCCATACCAATTCTTTTTTCTTTGTATCAATCAAGTCAATATACAAAACGCCTTCAACACGAGAAGTTACCCATGCGGAGTTTCCTCCCCATATCCAAGGGTTCCAACCCCAGCCACCAAAGCCTAATCCACCGCCCCAGCCCCAGCCGAAGTTGTTGTTTACATTGATGCGCTTGTTCGCTTTGGTCATAATATTTACTAGAATATCTGGATTGTCAGACTTTACAAATCCTCTAGCAAGCATCTCTTTTTCTATAGAACGTAGAATTCTTTTTTTATCCAAATCTGAAATCTCAGCTTTGTCGATTCCAGTTTTATAAAACGCAAATGTTTTATACGATTTAAAATCAGCTTCTTGGTCGTAGTCGGCAACCACTCTAACCGAAATACAAGAAGTAACGAATAGTAGTAATGCAACTACTGGCAATAGTAATTTTAATTTTTTCATATCACTGCTTTTTTTGGGTTACTATATTATTTAAAATGTTAATGTATTCAATAATCTAGATTTTAATGTTCCGAGGCTTGCCTCGATATTCATCAAATATGAATTCTTTATTCGTGCCTCGGAAACTTGTCTCGAGGTGATTTATTTTAGCAAAGCATCATCTACGATATTTGGAAGCGTCACTTTTAAATTTGGTTCGACTTCCATAGCGCGTTTAATGGCAAAGATTGCTTCTTCATTTCGAGCCCAACTTCTTCTAGCAATTCCATTATTTACATCCCAAAATAACATAGAATGTAGTCGCCTTGATGCTTCCTTAGTACCATCAAGAACCATGCCGAATCCACCATTCATTACTTCGCCCCAACCGACGCCTCCACCATTGTGAATAGAAACCCAAGTAGCACCTCTAAAACTGTCTCCAATAACATTATGAATAGCCATATCTGCCGTGAATTTTGAACCATCATAAATGTTGGAAGTCTCACGATATGGAGAATCTGTTCCAGAAACATCATGGTGATCACGCCCTAAAATTACAGGTCCTATGTCGCCTCTTTCTATAGCTTCATTAAAAGCTTGCGCAATTTTCATACGACCTTCCGCATCTGCATACAATATACGTGCTTGCGATCCTACGACTAATTTATTTTGCTGAGCACCTTTAATCCAACGAATATTATCTGCCATTTGCTGCTGAATTTCTATTGGTGAAGCTTTCATAATTTCTTCCAATACTTCACAGGCAATTTGATCAGTTTTTGCTAAATCTTCTGGCTTTCCAGATGCACAAACCCAACGGAAAGGTCCAAAACCGTAATCGAAACACATAGGTCCCATGATGTCTTGTACATAACTTCGGTATTTAAAATCGATTTCGTTTTCCGCCATAATATCAGCACCTGCACGAGAAGCTTCTAATAAGAACGCATTTCCGTAATCGAAAAAGTAGGTTCCTTTTTCAGCATGTTTGTTCACAGCAGCTGCATGTCTGCGTAAGGTTTCTTGTATTTTTTCTTTGAAAAGTGCTGGATTGTTTGCCATCATATCGTTCGACTCTTCATAGGTAAGTCCAATCGGATAATAACCACCAGCCCAAGGATTGTGTAAGGAAGTTTGATCGCTTCCTAAATCAACAAAAATATGTTCTTCGTCAAATTTCTCCCAAACATCCACAATATTTCCTTGGTAGGCGATAGACACAACTTCTTTGTTCGCTTTTGCAGCATTCACTCTGCTCACCAATTTGTCTAAATCGTGAATCACTTCATCTACCCAACCTTGTGAGTGACGCGTTTCAGTGACTTTCGGGTTTACTTCTGCACAAACAGTGATACAACCTGCAATGTTTCCAGCTTTTGGTTGCGCTCCACTCATTCCCCCTAATCCGGCAGTTAGGAATAATTTTCCTTCTAAACCTTCACCATTTTTAGAAATTTTTCGTCCGCCATTCAATACGGTGATGGTCGTTCCATGCACAATTCCTTGCGGACCAATATACATATAACTTCCAGCAGTCATTTGCCCGTATTGTGTGACACCTAGCGCGTTGAATTTTTCCCAGTCATCAGGTTGTGAATAGTTAGGAATCATCATTCCATTAGTAATTACAACTCTTGGAGCATCTTTGTGCGAAGGAAATAGTCCTAATGGATGTCCAGAATACATCACTAAGGTTTGCTCATCGTTCATTTCTGCCAAATACTGCATTACCAACAAGTATTGTGCCCAGTTTTGGAATACGGCACCATTTCCGCCAGACGTTATCAATTCATGTGGATGTTGAGCAACGGCATAATCCAAATTATTTTGAATCATCAACATAATGGCTTTTGCTTGCGTTGATTTTCCTGGATACTCATCTATCGGACGTGCATACATTTTATAATCTGGACGAAAACGATACATATAGATTCTTCCATAAGTTTCGAGTTCGTTTTTGAATTCTGGTAGTAAAACTTCGTGGTGTTTTTTATCAAAATAGCGCAATGCGTTTCGCAAGGCTAATTTCTTTTCTTCTACAGATAATATTTCTTTACGCTTTGGCGCATGATTGATTGTTGTATCGTACGGTTTTGGATTTGGTAATTCGTTAGGGATTCCTTGTAAGATATGTTCTTTTACTGTCATTTTGTATTTTAATTATGTGGTCATTCGTTATGCTAAAAACTTGTGAGTTCATAGCAAATGCTAGGGATAACGAATATCTACACGGTGAAAATGTGCAGTAGCTTTTTTATATTTCATAAAGATAGAATCCATGGAATGTTATTTTCTTTTTTTATTAAATCCATAAGGGCAATGTCTGCAACCACTTTCGCAGCAATAGCCTCTTTTTAGGTGAAACTGTTCTGTAAACACCTTATAGCCTTCGGGCGAAAGATAAAAATCGCCTTCTTCAATGGGAATTAATTTCTTCATTTCGACAAAGGTACTTAAATTGGCGTACATTTTGAATTACTTAACGTATGGTTTTTATATCAAAATATATAGTGCCTAGAGGTTTTCGAGGAATTACATTGTTTCCGTTTATTTTTTTACGAGATAAAGAAGATAAAGGGAATGCTGTTTTGGTATATCATGAGCGCATCCATTTGCGACAACAACTCGAATTGTTGATTCTTCCTTTTTATGTATTCTATGTGACGGAATGGTTAATTCGACTCTGTTATTATCGCAATCGTCACAGAGCTTATATTAATATCAGTTTTGAGCGAGAAGCGTATGACAATGAAGCTGACTTTAGGTATTTGAAACGGCGTGGCTTGTTTCGGGATCTTCGGTATATGTAATCAATTGAGTTAACTCATTCAAAAGTAGTCTTAACTCATTCCTTCTTTTCTTTACTTTAATTAATGTAGAGTTTTGTTTTTGTAGATGAAAACCAGACTCTTATGAAAAAGCTTTACTATTGTTTCTTTTTATTGCTAATAAGCACACAAGTATTTGCTCAAAGTACACCCAAAGTTACTGTAGCTAATGAACACGATTTAAAACTTACCGACTTAAATGTGCATGTTGAAATTGTCGGGAATTTAGCTGTGACGACCTATGACATGAAGTTTTATAATGGATTGGATAGAACGCTGGAAGGGGAATTGGTGTTTCCGTTAGGAGAAGGACAAGCTGTTTCGGGTTTTGCTATGGAAGTGAATGGTAAAATGCGCGATGCAGTTATTGTTGAAAGTGAATTGGGGCGTGTAGCTTACGAAGCTACGATTCGTAGAAAAATAGATCCTGCATTGTTAGAAAAGACAGAAGGGAATAATTACCGAGCTCGCATATATCCTATATTTTCTAAAAAACACAAACATATTATTTTAAAATTTGAACAAGAGTTACGAACAATAAATGGTGAACAAAGTTATGAATTGCCACTAGGAATTTCTGAAAAGTTAGATGTGTTTTCAATAACGATGAATGTTTTTACGAAGCAGTTGCCTAAAGTTATAAAAACAAAGTATGATGATTTTTTCTTTGAAAAAAACGGAGATGCATTTGTGGCGAAAACCACTAAGAAAAATCATGCACCTAAAACTCCTGTTGTGATTCAAATTTCAAACAAAACTAATCAAGAACATTTGGCAACATACAACGGATATTTTCATTTTCACAAAGTATTACAACCAAAAACACGTTTAAAAAAGAAACCAAAAAAGATAACAATTCTTTGGGATGCATCATATTCTATGCGCTTTAAAGATGTAGCAAACGAAGTAAAATTAGTAGCATCATATTTGGATTATGTACAAGACGTAACTGTGAATTTTATCACATTCAACAATCAAATTCAAACTCAAAAAGAATTTATAATAAAAGAGGGAAATACAGACGATTTACTTGCTGAAATACAGAACGTGCAATATGATGGAGGAACAAAACTAAATATATTTGAAGACCTAAAAATTAAAGCTGATGAAATATTATTGTTTTCAGACGGATTGGGGAATTTGGGAGATTTAGCTATGAAGCGGAAAATTCAAGTGTATGCCATCAACTCATTAGTATCTGCAAATCATCAAAGTCTCATTGATCTTACTACAAAATCTGGAGGAAATTATTTGAACTTAGTTCGAATGGAATATACAAAAGCGGCACAACTATTAAAAAGAGAAACGTATCAATTTTTAGGAATAACACACAATGAACAGGTGAGTGAAATATATCCGAAACGTCGTGTCAATGTATATCAAGATTTTTCAATCAGTGGTAAATTTTCAAAAAACACTGACATTGAACTCTTATTTGGCTATGGAGGTGAAGTGACACAAAAAGTTCCTGTAACTTTAGAAGCTTCTGAAGGAACTACTGCTGTAAAACGCTTATGGGCAAAACAAAAACTGAAACATTTGTATCAAAACGAATTAGAAAATAAAGGCGAAATTATTGCACTGGCAACCCGATACAGTTTGATTACAAATTATACGTCTATGATTATTTTAGATCGTATCGAAGATTATGTACACTTCAAAATTAAGCCACCAAAGGAGCTATTAGCAGCTTATAAAGAGTATTTAGCAAACATGTCATCTGATGAAGAGTTTGTGGACGATGGACTAGCGGAAAGAAAAGAAGAATTGCGAGAAGCATACGAGGATTTGATAGATTGGTATGAGGAAGAGAAGGTTGTAGATGTGCAAAATACAACTACAGAAATAGTAACTCCTGTAACGACACAAGCAACTGCACAAAATCAAACCGTAACGCAAACAGAAAGCACAACGCAAAGACAAACTGAATCTATAACGACGCAAGCAGAAGATACAACGCAAAGACACAATGAACCTGTATCACAAACGGACGAGACTGCGGAACATCAAACAAAAAATACAATACAGACTACGGAAATGTCTTCAGCTAATATAAATGGTTCAGGTGAATTGTTTACAGTTTCAGGAGTTGTTATAGATGATGAAGGAATGCCACTCCCGGGTGCTAATGTATTAGTAAAAGGGACAAGTAGAGGAGCTACAACTGATTTTGATGGTAACTTTCGCTTGAAAGCAAAAAAAGGACAGCTTCTCGTAATTTCTTATGTCGGTTACATGACAAATGAAGTGCAAATCAATTCATCAACCGTAAAATCAAAATTGAAATTTCGTGAAGCACTTGAAGCAGTAACGGTAGTTGGCTATGGTGGTTCTGTGTCTAGTGCTAAAGTTGCTTCTGCGGTTTCTACAGGGCAATCATCTGTGCTTAGAGGTAGTGCATCAGGTGTTATTATTTCAGGAGGTGTACATCAAAGTTGGGAAACTATTGAAATGTTTCTTCGAAGTCAAAATTCACTCAGTAAAAACAATCGTCCCATATATGTTATTGATGGAGAAATGTCAAACTTTTATGCGCTCAAAAAGTTAAAGAGAGAGGAAATCCAACAATTGAGCGTGTTAAAAAATCAGCAAGCAATTGCCATTTATGGGCAGGAAGGTCGTGGTGGTGTTGTGTATGTAATTACGAAGCAAGGACTCAAAGACAACTTGGAAGCCATACAAGCATTTACTGAAAAAATGAATTCCAGTATACAATTAAAATCATGGAATTCAGATATTCCATATATAAGAGAACTAGATAAAGAAACAACGCTCTTAGGAGCACACAAAAAGTATATAGAAATACGTGATGCGTATGCAAATACACCTTCCTTTTATTTAGATATTGCCGATTTTTTCTATATGAGAAATGCTCCTGATATTGCATTGACTATTACTACCAATTTACTAGAAATGAACCTAAATAATTATGAATTGTTAAAAGCTGCAGGCTACAGGTTTGAACAGTTAAAGCAATATGAATTAGCGGTATTGGTATATGAAAAAGTGTTAGCATTGCGACCAGAAGAACCACAATCGTATCGTGATTTGGCATTGGCGTATGAATATGTGGGTGAGATTCAAAAAAGCTATGATTTACTAAGTAATTTGTATGATGGCGAGTTATTGCATAAAGATGAAAATGGAAGATTTACAGGTATCGAACATGTAGCATTTGTAGAGTTAACCCGTTTGGTAAATACACATAAGAAACAACTAAAAATAAAGAAGAAAAAACGAAAATCGTTTAAAGAAATGCCTGTAGATGTGCGTATTGTGATCGATTGGAATCATAACGATACAGATATTGATTTGTGGGTTTTTGATCCTAAAGGCGAGAAGGCTTCATACAAAAATCCATTTACCAAAATTGGCGGAAGAATGTCTGAAGATTTAACAGACGGTTATGGACCAGAAGAATTCATGCTGAAAAATGCTGTCAAAGGAGAGTATAAAATATTTGTAGATCATTTTGCAGACAGTATGCAAAAAGTATCCGGACCTACCATTTTGAAAGTTGCATTGTATACAAATTATGGAAAGGAAAACGAAGAGAAAAAGACCATCATTGTTCGCTTAGAGAAAACAAAAGGCAATTTGGAAGTTGGAAGCTTGTTTTTTGAATAATAATTTCTGTAAAACTATTTTATAGTTTGAATCTGACGAATAAGTTTTAACAAATGTGGAATGATCAATTCTTTATGTTTCCAAGCAATCTCATGTCCTTTTTTAGGAATGGAAATGATCTCAATATTTTGAAAGTTGTCTTTTGAGAAATGAATGTTCTCATACGGAACAATGTCGTCAACATCTCCATGGAAATACAATACAGGAATGGTGATTTTTTTCCAGTCATTTGCAATAGAGGCAAGTTCTTTAGCATGAACAATCTTTTCGTCACCAGCAGCACGATATACAGTAGGAACTAACAGCGTGTGAGTTTCCATTATGTGAATCGAGATGCCCAAATGTCTTTTTCATTGTTGGGATCGATGGCAGGAGAAATCATGACAATAACTTTAACGTTATTATTTAAAAAACCAATTCTTGCGGCTAATGGACCTCCGTAAGATACACCTATAACAATAACATTTGTAAGTTTCTTTTCATTAATAAGTGCGCTCATGAGTTGTGCTTGTGTTTCAATAGACGTCATTTCATCTCCAAAATTTGAATAGCCATACCTTGGACGATCGATGGCATGCATATTTGCACTTTCTCGAAGTGAAGAATCTACCAAATATCCTTCCCAAGCAGACAATGAACTTGGAGAACCGTGAAAGAAAACCAAATTGATACTGTGTTTTTAAGAAACAACAGATTGTACTCTAACATTCACGCCCAAACTGTCTACTTTATAGTAAGAAATCTCAGTGACAATATTTTTTTCATTGAATGTTTGTTGAATTTCAGCGTCGGTTTTTCGTCATTGTAAAACTGTGTAAGAAGAACTGCTTATACAAAAGAAGATAAAGCTCAGAAATAGAAAGTAGTTTTTCATAATGTGAATTTACTAAATACTACGAATTAGTCGTAGGGAATCATTAGAACATAAATATCAAGTTCATTAATATTTCAATAAGAGAAACTAAATGATTCTATTTTTTACGGTATTTTTGTACTCTGAATGCAATTTTTAAGCGAAAATATCCCTATTCAAGAAGTCAAACTCGATTTTGAAACTGATGTACAATTGTTCATCAAGCGTGAAGATTTGATTCATCCGTTTGTTTCTGGGAATAAGTTTCGAAAACTGAAGTACAATCTATCAGAAGCCAAATCTCAAGAACAAGAAACATTACTTACATTTGGTGGTGCTTTTTCCAATCATATAGCTGCCGTTGCTGCTGCAGGAAAACTGCATGGATTTCACACCATTGGAATCATCCGAGGAGAAGAGTTGGAGAGTAAAATTGACAGCAATCCAACTCTACGATTTGCTGTAGAAAATGGCATGCAACTTGTATTTATCACACGAACAACATATCGAGAAAAAACTTCCGAAACCGTCATTACACAATTAAAAGAGAAGTTTGGGGATTTTTATACCATACCTGAAGGCGGAACCAATGATTTGGCGGTGAAAGGTTGTGCGGAAATCATCACGGAAACTGAAACAGATTTCGATATTGTTTGCTGTGCTGTTGGAACAGGAGGAACAATTGCAGGATTGAGTCACGGTGTACATTCGCATCAACAGGTGCTCGGGTTTCCAGCATTAAAAGGAGATTTTTTACAGAAAGAAATCGCGAAGTATACTCACAAAAATAATTGGCAATTGATTACAGAGTATCATTTTGGTGGTTATGGGAAAGTATCTGATGAATTAATTGCGTTTATCAATTATTTCAAACAACAAACAAACATTCCGCTAGATCCAATTTATACAGGAAAAATGTTATTTGGAATTATAGATTTGATTAAAAATGGGCATTTTGCCAAACAAAAGCGTATTTTAGCAATTCATACTGGAGGATTGCAAGGAATTGAAGGAATGAACCAGAAACTACAAAGAAAAGGACAAAAAACGATCGTATAGCGCATGAAGAAACAACTTATATATTTATTGCTAGGTGTATTCATATTTTCAAGTTGTGGTACACAAAATCGTGTTTCAAAAACAAAAGAACGTACGAAGAAAACAACAAAGGTTGTAAAAACTACGAAACCTAAAGAAGAACCTGTTGAGGTTGTGGAAACTACTCCAAAAGAAGAAGTTAAAACGCCAAAAACAAGCAATAAAAGTATCACTGAAATTTATATTGATACTTACAGCGACGTAGCAAAACGAGAAATGGAATTACATGGAATTCCTGCGAGTATTACGTTGGCGCAAGGAATTTTAGAATCTGGATCAGGAAAAGGGAAGTTGACTATGCGTTCTAACAACCACTTTGGAATTAAATGTCATAAAGGTTGGAAAGGACAACGTGTATATCACGATGATGATGAAGATCAAGAGTGTTTTAGAAAATATGCAAATCCAGCCTATTCATTTACAGATCATTCTTTGTTCTTGACTGGAAGATCACGTTATGCAGGATTATTTAAACTTCCTAAAGACGATTATAAAGGTTGGGCGAGAGGTTTAAAAAAAGCAGGATATGCTACCGATCGGAAGTATCCAAATAAATTAATTGCATTGATTGAGCGTTATGAGTTATACAAATATGATGCTGAGGTTTTAGGAAAGAAACCAGAAGATGCTAAAAAAGTAACAACACATAACGATCGTTACACAGTTACAAAAGGAGATACATTGTATAGTATAGCCAAAAAACATAAAATTACAGTTGATACATTAAAATCTTTGAACGGACTTGAAAGTAATGAAATTTTTGTGGGACAAGTGCTGTTTGTAAAACCACTTCTGAAAGATTTTTAGTCATTAAAAAATATAAATTAACACAATGGAATATAAACGTAGTAGCACACTATTTGCAGAGGCACAAAAAGTGATTCCTGGTGGTGTAAATTCACCAGTTCGTGCGTTTAAAGCAGTTGGAGGAACACCAATTTTTGTAAAAGAAGCCAAAGGTGCGTACATCATTGATGAAGATGATAAGCAATATATAGAATACATTAACTCGTGGGGACCAATGATTTTAGGTCATGCACACAAACCCGTGATTGAAGCTGTTGTAGAGAAAGCCAAGAAAGGAACTTCTTTTGGAATGCCTACAGAGATTGAAACAAAGATCGCAGAATTAGCAGTTTCCATGGTGCCAAATATTGATATGATCCGTTTTGTAAACAGCGGAACGGAAGCTTGTATGAGTGCAGTTCGTTTGGCAAGAGGATATACAGGAAAAGATAAGATGATTAAGTTTGCAGGTTGCTATCACGGACACAGCGATGCATTTTTGATCCAAGCAGGAAGTGGAGCTGTTACTTTTGGAAGTCCCAACAGTCCTGGAGTGACTCAAGGAACTGCAAAAGATACGTTGCTAGCACGTTACAATGATTTGGAAAATGTAAAAGAAATCATTGAACAAAATGAAGGTGAGATAGCTTGTATTATTTTAGAGCCTGTAGCTGGAAATATGGGGTGTATTCCACCAGTGAAAGGATTTTTAGAAGGATTACGTGCCTTGTGTGATGAACATAATATTTTGCTAGTTTATGATGAAGTCATGACAGGTTTTAGATTGGCAAAAGGTGGCGTGCAAGAGTTATATGGTGTGGATGCTGATATCGTATGTTTTGGAAAAGTGATTGGTGGCGGATTGCCAGTAGGTGCTTTTGCGTCTAGTAAAGAAATTATGAGTCACCTAGCACCATTAGGTCCCGTATATCAAGCAGGAACGTTAAGCGGAAATCCATTAGCGATGGCGGCTGGATTGGCAATGTTGGAAGAGTTAAATCAAAGAGATGAAATCTTTACCAGTCTACAAGAGAAAACTGCATACTTACATGAAGGCATTGAAAAAGTATTAACGGCAGCAGGCATTACGCATCAAATCAATAGAGTTGGTTCTATGATTTCTGTTCATTTTTGTGAAGAGCCCGTAACTGATTTTGCATCTTCTGCAAAAGGAAACAACGATTCATTTAAGAAGTTTTTTCACGGATTGTTAAATAGAGGAATTTACATTGCACCGTCGGCTTTTGAATCTTGGTTTTTATCAGATGCCTTATCGTATGAAGATTTAGATAAAACTATTCAAGCTATTGAAGAGGTTGCAAAAGAATTGTAGTGTTTACACGTCATACTGAACTTGATTCAATATCACAATAATTAATACACTTGAAAAACTAGATAAAAACTCGGCAATTTGCCGAGTTTTTTTATGATACATAGAAATAGTAATTACTTAATGACACTGATTATCTTTCCTGATACATTTCCTAAGTTATGAGATAGTAAAGCAAGTAGTATACTTCCCGTTTTTATAGTTACCCAAGCCCAAATCATTCCCATAATTGTTGTTTGGAAAAAAGGTTGACTTTTAAAAATCAGTTCAAAATTCTGATTTAAGAAAAGCCCGTGAGCCATTCCAAATAATAAAGCAGTAATCAACATGGCAATGGAATTCGGTTTCAAAATTTTCACTAAAAGTCCTAGCATTATGCCACGAAAGGCAATTTCTTCATTAATTCCCGGCATTGTAAACTGATATAGTATCGTCTCAGTATGCCATTCACTAGTAGGAGTGTTAAATTTAAAGTTTAAAATTGTTGAAACTAGGAATACTACTAAGATCGCTATGATTCCGCTTTTTAAGCTCTTTTTGTGTTGTTTAAAGGTTAAAAAGTAATCTTTCAAATGGAATTTTCTATATACTAAGAGAAAGATGATAGCGCCCAAAATTGCAAGTATTTTTCCAGTCCAATTCCATCTTCCATTTATGATTCTTAATTCATCAAATTCAATAGGTAAATACAATAAGACACCATTTGCCATGAAAAATATTGAAAAAGCTAGTAATATTTTTAAATTTTCTAGCGATCTATTTTTCAATGTCAATAGTATGATGGGAAGTACAATTACCAAGTGAATTATATGTTCTAAAATTACTCTTGTCATATTAGAATAAGCATAAAAAAACTCAGCAATTTGCCGAGTTTTATGTTTTTATTGAGAGAGATTATTGAGCTCTTCCTTTGGCTAATTTCTTCTTGCGTTCTTTTTCTTTTACAAAACGAGCTTTGAATTGTTGTTGTTGCTCTGGATGTAATAACGCGCTGATATCTTTTCTTGCTTTATCTAATGCAGCAGCATTTTCAACACGATTATTTTTTTCGTATGCTAAGTAAATAGCATATACTTGTTGTACTTGTGCATCAGAAAGTTCAACTGCTTTTGATAATTCTAGGGTTTTCGTTTTCGCTTTCGCTTCAGGACTTTCCTGAGCTGTAGCTGCCTGCATTCCTAGAAATAATACACATACAAACGTGAATAGTGTAATATATTTTTTCATAACTTGTTGGTTGGTGTTAGCTAAATAATAGCTCAATAATACTAAAATTGTGAAGAAATAACAAAAAAAGAGAAGTCTTTTAACTTCTCTTTTCTGAATCACTATTCTTGTTTCTTACGCTTTCCTTTTCTTTTTTTCTTTCCTTTTGCTTTTCGTGCCTGCATTTTCTCCCATCGTAAGTACTGTTCATCCGAGAGAATCTGTTTCATACTTTTCTTATGAGCAATTTTAGCATCTAAGTGTTCGTTCATCATTTTGTAGCGTTCTTCTTGTGTAGGTTTTTCGACTTTTTCTTTCTTAGCCTTATACGCTTCCATTTTTGCTTTACGCTCGGTAGCAACTTTTGTTTGTAAAGCTAATACTTGCGTTTGTTGACTATCTGATAAATCTAATGCGAGTGTAAGTTTTTTAGTGTGTAACGTAGCAATTTCTTTTGGAGTAAGATTTTGCATGAATTCTTTTGTCATTTCCCTTCTTTCTTTTCTGTCTGTACGATCAGATCCTTCTTGTGCAACTACATTCAGGGAAAATAGTATTGCCAATGCATAAATGATATTTTTCATGAGTTTTGTTTTTTATTATAGTTGCTTCTAGGACTTTTGCTTTTGCGAAAGGTTTAATGACTTTTTTTATTTTGTGAATTGTTTAACAGTCTTTAGTGAGTTGTTAATGATGTGTTTTGAGTGAATTGGATATTATGAGCTTTTTTTTGTGAGGAATTTAGAATACTACTTTTTATAAATACGAATCGTTCCTGAAATATTGCTAAAGCCATTAAAACCACCCATTTCAAGTTTTCCTATTTCTAGCAATCCGTTATTAGTATTCACAATATAAGTGCCTTTTAAGTTTTTGGTAAAGACACTATCTTCATCATCACTTTTCAGTTCGCTAGAAACTTTAATATGTGCCAAACTATCATTTTGGATTTCTAAGAACGTGTATTTGGAATTGATTCTTGTAAATATCAAATCAACCGCAGGCCGAGAACCTGTCCATGAATCACCTGTTTTTTGAATTCCTGTTGGTAATTCCATAAAGAAATTATTAATATCAAACACCGTTTCTTGATGATGTCCGCTTTTATACTCAAGATTCTTTAGTATTTTTCCTTGTGAATTTATGGTAAATACAAAAGGGTTATTGATAAAACGATCTTTGTAATATTGGTTGGTTTCTTGTTCAAGTTCTCCGCCATCATCTTTCCATTTCATATCTTGAATTGCGGCTTCCATTTGCAAACTATCATTGGCAGATTATATTAGTTTAAAATCCACCAATTGTGTAATTGTTAATGCTTTCGAACTCAATACAAACTCATACGAATATGTTTTGTTAGGAGTCATTGTATATGAAAGAGCTGTTTCTTGGATTTGATTTCCTTTGCAGCTAAAAAGGAGAATACTTAGTAATAAGAGAGTTGTTTTTTTCATGATTTCAAGATATGCTTTTTTTAATTGTTTTAACTGTTAAAATTGGTTGGGGAGTTGTTGTTTCTTTATCAAAGTAGGTAATAATTCAATAGAAGTGCTGAGTTATTTTATAAGCGTTAGATTTTAACAAAATAAATAGAGGAATTTTGGATTTTTATCCAAAACAGAAATAGTGAAAAAGAAGAATTAGAATAAAAAAAACACCATCTTAAAATGTAAAAAGATGGTGTTTTGTAACTATAAAATTAATGTTTCTAGCAAACAGATTTTTCTATAAATGCGTTTGTTTTTCTACAGCATTTTTTATGGAAATTCCATTTATGATAACATCCGTTAATACGTGTGTTCCATTTTGAAGATGAACTATGGCATATACATCTTGTTGTTTGTTACGCCTATTATTATTTCGGTATAATTTTTCTGCATCATACGCTTTGTTTTCGTCCATATAATACGTGTCAAAAGGCAAATCAAAATATATAATGCCTTTATTAGTATAATTAGTAGTTTCTACTTCTACATAATCAAATTCACTATCTGATAATTTCGTTTTTGAAAGTGTTTCTAATACCGCATATCCATTTTTATCTTTTGAAAAATAGGCAAATGCTTTATCGTTATAATTCCAAACCTCATCATCAGTAATAAAGCGATCAATTTCAAAGTTTAATGTGATGTATTTTCCACGAAATGGATCACTTGGATCTACTGGAGCCGTTTTAAATTTATAAATAGTTCCTCTAGCAATGGTCTGTTCATACTTGTAAACAATTTGTGCAGAAGCAAAAATTTGTGCTACTACCATCAATCCAAAAAGTAAGTATATATGTATTTTTTTCATGGTTGTATTTTTTTAGCGTTTTGTTTTTTGAACATGATATAATTGGCAACAAAGAATCCTATGCCAAGTAAAAGGAAAATAATTCCACGTAGAGCAAAACTGATGTCTGTATCATAAAAACGGAATGTAATCACGGCAGCAATAATTAGCAAGCCATAGTTCAACAATCCAAAATGCAATTTATCAGTACCAATTTTAATCGTAACAAGTCCTAAAATAAGGAGCAAGATATTGACAAATATAGGAGCTAGCATCGGATTCGTTTGACCAATTAAAAAGATAGCGCCAAAGATGAGAAAAGTGTATTGAAACAAATGACTTCCTCGTAGTTTTTGTTGTTTGTTGTTGAGGTAAAGAAGGATACATGCAGAAATAAATAAAATAGCAATGCTGATAAATTCTGAAAAGAAAATTAGATTATGGTTAATATTGAACCTCCATGGATCTTTAAAACTCATTATGAGTAATATAATTACAGTTCCTAACGAACCAAAAAAGGAGTAACTATTTTGTAGTAATGATTTGTCTTTAAAATATGGAAGTTGTCCAATATTATAAAAAACACCAAATAATAAGATGTAAAGTAAAGAACCAATCTCAAAATTACTTTCAATACAAGTAGGAAGAGAGATGATCAAACTTAGTGGAAACATCCAATGTAGCATATATAATGAAGCTGATGGTATTTTTGATTTTAGCATTTCTATATAACGCGGAATACTTACAGCTAATAGAATAAAGTATATTTGCGGAAAGGTTGTGCCTCTGAATGTAAAATTAACTTCAACAGCAAAATAGGTGCAAAAAACAAGATGTAAAATAATAGCTGCTTTAGATTTGGTAACATAAAGCAGAGGTGTGCACAACACTACCCAAGCAAGTAAATATGATTCTATATCACCTGAAACATGATATACTTGACTTACAATGGCAATACAAGCGCCAACGGCAAAGAATAAACATGCAGTAGCAGCTTCTTTCCATACCATACTTTTTCCTTTTACAATACCATATCCCAAAATAAATTGCCCAATAAGCATAGGAGCAAAAGCAAGTGCTAGTTTGATGGATTTTGGGAAATCATCCCAGTTATGTGCCATGATTAAGATAATACCTAATCCTACTAACGTTGCACCTAAAATTCCGAAAACAATGAACAATCTGTTCGGGTTGGATTCGGAAGTAGTTTCGTAATAATTATTGATGTTTTGAGCAATCTCTTCCGTAATAATGCCGTTTTCGACCAATTCGGGCAAGGCTCTTTTTATTTTTGAACTCATGATTTTTAATTTTAGAATATTTTAAAATTAACGATACGGGTACCATGCAAATGTTAAGACGATGATTATAAGTAGCATCGTTAAAAAGATACTGTTTCTATAATAAGTGTTTTTAATTTTTCGAACCAAAGCGAAATAAATCATCCCGAAAGCACTTCCTAAGACTATAAAAAAAGGAATTGTAAGGAGAAATATTAGACTAACACCTCCACCGCCAACAGGAATAAAATAACTAAGTATCCATGTAAGTAATCCGCTGAATACAATAACAATTGATTTTATTTGATCGTTCATTTTTCGGATGCTTATTAATTTTTTTAAGTTGCTACTTAAAGGGTTTTAATTCCGTTTCTTTTTTACTTCTCTGTCGCAATAGATAAAAATCAAGTCGTCAACTGAATTATCTCCAAGTTCTTTGGCTTTTTTCAAATCTTTACATGCGCTTTTTGTCTCTTTCTTGCTTGGTTGTAAATTTCCATTTCCAGTTAATAGGTTCTTCTTAGCTGTTCCAAGGTTTGCATACGCTTGAAAATAATTTGATTTAATTTCAATTGCTTTGCTATAATCCTTAATAGATTGTTTAAAATTTCGCAGCATATCGTTTGCAGTTCCACGGATAAAATACAATTCAGGATCTTTTGAGTTGATTACAAAATACTGATCACAGTTTTGTATTGCTTCTTTAAATTTTCCTTGAGCATAGTGAATACGAGCAAGCCAATACAAGGCAGACTGCATCATTTTAGGATTGCTGTTGTTGGTAACTACATAATTGTAGTCTTCTTTAGCCTTTTCTAAATCTCCAGCATGCATTTTTGCAAGACCTCTATCTATAAATGAAGCCATATCTGTGCTGTCTAGTTTGATCGCTTCTGTAAAATCAGCAATTGCTAAATCATATTTTTGAAGTCTGTCGTATGAAAGTCCACGATTTATATAACAGGTTTTTTGAACTGTTTTTGTATCAACGATTTTCATTAATTCTGTGTAATTCGCAATTGCTTTTTCAAAATTCCCTGATTGAAAATTGGAATTTCCTTCTTTATATAATGCTATTGGATCATTCTGAGCATTAACTGAAATTGCTAGTAACAGAAAGATTACTGTTAGCTTTATTTGATTAACTTTTTCCATCTTTTATATATTTGATTAGGTAAAACCTCGCAACAACTGCTTTCGCTTGTTATTGCAAGGTTTCTTGGTAATCAACCCACATTTAGGCGTTTTGATTTTTTAATGCGTACATGTCTCTGGTATTTTTTTGTACGGCTACGGATGCAAATAGACTTAATGTAAATGACATTCCGTAAAACCCTTTTTCACTCAATTCTAATTCTGCATTCCACAATCCAACTACGAGTAATAAAATTGCTGCAATAGTTGTGAACCAGCTAATTCCATAATAGATTTCAGTTACTGGAATACCTTCCATTTTATCTCTTACAGCTTTTTGAACTGAAATCACGGAGAATAATCCGAATAGTAAAATGGTGAAGTAATATCCTTTTTCGTTAAATTCCATGGTTGCTTTCCATAATCCGATACAGTACGATATCATTCCGATGGCTAATGCTGCCCAAGATGCAGATATAAACGCTGGTGTTGGTTTAAAAGGATTTTTTTCTGCTCTATTTGTTGTTGTTCTAGATTTCTTGTTTTTTTCTTCTGGATTTAAAAATTTGTGTTGTTCCATAATGGTTTGATTTTAAATGTAAATTGATTTGTTGTTGTGTTTTGATTACAGGACAAATATGCGATTGGATTTTTGAGTATGAAATCTAATCTTTGATAAAAAAGGATTATATTTATAGAATAATAAATTGTTTAAAGTATTGATATATAGTATTTTAAATAAATAAAAACAGTCGATATAATGATCGCTATTGATGTTATTATTTCTGAATTTTCTACAGAAGAACAGCAAGAGTTTATAAAATATCTTACGTATAGAAACAAGCGACACGATACAAAGAATGTGCAATTGTTTCAGTTGCTACTCGCGAAGTATCCCGCTAAGGAGATTCCTAAAAAACTATATGGAAAGGACAACAAAACAGCGTATCACGGATTGCGGAAACGTTTGTGGAGTTCATTGGTTGATTTTATGGCAACACAAAGTTTAACGCATGAGGTTTCAGATGAATTGGAAATTACCAAACGAATTTTAGTTGCACGGAATTTATTGCTCCAAAAACAATTTAAGACAGCATTTAAAATTTTAGACAAAGCTGAAAAAAAAGCACGTGAGATTTTGCATTTTTCGCTATTAAATGAAGTCTATCATACACAAATACAATACGCACATAGAACTAGTTTTGCGCCGCCTTTGGAAGTTTTGATTGAAAAATGTACTGCCAATCAACAAGATTTTCTGCAAGAAGAAAAATTAAATATGGCGTATGCAGTTATTCAGGAAGAAGTGCAAAAAGTAGTGTATAAAGGTGAAATTATCTCGTTTCAAAGTCTAATCCAAGAAACCTATGAGCGTTTTGGAATTTCAAAGGAAATCGGATTGTCTTATAAATCCTTATATCAATTAGCACAAATTGTCAACTCAATTGCTGCAGTTAACAGAACTTATTTTGCGATTGAACCATTTATTTTAGAGAATTACAACGCCATTTCGAACCGATTAAAACAAACAGACAAACATTTGTTTTATCATATCAAAGTATTGTATCTAATCGCTAATATTTTCTTTAGGAAGAAAGAATTTGCGCAAAGTTTAACCTATTTGGAGCTTATGAAAGCAGCAATGGAGCAACAAAAGCAAAAGTATTACAAAGATTCTTTGTTATCTTATCAATGTTTGTTAGCGTTGAATTATAACTATTCTGGAAATGCCAAAAAAGCTATTCAGTTATTAGAAGAAGTGATCGATTTAAAAAAGTATGATTTAGAAGCCATGTTGGACGTACATATCAGTTTGATTGTATTGTATTTTCAGCAAGGTGAATATAAAAAGGCGCAAAAAGTATTCTCAAAATTTTATCATACGGACAAATGGTATGAGGAAAAAACGGGCGTGGATTGGGTCATAAAAAAGAATTTGATTGAATTGTTATTACATATTGAACTGGGAAATATTTCTTATGTTGATTCGCGTTTTGCAAGTTTTCAGCGAAAGTACTATCCGTTTTTTAGAAAATCGGGAGAAGAACGCGTAATTACCTTTTTAAAATTTGTAAAAGAATTTTATCATGCGCCAGAAAAAGTAACTTCTGAAGAATTTCAAACGAAATTTGCACAATCTTTTCAATGGAGAGAACGTGTAGAAGAAGATATTTTTGTCATGAGTTTTTACGCTTGGTTAAAAGCCAAAATGAATAAAACTTCATTGTATGAAACAACTTTAGATTTGGTAAAGATTTAATAAACTAAAAGCAAAGCGCTTCTGAACAAGTCTAAAAACGAAGAATGTCTAAGCTAGTCTAACAAAAAACTATTCAATCTTCAAATAAAGATTTAGATATTTCCTAAGAAAAGAAGTATCAAACTTGTGTCCTTTTTTTTCTTTAGAAATAAAGTGAAAGAAAAAACGATCATTTTCAGTTTCAACCAAAGCTGCAATACCTTGCATTTCAATAGTATCCCATGAAATGGTAAACTTATGTTCTTCAATAGTTACATTTTTAAAGCTGTATTCTTTGAGTTTTTTATGTAAAAAAATACTTGTGGCAATCTGTCTCCTTGAACATTTACTTCGTAACACTTCCCATTGATCGACAATCGATTCCGAAGCAGATTTCTCAACACGATCATAAAAGAAATAATATTTAGAAAACTTTCCGAATAGCTCAGTGGTTGAAGTTATTGCTGAATCGTACAAATGAAATTTTTTGTAGAGATGCACGTTGACATATTCAGTAACAGGGAAAACAGAATCTTTTTGCAATTGCAAGAGTTCTTTTCCTGGAACCATTTTTCCTGTCAATAACGCCATTGGGATCATTTTCATAAATTGATCTTCAAGATTACGATTTATTTCAGGATCAACTTTTGGATAGTCGAATGTAGAAGATGAATTATTAGAGAAATCAATAATTCCAAATGTAATTTGACCGATAGCTAAAATGACAGTAATTATAATTCCAAAGGCAGATTTTGAGTTTTTCAATGTATGAGTTTATTTAAAATAGAAGTTGTGATCTTTGTGAGTTTTAAGAGTTCTAAGATATAAAATAATGTTACGAAAAAAGGAACTGTAAATTTACAGTTCCTTTAATACTATTACGAAAGTACACTGAGCGGAGGCGAAGTGTACATTTTATAACTTAAACAAGCTCTACAAAAAGCCCATCATCGTTTTTCTCAACTTTAGCAAGACTATTCTTAGTCAATTCTTTAATAGACTTGTCCCATTTTTTATTAGACAATCCTGCTTGCGCTTTTAAATCTGCTAATGGAAGTTTTTCTACTTTTTTCAATAAGTCTAAAACCACTTTGGCTTCGTCAGTTAAAGCAACTTGCTTTTTCTCTGGTCGCATTTGTGGAAAGAACAATACTTCTTGGATAGATGGATTGTTGGTTAAATACATAATTAAACGGTCCATTCCAATTCCTAAACCAGATGTTGGCGGCATTCCATATTCTAATGCACGAATGTAGTCATTGTCAATAAACATTGCTTCATCGTCACCTTTTTCAGAAAGTTTCAACTGCGCTTCAAAGCGTTCACGCTGATCAATTGGATCATTTAACTCCGAATAAGCGTTGGCAATTTCTTTACCACATACCATTAATTCAAAGCGTTCTGTTAGTTCAGGATTATCACGATGTTCTTTACACAACGGACTCATTTCTTTCGGGTAATCTGTAATGAAGGTTGGTTCAATATAATTCCCTTCACATTTTTCGCCGAAAATTTCATCGATCAGTTTTCCTTTCCCCATCGTTTCATCCACTTCAATGCCCATGCCTTTGGCTGCTTCACGAAGTTCTTCTTCAGATTTTCCTGTAATGTCAAATCCTGTGAAATCAATGATCGATTGTGTCATCGTTACACGTTTGTACGGTGCTTTAAAGTCAATGGTATGTTCTCCAAACGTTGCTGTGGTAGTTCCGTTTACGGCAATAGCACAGTGTTCCAATAACTTTTCTGTGAATTCCATCATCCAATTGTAGTCTTTGTAAGCTACATAAATTTCCATGGCGGTAAATTCAGGATTATGTGTACGATCCATTCCTTCATTACGGAAGTTTTTAGAGAATTCATACACACCATCAAATCCACCAACAATCAATCTTTTTAAATACAATTCGTTGGCAATTCGCATATATAATGGAATATTCAATGAGTTGTGATGTGTTACAAATGGACGTGCAGCTGCTCCACCAGGAATTGGTTGTAAGATTGGTGTTTCTACTTCAAAATAACCAGCTTCATTAAAGAAGTTACGCATAGCGTTGAACAATTTTGTACGCTTTACAAACACTTCTTTTACGTGTGGATTTACAACCAAATCAGCATAACGCTGACGGTAACGCTGTTCTGGATCATCAAACTTATCATATACAACTCCATCTTTCTCCTTTGGAAGTGGCAATGGCTTTAAAGCTTTACTCAATACCGTGAAATTTTTCACCATTACGGTTTTTTCACCAACTTTTGTAGTGAATAATTCTCCTTCAATTCCAATAAAATCACCTATGTCTAATAATTTTTTATAAACAGTATTATAATGTGATTTATCTTCTCCTGGACAAATTTCGTCTCTATTAAAATAAACTTGAATTCTTCCTTCAGCATCTTGCATTTCTGCGAATGAAGCCGAACCTTGAATACGGCGCGACATCAATCTACCTGCAATTATCACCTGTTTACCTTCTGCAAAAGTTTCCTTCACCTGTTTCGAAGTATGATTTACAGGATACAAATTTGCTGGATAAGGATTAATATCGAGTTCGCGTAACTTTGAAAGTTTTTCTCTACGAACGATTTCTTGCTCTGATAATTGCATAATATTATGTGTAAATTTAAGTTTGCAAAGATAAATACATTTCATTAGTATACCAATGTATTGATTTGGAAATATTTGAACTCACAAAACTTTGTAGCAACAGTAATTCTGTAACATTTTTGCTGTTTTTCAGTCTTATGAGTATCATCAATCATTAAACAAAATAATAACATGAGTATTTGGAGAGTATTATTGGCAATTAATTTTCCGCCATTATCTGTATTGGATAAAGGTTGCGGATCTATAGTAATTGTCTTTCTTTTGTGGATATGTGGTTGGGTTCCCGGAACCATTGCCGCATTGGTCATATTAAACAATCCAGATCGACAATAAAAACTACTTAATTTAATAACCATGAAAAAAATCTATTTAGGACTTTTAGTCGTATTAGCAACATTTTTTACAAGTTGCGAATTCTCGGAAACAATTTATATTAATGATGATGGTTCAGGAAAAGTGTCGTATTATTTAGATGGCTCTGAACTGATGCAAATGATGGGAAGTCAAATGACAGGTGGAAGAGAAGAGTCTATTGATTCTATGATATCGTTCAAAGATATATTTCGAAAAGGGAATTTAAATCTTTCTAAACTTTCAAGTGATGATCAAAAAAAGATCAAAAGTCTAGAAAAATTAAATATGCATATGGTGATGGACACCAAGAAAAGTAAATTCACTTTTGATATTTTTGCAAACTTCAAAAGTATAAGAGACATGCAAAGTATGTTTGGCGCGATGAATTCGCTCAATAAATTGGCTCAAGATTCTAAAATAATGGGATCTAAAAATCCGTTGTCTTCTATAGATCCAGATAAAGTGACAAAGATGGAGTATTCCTTTAATAATAATGTATTTAAGCGTTCCTTTCAAGTTTTAGATAAAAAGTTGCTGGATTCTCTTAAACAAAATATGGGACAAGCAGAAATGTTATTTGCTGCGTCAACCTATAAGTTGAATTATCACTTTCCTAAAAAAATCAAATCCGTTTCTGTAAAAGATGCTGTCATAGGAGAAGATGGGAAGAGTTTTACAGTGAAAATTAATGTTATGGAATTTGTAAACAATCCGGAAATTCTAAACTTAGAAGTTGAGTTGGAAAAATAAAAAAGTATATTACTAAATAGAGAAGAGGAATTACACAATTGTAATTCCTCTTTTTTTTAACCTATTTTGGACACCATTCGCATATACTGTTGCAAGAAATTGTTGGGCATCTCCATGGATCTATGGAATGAATTGTCAAAATTGTAGTCCCACTAGGACATGCTAAAAGCGTTAATGCTTCTTGTGCTTGTCCATCTTTTAATCCTCCTGTAATATTCGCAATATTACTTTTCTTTATGGATAATGATTTTAGAGATTTTTTCTTCATGATCTATTATTTTTTGTTTCGTTGCAAAGAACTTTTAAATCGCAATTTTACAAAAAGGCATTTTCACTAAAATTACTACAGGAAAAACACGTAAGAATTGAAGTATGTAAATAGTATCTTAAAAAGGAATCTCCTTCGTTGATAATATCGTATTTTTGTAATTGTAAATATGCATACATTGAACAAAACGATACAAGTACAGGATTTAGGTACAAAAGATTATAAAGAAACTTGGGATTTTCAAGAAGATTTATTCAAGGACATTGTTGATACTAAAATTAAAAATCGACGCGAAGACGCAGGATTGGAAACAAAGAATCACTTTTTGTTTGTAGAACATCCGCATGTATATACCTTAGGAAAAAGTGGTGATATTTCTAATTTATTATTAGATGAAACACAATTAAAAGCCAAAGGTGCTACGTTTTATAAAATAAATCGTGGAGGTGATATTACGTATCACGGACCTGGGCAAATTGTTGGCTATCCTATTTTGGATTTAGAAAATTTCTTTACAGATATTCATAAGTATCTACGTTTATTAGAAGAAATGATCATTTTGACTTTGGCAGAATATGGTTTGAAAGCGACTAGGAGCGAAGGTGAAACGGGCGTTTGGTTGGATGTAGGTACGCCGTTTGCACGTAAAATATGTGCTATGGGAGTACGCGCGAGTCGTTGGGTAACCATGCACGGTTTTGCTTTGAATGTAAATGCAGATTTAGGATACTTTGATAATATCATTCCGTGTGGAATTAGAGGAAAAGCGGTAACTTCTTTAAATGTTGAACTCGGAAAGATGCAGATTGATGAGGCGGAAGTAAAAGAAAAATTATTGCGTCATTTTGAAATACTTTTTGAAGCTGAACTTGCATATCAAACTGTAAAATGAAACTTGTAAAGATAGGATTGCTAATTTTTACGATTATCATCACCGTACTTCTTTTTGTGTTTAGTTATGTGATGTATTTAGATTTGAGAAGTTTTCAAGGAGCTGTCTCGGCGTTGTTTTTTTTAGCATGTACGAGTTCCTTTAGCATTTACTTCCATATTAAGACCTTGCGTTACTATCCGTTATTTATTTTTGGGAAAACCATAGAAGAACTCACCAAACAATATTGGGCTTTACATATTTCTTTTGGACTCATTAATTTATTGTTGGGTTTTGGAATTTTAATTCCGAAAATTATAAATGGAACGTTTGTGATGTATTCTTTTAGTGCAATCTTATCTATTTGTTTTATCGTTTTTGGATTTGTTACGCTTTTGGAAACCTATAAGTTGAATCGTTTTGTAACTATTTACAAGAGAAGACGAGAGCAGCATGAAGAAATAGAAAATATTAAAGGAGTTAATGAATCTTAGTAGTGAAAGTCTTATATTGAAGCGAAAAATCACTCACATTGACCAAAATTATTATTCAAGAAACATTAAAAGTTTTCATTGTAGCGTATGTAGTCCTAGTTAAAGGAGGAATGTTGTTTCTTTTCTTTGAATCATTTTCGCGCGATACCACTGCAAATACTTTTGATTACATTCTTTTAACACTTGCGTTTGTTGCTGGAATTTTGAGTGTTGTATTTCATGTAAAAACCTATCCATATTACAGTAAAATAAAGAGAAGACGTACGATTCCTAAATTGTTATGGATTGCTGCGTTGCTTTTTCCTAGCTACGTGCTGTATTTTACATATGAGACATTTATAAACTTTTTTTATGCCACAAATGCTTCGATAACCCAAGATGTGAATGGTTTTATCTTTTTTATGATCATCTTATTGTTTAGTTTGATAGCTATTGTGGAAGCCTTTTTAATGTTTAAAAGAGTTCAAAAACGTCATGAAAATTTATCTTTGGAAGAAGAATTAGAAAATATAGGTGATAATTCTATTTTATAAAGCACAAAAAAAATATGCGTATATTTAAAATCATACTTATTATAGTGTCTGTATTTATTTCAGGAACAGTGATATATCTTGTATGGAATAGTATGGCAACTTCACGCAGTGCACAGATTCCTTTATATATATATTTATACTTAGGATTTGCTTTTGCTTCTGCAATTGCAAATATTATTTATCACATTAAAACATTTCGTTTTTACAGACGAAAAGAAAAACGACGTTTAGAAAAAAAAGTACACAAATTTTTGTGGGTTGGAACCATTTGCTTTTCTACCTTTCTTATTTATATCGGTGGTGTAACTTTGTACTCTCTACTTCGATTTATAGAATACGGATATAGTAAACAAGATGTGTTTTCAGTTTTATTGTTTCTGATTCCAGGTTTTTTCGGCTTCTTAGAAGCTTCGTTGTTAAAAAAACGTATTAGACGCTTGCGTTCAGAACACGACGTAATAGAGGAAATCGATAATATTGGTAAGGAAATGGAATATTAGTAGTATTTTCTAACACCTAACACCTAATTTAACTTATATACCAAAATAGTATTGTTCTCTCCTTTGGTAACAACTTCTAGCTTATTGTCTTTGTCAAAATTTCCAAGGTCAATCGCTGAACTTCCAAATGCTGGAAAACCTGCAATTGGTTTGGCGTTGCTATCAAATAGATATACTTTTTGTGCGTCTTTATCCGTAATTGTAACGTAAATTTTATTGCGAATGTAAAAGATATTTGGTTTGCTGTACGAACCAAAGTCGAGTTCTACGGTTTTGTCTTTGATGCGTAACTTATTCTCAAAGAAACTCACTAGGGTTTTACTTGTCATCACGACATCGTGACTTTCCTCTACAGGAAGTTTTGTTTCCTGAAATTGCCCTTTCTGATCTATCTGAATTAAATTTCCTTTACGATCTGATGTGGTGAAAAGATTGTCGTGAATGTACATAATATTGTCTGAGAATTGAACATTTTTCTTTGGTGTAATTCTCGGTTTTCCTGTACGTGATAAGATGTGTAGTTTTCCGTTGCTTTCCTGAAATGTAATATAATCCTTAGAGCGAACTCTAAAATGTTGTGGCGGATTGATAAAGTCGTTCTCTGAACCTGAAAACTTAAATCCAGAAACAGTTTTTCCTTTTTTATCGCGCATAGATACTTTATTACCTTCTGTAAATACAAAGCGGTAGTTTTTGGATTTGTCGTAATCAAAAATAGCAACAGGTTGTGTATAGGTTGTTTTGGCTTTGGTTGGATATGGTTTTACATCTTTTCCATTTCTATCTAACACATAAAAAGATTGCGAAGTTGTAAATGCTAATTGTAAGCGTCCGTTTTTGTATAAATCTACTTGAGAAACTTTCCCTAAAAGCTGTCCATCCAATTGCTTTTTCCATAAAACTTTTCCTGAAGTAGAAATTAAGTACAAAGCATTTTGGTCATCTTGCACTACAATTTCTTTTCGTTTTGTAATATGATTTTTGACAAATTGCGGATTAGAAGTAGGAGGATTGTCCAATACTATATTCAATAATTGAGAAACTGTATTTTCAGAAGGTTTTGCGGTATTTCGTTTTAAAATACCATGAACATGTGCATAATTGCTTCCTTTTTCGTTAGTAAACTGTAAGGCTGCAAAAGGATAGTCTTCAATATTGATGCTTGAAATTTCTTTTTGATACTTTTTCTGAGCGCTTTCTGCGAATGTTTTCTTGAATGTTTCCGTATTTACAAACGTAAGCAAAGACGATTCGTCACTTAAACTTTTAATGGTTTCTTGATAATTCTTTTGATAAAACAATGTTTGTTCATCTTTATACATACCAATTAACATAGCTAAACTACCTGCTGCCTCTGGTTCAGAAAAGACTATATATTCATCCAAAACCACAAAAGTACGATTGTCAAAATTCTTGATAAAAGGCGTAAAATGGTCTTTAAAAAGCGATGCGTCTTCGTTTTCGTAAACTTTTATATTTCTTACTGTACTGGCTTCGGACTTGGTTTGTAATTGTGTGATAGCTTCATTGCTAGAAGAAATAAAACGCAATCCAGTAAACGTATTTCCGTTAAAAGAGAAGGTGGTGACTTCTTCTAAAGCATCAAGCAGTGAGTTTTTTATTTCTGGGTGAAACTTCTTGTATTCATCAAATGTTATGGAAGTAAAATATTCAAAAGACACAGGAATCACTTTTGCCATTTTGTACTCTCGAGGAGCCGTATTTTTTAAAGAACTCAGTGTGTGTGATAGTGAGTCGTTTGACGTTACAACTCCTGTAAACGAAAGTTCGTCAGGTAAAATGCTTACATCTAGTGCTGCTTGTTCTCCAAAATTAGTTACAATGTCTGTAGCTGCATTTGGAAATAATTTTTTTAATAAGGGTTGAAAATGCTTTGGATTGGCTAAAACTGTTGCAGATTTTGTTTCATCAATGGTGGCGTAAACTTTTTTGAGTGTTTCAGGAATTGTTGCCTTTTTGTAGGAACGAATGCAATTTTCAATCAATAATTCAGAAGAAGAATTTATAAAAATGCTATCGGCAATAAAGGTATAATTTACACGATCATTCAACGTAGTTTTTGTGATGGAGTTTCCTTCATAGTCAATTTTTTCAGTGCTAGACTTCGCTAAAGAATCTAAGACAATTAAGTCAGGATGAATTTTTGTAATAAAGGTGTATTCAAAATTTTTCTTTCCTAATTCATTAAAGCATAGCAAAGCTTTCGAATTGGGTTTTATGTATTGTAAATAGTCAACAAAGGCATTAAAGTCTTTTTTGAAAAATGGTTTTCGAAATGATTTTAATAACTGATTGTTTTTGAGTTCGCTTCGAAAGCTTTCAAAATTCTGAATTTGTATGATTGCAGCAGCATTTTGTGGAACATAAGCTAATAGAGAATATTCCTTAGGAGTTTCTGTTGTACAACCAATACTAAGTATGGTAAGAAGAAGAATGAGAATTCTTTTCATGTAATTTCTATTTAAAAACATCTTGCGATGTTGTTGCCCTTTTTGTAATGTATCTACAAAAATATAAAACTTACTAATTTATGAATTAGTATAAGAGCAATAGAATTACAGTTCTTATTAACATAAATAACCAAACAGGGTATTAGAGATACAGAAACTCCATTATGTACTGAGAAGCTTTACACTTTGCATTGAAGATACATGTAAAAGCTGCTGTTGCAAATGGAGAATGAGTAAAGTTGTCCTTTGAGTTAGTTTAGCTATTATTTCGAAAGAAGCGACATCACATATTCATAACTTTCATTGAGTAAGTTTGCTAGGTTGTCTAAGTCGTTCATCATGTCATCGGGAATTAATACATATCATTTCATAGTTGCGCCATAGGATTTGTAATAATCGGAGTTAAATTCCTTGATATATTTTTCTTGTACTTCTTTTGAGTAGCGGAAACCAATCTCGCCAGCTTAGTTAAGCAAGCCAAACATGTGTCTGTTGGTAGAAGTGTAAATCATGCTTTTGCCTTTTCGCTTAAAGAGAGGACATTTAGCTGCGATAGCATCAAAAATGTTGAGTCGTTCTTCCCACATAAAAAATAGTTTTAATAGGTTAAAGTTACATTTTTATAAATACGGGTAGTGAATCTTTTAGATGTTCCCTTATAAGTGTAACTTAAACTAAACATTATGAAAAAAAAATATCAAAAGTCTATCGCTCTCAAAGGGAAAAATTAGCTCATTAAATGAGGTTGAAATTCACGGAGGATTGGCAGCTTCTGCAACACTAACAATTACGGTGACTCTTTCATTTTTGCTATGTCCTCCAGATAATGATATAAATAAAGTTCTAGGAAAACCGAGAGCGACTTCTGGCTGTCCTTGAATTATATAGTAGCGATATTTATTCTCGTTCAAACATCATCAATGGGCCATCAACTTCATATTCATGTCCAATAAATAGTTTGCCATCTTCAAAAAAGTATTCATAAGGAATATCTAATAAGGTGATCGTTTCACTACTTAAAGAGAAAAATAGATGCCTTTATCAAAAAATTGTAAAGGTTCATCAATTTCATTGTCTACAATCAGTCTGTTTTGAGATAGATCAAAATTCCAAAGATGATTTGCTTGAAAATTTGGTGGCGCACATTCGCAGAAAACATCAACTAGTTTCTATAGACCCGCAACTGAATTTGCATCTGGAATTACAATATCGTCATTGTTTCAGGAAGTGAATAATCCTATGGTAAATAGGAATAAAAGAATTTTAGTTTTCATAACGGTCGGTTTTAGTATAAATGTACTAAAATTACAACGAGAAAACTTTTTGAATATTATAAATCTAAGGTGTATTGTTCTGGAAGCAAACGAAATGACATGCGATGATATTTGGTAGTGCCATATTTCTTAATTGCTTCACGATGTTCTACGGTCGGATACCCTTTGTTCTTTTTCCAGTTATACATGGGAAATTCTTCATGAATCTTTTCCATATACGCATCTCGGTAGGTTTTGGCTAAAACAGAAGCAGCAGCAATATTCAAATACTTTCCATCGCCTTTGATAATGGTTTGATGTGGAATTTCTTTATAGGGTTTAAACTTATTTCCATCTACAATAATATGTTCAGGGATGATGGAGAGTTGATCAATAGCTTTGTGCATTCCTAAAATAGAAGCATTTAATATATTGATAGTGTCAATTTCTTTGGGGAAGATGTGCGCTACGCCAAAACCCATAGCTTCCAATTCAATAACAGGGCGCAAAATTTCACGCTTTCGTTCACTCAACTGTTTAGAGTCGTTTAGTATATCATTTGAAAAATCTTTAGGTAAAATAACGGCAGCGGCTGTAACTGGTCCGGCAAGACATCCGCGTCCGGCTTCATCAGTTCCAGCTTCCAAGCTCTCAGATAATTGTAATGCTAGCATGCGTAAAATCTTAAAAGACAAAACTATTCGTTCTAAAAGTTAAATCAAAATAGAAAAACAAAACAAGTTCTATTTAAAAAAACAACAATTTATGATTTCAATAACAAATCTTAGCTTTTTATTTCGATCAAAAAGTATACTTTTGTTGCGTAGCTAGCGTAAAATGAATGGTAACTATGTAGATACGCTAAAAAAATCAAAGAAGTGAAGCACATCCTTTTCGTTATATTTATATGTATTACTGTTTCTGCTGTACAAGCGCAGGAAGGCGAATTTAAACCAATTCCAGAGAAAAAACAAAGACTCGATCAAAGAGGTCAAGAACCTGTGAATAGGGGAAATAAAGGTTCAGAAAAAGACAATACTGCCAAACGAAAAGAATACGATATCAATCTGTATAAAGTTATTTCTCACGATAGAGATACTACGATTGTAGATACTACATTAACAATTCAGAAAGATTACAAGTACAATTATCTGCGTAGAGACGATTTTGAATTGATACCTTTTTCAAACTTAGGGCAAACATATAATAGTTTAGGATATTCATTTGATAGAGCTGCTGCTTTTCCAAGTATTGGAATGCGAGCAAAACACTTTAATTATGACGAGGTTGAAGATGTGAAATATTTCAATGTGCCAACACCAACTACAGAACTGTTCTTTAAAACAGCGATGGAACAAGGGCAATTATTGGATGCTTTTATTACTATGAATACTTCCAAACGCATGAATTTTTCGATTGCTTACAAAGGAATGCGTTCGTTAGGAAAATATCAAAACATACTGAGCAGTACAGGTAACTTTAGGTTAACGGCAAACTACCGCACAAAAAATGACCGTTATGGATTGCGTGCACATTTTTATTCGCAAGATGTTCTAAATAACGAAAATGGAGGATTGACTACAGAAGCTGTAGCAGACTTTGAGAATGGAGTAGAAGAATTTACAGATAGGTCGCGTTTATCAGTGCAATTTCAAGATGCGCAAAACATATTGGTAGGAAAACGTTACTTTTTGGAACATGATTATAAAATTGTAAAACAAAAAGATTCCATAAGAGACAATAACTTACGCGTTGGGCATACCTTTAATTACGAAACAAAATATTACATCTACGATCAAGCGAATGCAAACGTATTATTTGGAAATAGTTTTGTGTCTAATTCTATCAGAGATCGTTCGCAGCTTAGAAAGTTATTCAATCAAGCAAGTTTAAGTTATTCGACAAAAACTTTTGGAGATGTAAAATTTAAAGCCAATCATACTAAATACGATTACTTCTTTGATAAAATTCTATTTCCTGCTTCAGGAAATGTTATACCAAGCAGTTTGGAAGGTGATGTGATTGCCATTGGAGGAGAGTGGAGACATACCATTGCAGGAATTCAGCTAAAAGCAGATTTGTTAGCAAATGTATCAGGCGAACTTGGTGGAAATTATTTTACAGGTCGTGCACGATACAATTTTAATGATGACTTGAAGGCTGAAGCTTCTATTGTTATCAATTCCAAAGCACCAAACTTTAATTTTCTCATTAATCAAAGTGATTACATAGATTACAACTGGCGTAACAATTTCAAAAACGAACGCACACAAAGCATCAACTTTAGTCTGAAGTCTAAAAAATGGGGGAATGCTGATGTAAGCTTTGCATCCTTAGATAACTATACATACTTTTCTGGGCTTACGGCAGGTGCGCAAGTGTCACCGCAACAAAGCCAAGATGCTATTACGTATTTAAAAGTAAAACTAGGGAAAGAATTTCGTTATGGAAAATTTGCACTTAACAATACTGTAATGTATCAGCAAGTGACACAAACTGGAGATGTGTTCAATGTTCCTGACTTGGTAACACGAAATACATTATACTATACAGACAAGTGGTTCAAAAAAGCACTTTTCATTCAAACGGGAGTTACCTTTAGTTACTTTACAGAATACTTCGGAAATGCATACAGTCCATTACTTGGAGAATTCTACAGTCAAAATCAACAAAAAATAGGAGGTTTTCCTCGCTTTGATGTCTTTATAAATGCCAAAGTAAGACGTACGAGAATTTATTTCAAGTTAGAACACTTAAACTCTTCTTTTACAGGATATAACTTTTTCGCCGCACCAAATCAACCATATCGTGATTTTGTAGTTCGCTTTGGATTGGTATGGAATTTCTTCTCTTAAAAACGGAGTAAAAAAAGTTTAACTATTTGTAATATTTTGAATTAGAACTGTTAAAGGTGATTTTAAATCTATGAATAACTGAGTTTACAGGATGTCGTAATGTTTATGTCAAAGAATTTAAATAATATATGAATCTATAAATCTTTTCTTAATTCAAAAAGTTTACATTACTTCTTCAATAAAGTTTTTGAAACTAGGATTAAAAATAATACTTTTATCAAAAATTGCTAAATTCCTATATTTTATTAAAAATCGGTATTGATTAATGCTGTATTTTCAAAAATGCAATTGTTTTGATGCTTATTTTGTTGATAGTCAATGAATATTCATTAATGTAAAATCAAAAAATGGAGTTGTCAAGTTCTGACAAAAAAAGTAAGTGTAAATATGCTAAGATTTACTTTTTATTTTAATTGCATGGTTGGTGAAATATAGAAATTAATATTTAAAAAGTTTCTCAATGGTTTAAAGATCATCCTATTTAGTATCTAAAGCTTGAGTTACTATTTATTAAACTAAACCAAATATTAATGAAAAAATTATTACTCATCCCATTTCTTTTCTGCGTCACACTTGCCTTCTCGCAAAACGGGCCTACGACGATTATTCAAGGAGAATTTAAAGGAAAAACAATTCCTCTTAGAGATTTTGTGACAAATGAAGAACAAGCCTACAGGGTTAATGAAATTAGAATCATATCTAATAATCTAAGGGCAAACGAAAAATTAAACCCAAATGGACTTCCACTTAATGGTGTTGATCCTTTAAGACAGAGAACAAATGGTAATTATTCAGCAATGTTTAATTTGGAAGAAAACTTTGATGGTATTTCATCAAACGAAGCGGGTGGAGCTACTCCTCCAGATCCATCTGGTGCAGCAGGTCCAAACCACTATGTAAATGCGGTAAATACTGCAGTAAAAGTTTTTGATAAATCAGGAAACCTTTTAGCTGGTCCAACACCGCTAGGTACATTCTTAAGTTCAGGGAACAATGATGGAGACCCTATTGTAATGTATGATCATTTAGCAGACAGGTATTTTGTAAGTCAGTTCGGAGTAGCAAACAATTCTTTAATTATTGGGGTTTCAGATACACCAGATCCAACAGGAGCTTATAATGTATATGAATTTCCTTTAGATTCTTTTCCTGACTATCCACACTATGCTGTTTGGCCTGATGGATACTATCTTACTTCAAATAAATCTGGAGATACAGTATATGTATTAGATAGAGATGTAATGGTGAGCGGAGGTACAAATCCACAAATTGTAGGTTTTTCGCTACCAGGAATCGTGAATAACCCAAATACTGTTTTTAGTCCAGAACCAGCAAACCTTTTAGGAAATACTTATCCAACAGATGTTCCAGGTTATATTGTATACCTGCAAGATGATGGATGGAGTGCTGCTATTACAAATGACCATTTAAAAATATGGGAAATTGATATGGATTGGAATACGCCTTCTAATTCTGTAGTTTCTATTCCTATAGAGGTTGGTTTAAATGCTTTTGACTCTGTATTTGCTCCTTTTGGAACAGGAGATGTTGATCAGCCAGGAACAAATCAAAAAATAGATATGATCGGTGGTGTAATATCGTATGCCGCAAACTATAGAAGTTTTGGAACTCACAACTCATGGGTAATAACATTTAACGTAGATGTAGATGGTAATGATACTTCTGGTATCCGTTGGATTGAATTAAGAAATAATGATACTGATGGTTGGAGTGTGTATCAAGAAGGTACGTATGCTCCAGCAGATGGTCGTAGCCGTTTCATGGGGTCAGCAGCAATTGATCAACAAGGAAATATTGGTTTAGGTTTCAATATTGCTAGTGGTACTTTGCCTGTTGGTATCGCATATACTGGACGTTTTAGTACTGATCCTTTAGGGCAAATGTCTGTTGCTGAAACTACTATAGTTGCAGGTGTTGGTGTGCAAACATTTTCTAATAGATTTGGTGACTATTCACACCTAACTATGGATCCAGATGGATTTACCTTTTGGCATACAGCTGAATACTTTAGATCTACTAATGTTTGGCAATCTAGAGTAGCTTCCTTCAGATTATCTAATGGTTTTGATGGTGATGTCGGAATAACTGCAATTGTAAATCCAGTCAATGCCGCTTTAACAAACTCAGAAACTGTAGAAGTAACTGTCAGAAACTTTGGTAATTTAAGCCAATCAAATATTCCTTTAGAGTTGAGAGTTGATGGTAACCTAGTGGCTTCAGAGGTTTTTACAGGAACATTGAATTCCGGTGATACAGCTAACTATACATTTACGCAAACTGTTGATCTATCAAACGCCGGTCAAACATATACCATAGAAGCAAAGACAGCTCTAGCTACCGATGAATTCACATTAAATGATCCATATAGCAAAGATGTTACGCATTTACTTGCGAACGATGTAGGTGTAACGAATATTACTGCGCCTGTAACAGGAACTGGACTTGGAAATGAAGCTGTAACTGTAACAGTTAGAAACTTCGGTTCTAATGCACAAAGTAACATTCCAGTTCAGTACAGTGTTGGTGGAGGAGCTGTTATTACTGAAACTATAACAGCTACAATTAATCCTGAACAAACACTTGATTACACATTTACTCAAACTGCTGATTTATCAAATGTAGCAGTATATTCAATCACTGCTTCTACAACATTAGTTAGTGATCAAATGGCTAGCAACAACAGTACGACGGTATCAGTTGAGAATACGATATGTGCACCTTCAGCAAATTGCAGTTTTGGTGATGGTTTAAGGTTGTTCTCTATTGCTGAAATTAATAACCCTTCTGGATGTGAAGGTTATGGTGATTTTACAAATCAAGTTGCAAGTTTAGAGCCTGATACTACATATCCTTTAACTTTAACAACAACTTATGGGGATCAATATGTAACTGTTTGGATAGATTTCAATGACAATAATATTTTTGAAACAAATGAAAAAGTAGTATCTGATTTTATATTGGGAGCAGGACAAACAGGAGGAACTTTTACAGATACTGTAAATATTACAATACCTGCTGGTGCTAACGAAGGAAATCACAGAATGAGAGTAAAAACGAACTGGGATGCTGTCGTTCCTGATGATGCTTGTGCGGAAACAACTTATGGTGAAACAGAAGATTATACAGCAAGTATTCAAACTTTAAGCGTTGAAGAATTTTCGTTGACTAATAACTCAGACCTTAAAATCATTGAAAAAGGAGAAAATCAATTCGAAGCTGTATTAAATACACCATACAAAGGTTCTGTATATGCTGCAATCTATAACATAAATGGTCAACAACTTAAGTTTAAAAACTTATCAAGAACATCTGCTAGCTCTTATGTTATTAATTTAGACATGTCTCAAGCAGCTGCAGGACTGTATACACTAAAAATTGGAGGAAAAGAAACTAAAGCGCATGTTACTGAAAAATTTATAGTTAAATAATGTTCATATTATTATCTAATAAATAATGAGAACTGCCTTATAATTAAATTGCCATATTTTTATGTCTTCAAGACTAATTAATATGGCAATTTTTTAGATTTGAATATCAAAAAACATATAACAAGGGGCTTTATAAATCCCTAACACCTAATCCCTAAAACCCTATTTTCCATCTTTCGGTTTCCCTTTGCTTTTTTAATTAGTAAAAAAGCAACTGGTTACGTTTTCGTCAGTCGCTACTCTATGGATGTATTTTCAAAAGTCAATAATAACATCCTAAGTATATAATAAGGATATAATAAGTATTTATGTTGTA
>NZ_JAKVBC010000018.1 GCF_022447245.1 Kordia sp. | reverse complement strand
AAAAGAACTAGAGATACTATTTAAAAATGAATCTGACAAGATATTTCACACCTCCATACAGGGTAAAGGCGACATCACCTTGGAGTTAACATTTTTGAAAGAAGAGGTTAATGTTGATCCGTGTTATTCCATACATCATGCAATGAGGCATGTGGAAGGGCGTTATTTTTACAAAGGCAACAAAAGTAAAAGTACAAAACTGCAAGGGGTTTTTTCGGCAGATACCTTATACCTTTATGCAGGAATCGATCGGAAGCTTGAAAATACTGGTGTTACCTGTGGTAAATTGGTTATGTATACAAACGATCAAGAACGTGAAGTAAATTTTTCTGAACGTTTTATGTTTACAGGTTCTGGAATAAACCAATGGTTTGACAATTCTAATACACGAGTAGTAGCTCCTATCTTTTCTTCACAAGATATTTTGGTAAAACATACATTTGAAGTTGCATTACAAGACGGTCGTAAATTGGATTTGATGCCAGCCATTCAAAAAGATCATTGGGATGTACTGTATCCCTATTCAGAATTACTATACAAGAAATGTGTAGTAACCGACACATCAATACGAGTTCTACTCATTAAACACAACGAATATTCATGTTGGAACGATTATACCTCCATGATACAATTGACATTTCACCCAACTAGTTTCACACAAATAGGTAGTAAACGCTATGAAATAAGCAGATGTGATAAGTTGGCAACAGACTTTGATTTTATGGCAGGTGAAACGATAGAAGAAGACAAGATTTATAAGGTTTATTCTTATGGTGTTGAAAATCAAGATAAAAGCACATTGCAACTAAAGGGTAGTTACCGAGTAAAAGACGCTGAGGTACATATCATCGAAAAATGGTTTTAATAAAAATATATAATCATGTGTAAACTAGAATTACTCTTATAATGATACATGTATTCATACAACAATAGCAAATTGTTTCATTTTTGATTCATAATATGCAGTATACGAACATCTACTGAAAAGTATTAAGAACCATTTTATACCCTATGCTACACACCTAATTATTTACCAAAAACAGTTTATTTGCGATTTTTTCCAAGAACGAAAAATAAAGTTAGCTTTTTGTTTATGTAACTTTTATAAATATAAAAAGGTATCTGTAATTGAAGAAATAACAGGAATTCCTGCTATATAACCGTTACCAGAAATGAAAATGAAGAAGCTAATCTTTAATATCAAATCTTTGATTTTGTAATCTGCAAACTCAGAAGTCAAAAAAACAAGATTGTTAGTTTGGAAGAAATATCGAACAATTAAAGACTTTAGAAACGCTCTTGAATCATGAACAATAAATTGCGCTGAAAAGAATATACTTGATAACGATACAGAAAAGCAATGCGTTAAGAGTTTTGAAAAGTCTTGTGGTAACAGCTCGACTATTATTTTGAAAAAGCTATTGCTAAAGGTAAATTTTGTAGTCAAGGAATTAGAAGATCAGCATAAAGTTAAGCTGATAAAATTAATTAATGATGCAACAAAGGAAATAGGAGTAACTACAAATTTCTTAAAAGGAATAAAATAATACTTGCGTACAAAAAAAGCTGTCTGTTTCTACTTTTCAGACAGCTTATTTGTTAAGGGGCTAAATAGCACGTTTCATTGAAATTAAAAAAGACACTCTCCACTCCATACTGCAAAATAAACTAACTGTTTAGCTACCCAAGCTTCTGGGTCAATTAAACCTTTGGCTGCAGCAATGCATTTAAGCGCATCTTCCATTTCTTCTTTAGTCGCTATCCCTGCACCAATACAATCTTTAAATTCACCTCCATAATGATTAATCATTTTATTCTTAACACAATCAGCAAAACTCATAATAATTAAATTTTAATTTCTCTTACTCTATTTAAAATAGGCTTTTCAGATTCCGCCTTTGATCAAATCAATAGAAGTTACTCTATTGAATTTTTTATTTTGATTACATTATAAATATCACATGATTATATGATGTTTATGAGAGTAGAATTCTCTGTTTTATATAAATAGGTTAAATTACTTATGAAGACTTCCCCTTTTTCGTATGATTAGAAATTTTAAAGCAGAGTAAATGCATGAGCTGAATTCTAAAAAAAAGCAATTAAAACTACATATTTGTCACTAAAATAATCATGTTAAAAAGCCAACATAAAAACATCGTTTATGTAAATAGCGTATGAAATGCTTATTCAAAAATGAATTTATAAATTTATGGTAGTTCCAAACTGGTAAATCCCTATGTAAAACCCACTACTTTTTATATACTAACCGTTGGTAACAATTTAACCAAAATGACACGAAACAAACTATTCCTCTTTTTGTTGACGACAATACCTGTACTACTTTCAGTGTGTCGAGGAGCTAATAACATCGCTTCAAGTAAAGTTGATAAAAACTTAATATCTTATTGTTAACCAATTGAAAGTCTTAAAAATTACTAAAGTATATCATTTCGTAGAAGACCATGAAAAAAGAGTAGATTTGTACTGGGTTTTAAGATCAGTAACTAAAGACCATAAAACTTATTTATTAACCGATTTATATGCTATAGAAAGTGAAAGATTCTTTATGTGGGATTTAGGAGCTGAAATTAATACCAAGAGGTTAACAAACGAAGGTAAAATTTACTTTGTGTGTCATATTGAAATTCATAGAAAAAGAAAATTTACGAGAGAAAACTTGGCTGTTAAATTTAAGGGTAAAGAAACTTCAGCTATTAAGTTTCAAGAAAATCTTTGAGATTTTCGAGTCAAACGATTAAGAAATCAAACAGTGATTATGTGAATGAAACTAGCATATTTTTTAAATCAACATCAACAACAAGTATTTTTATTTCATTCACATTAGGATAAGGCAAAAATCTTCTTTTAAAATTTAGGAATAAACAAATATGTTGAATGAATAAACAGTACAATGCCCAAAAAAACTAAACAAAAAAATACTAAAAATAAAGCTAAGCATACCAAGCTGATGCAACGGAAGCTCAACAAAGTACGCAAAGAGAAAGAAGCTACTAAAGCGCGACTCAAAGCGATTGTGAGGAAGGCAAATGAGTCTCAGAATCCCTCAGACTCCTAAGTTGTATATAAAGATATTGAGTAGAGTTGAAATGATTTCTCTCATCAAAAAAAGAAGAGTTTTGCAACACACAGATTACTTCGTCGCTAGCACTTCTCGTAATGACGTTCCTTAGAGACAGACTGCCAACTCATGCTTCCTCGCAGTGACGAATCATATAAGTTTACAAGTTAAGAGATAAAACAATCCTACAAACGACAACAGAGCGCAGCGACCAAAAGACAACAAACAAAAGAAATATAAAATGAAAAAGTATTTTCATAACCAAGAACCAACAACTGCCGCACTGAACTTGCGGAAGTACCCATCTACCTCTTCATAAACTTCACAGTTTCACTTGCCGTATCGGTTTTGATTTCCAAAAAGTAAAAGCCACTGGATAAATTTTTCACGTCCAATTCATAATTTGGTTTGTAGGTACTGAGCTCCTTTTTTACAAGCAATCTACCATTTAAATCAAACACCAAAACAGTGTTGATATTCTTTTTGGAGTTGATGGTTAACGTACTACTTGCAGGATTAGGATGAATGGTTACTTTATTGGCTTCAGACCCATCAACAGATAAGCGATCTACAATTTCGGTCATCGCAGTATTGGTGATGATCGGCGGATTAAAGTCAAAATAAATAGCAGCCGTTGCATTAATAATATCTCCTAAGACGACATCGCTTTTTGGTTTTATCTTAAAGGTAATATAACCATGCGAATTCGGTTCGTCTGTAGTACTATCAGGTAAATAAATACCATCAAAAATGAACTCAATATTGTTTCCATTTGTAATTTCTACACGTCCAGAATGACTTAGGCTTTGCAATTGCATGGTGTCCCAGTCCAATTTGTCATCTAGTACATGTTCTACGCGAATATTGATAGCACTTGCAGTTCCTGTATTTTGAAAACGGATAATATAATGCAAGTATTTGTCAATGTCTTCAATTAAAACTTCATCACCTTCAAGTACACGAATATCATTAGGTTCGTAGGAACCTATCACAGTTTGTCTCAAACTGAATACATTATCGCCTTGCGTTTCGTCTCCTGCTATTGGTGATATGGTAGCAGTAGATAACAGTATTTCCTCTATATTGGTCGTAGGAGGCGGAAATACATTAAATTCTAAATCAATGGTTCTCGTTTCAAACGGATTAAAGTTTGTAAAATTAAAAGTTAAAATATTAGCAGTTTGTGAGGCTACAGTCTCACTAGCACTTAAAAATTGCATTTTAGAATTGTCAAATTCAAAAGTAATATTTCCACTTAATTGGGTTGTACCTACATTGTTATACACAATTTGATAGCTGGTATCAAAACCAGGTCGAGGATCATCAAAAGATGGATAAATTGTAACATTCAAATCGTTATGCATTCCTGTAGGTTCAATGCAAAAATCTGTAGTATCTATGTTTCCTACTCCTGTAAAGTTTGATGTTGCCGAAGCAGGAGTTACCGTATAATAATTAGGTATTGGTGATACAATAGAAGTAGTATAACTACCAGCATCAGGGAATAGTTGATATATGCCATTGATATTCGTAAAAGTAGATAAACTCGTAGTGCCATCTGTGGTCTCCACTAAAATGTTCCCCATAGGAAGATCACTCGCATCACAACCATTGAAATTTACATCCATGGCAATAGCTCCGTTGATTTCATTGGCAAAAACACCTACATTTCTAAACCAAGCAATTTTATCATCATCTTGTGATGCAGAAAGTACATCCATATCTCCATCACCATCAATATCAGCAGCATATACCGCTCGTACATGATTTGTATTAGTATTAATATCTTGTTGTGTACCAAAAGTACCTTGTCCATCTATATTTTCAAACCAAATCACGGAATCATCGAATATAGTGCCCACCAAAACATCTACATCGCCATCATTATCTAAATCTGTTGCATAAACAGATCCTACGCTATTTATTGCTGTTGAGATTACCTGTTGACTTCCAAAAGTACCTTGTCCGTCGGTATTTTCATACCAAGCTACGTCAATACTATTATTTGCTGCTCCTGAAACTACATCCATATCACCATCGCCATCAATATCAGTAGCATAGATTGATTTTATGCCATTTGAATTCGTACTGATGATTTGTTGGGAACTAAAAGTACCTTGCCCATCGGTGTTTTTATACCAAGCTATTTTACCATCCGATCCAGAAGCGGAAAGTACATCCATATCACCGTCACCATCAAGATCACCCGCATAAACAACTATTGCGAAATTAGCATTGGTGCTAATTATTTGTTGGGGACCAAAAGTACCTTGTCCATCGGTATTTTCATACCAAGCTATTTTATCATCTGTTGAAGAAGCGGAAAGTACATCCATATCACCATCACCATCCAAATCTATAGCATACACTGATGTTGCAGCAGTAGCATTCGTAGTAATGATTTGTTGTGTACCAAAAGTACCTTGTCCATCGGTGTTTTCGTACCAAGCTATTTTATTATCATTATTGGATGCAGAAAGTATATCCAAATCACCATCGCCATCCAAATCACTTGTATACACCCATCGTACTCTATCCGCATTTGTAGTAATAATTTGTTGAGAACCAAAAGTACCTTGTCCATCGGTATTTTCATACCAAGCCACTTTGTCATCAAAATCAGAAGCCGTTACTATGTCCATATCGCCATCTCCGTCCAAATCATTCGCGATTACGCAACTTGGTAGATTTATTAAGGGAGCTATACTTTTTTGACTTCCAAAAGTCCCTTGTCCATCTATATTTTCGTACGAATTTATAACGTCTACCCCAGAAGTTGCTGATAGCATATCTAAATCGCCATCACCATCTATGTCCGCAGGAGAAAACGAATACGTCCCTGAGGAGAATCCTATTAATGATTGTCGAGTTCCAAACGTACCTTGTCCGTCCGTATTTTCATACCAAGAAAGGATACTAGAACCAGAAGTTGTGGCTGAAAGCACATCCATATCTCCATCACCATCTAAGTCGGTTGAAAACACCCAACCAGTACCAAACACAGTCCCAATAACTTGTATGCTTCCAAACGTACCTTGTCCATCAGTATTCTCATACCAAGCCAAATTATTAGTGTTATTAGAAGCAGAAATCACATCTAAATCACCATCTCCATCTATATCGCTGGCATAAGTAGATACGGGATTAATTGCTGTTGTTGAGATGGTTTGTTGTGGACCAAAAGTACCTTGACCATCAGTATTTTCATGCCAAGATACTCTATTATCACCAGTAGATGTTACGAGTATGTCTACATCTCCGTCACCATCTAAATCGGCAAGATGCGAACTAGCGATTCCCCAAGCAGCGGATGAGATAACTTGTACACTCCCAAAATTACCTTGTCCGTCGGTATTTTCGTACCAAGATATTTTGTTAGTATCAGAAACTGAAGTAGCGATATCTATATCACCGTCGCCATCTATATCACTTGTATATACATTACCACCACTAAATACCAACGTATCAATTATCTGTTCAGGTCCAAATGTGCCTTGCCCATCTGTATTTTCATACCAAACGATTCTGCCATTTAAAAACCCCGCTAGGACATCTGTGTCACCGTCTCCATCCAAATCATTTGCTTGTAGCTTTGCATATCCAAAAGCAGCACCAGAGATATTTATTGGAGTGCTATAGTTCCCTTGTCCATCAATATTTCTATGCCAAACTATTCTAGCACCCATATCAGCTGCAGATAAGATATCCATATCTCCGTCACCGTCAATATCAGCGGCATACACCTCTTCAATGGAATACGATATGGATTCAAAAATGATGTTTTCTTCAAATGCAATTTGAGTAAACCCATAATTGTACATGAATAGTAGTATAGGTAATAGGAATTTATTTTTCATAGCTCTTTTAAATATATAAAGTGTTGTTACATTATTATTATGAAGTAGCTACTATGAGTACTTTCACAAAAAAGTGTTGTGAGGGAGAGACTCTAAATATAAATAAAAAATCTTGATAAGTTTATGTTTTTAAGTTCTTTATTAATAGTTTTTTGTTTTTTTGCAAAAACCAAAAACCAAAATCTATCAAAGTAAAGCAGCCCACAGAAAACCCATACTATATATTAACTTGCTTTATAAGATCAGGTAATTTTATCCTAGCTCTAAAGAAGTTATACTATTAAATTTGGTGGATATCAATTTAAGACTATATAATTATGAATAATTCAACTTTAGAACTTTTAAATGTTAGTATTAGAAATATTTTACCAAAAGTCAATTACGAAAATCGAGGAGATATTAAAAGTAAAAACTTGGACCCATGGGGACAAGTAGCACATGGACAACAGAACTTCGGTGCTGTAAATCTTGGAATTTTTGATGCTAAAGTTAAGGCTAATTACAACGTTAAAAACATGACAGGGTTAAGTTTTTTTTATATCAATGATATGCAAGTTACACATGTGGAAAATAATTCAAATGTACTAACAGGAGGAATAACAATGTCAGCTTGCTCAAGAAATAATTTCCTAGCTCAGATAGGTGGTATTGTAGATGATTACTCAAAAAATGGGATCCCTAAAACACAAATTAATGGTTCAGTAAATGTAGATAGAATAACTGCTACTGCAACAGGATCTTTTAAAGCCAGTATTAATGGAAATGAAGTATCCTTAAAAACCATTACTATTAGCGGTTTATCAATTAATTATGATGGATTTGATGTTTCTACGGGTGAGTTAGGGATTTTTAACAAAGTTTCAGGAAAATTAAAAGAAGCGATTATTGTATTGTTTAGGCAACAAGTGGTCGATGCAATGTCTAGTGCCTTGACACCGATTATTAATGAGGGATTTGGAACAGTTTTGTCTCAATCATAGTTTATGGTATATCGTATTTCTTAAATATATATAATAAGTCCAATAAAAAAGTATCTAAATAATAGGTGCTTTTTTTGTTTTATGGAATGTCTCGGAAGTTATAAATAAGAAGTATTTTTGTTTGAAGTAACTAGTAAAAAGTTGAGAGTTGTGAGTTCTAACAAAGAACCACTTAGCATTCATAATTAGATATTTAAAATCAAATAGGAGTTAAGTAATTTATAAGTTTAAACATCTAAATAAAAGAAGCTAGATACAATCCACAATCAACGAAATTAGTATAAAATGTAAAATAAAAAAATAGTTTTACCCAAAACCCAAAACTATGGAACTAATCGATATCCTAGACGAACATGGAAAGCCCACAGGTGAAATTCTTCCCAAAAAAGAAGTACACCGTCATGGATATTTTCATGCAACAACACATTTATGGTTGTATACCAAGACAGGGAAAGTGGTTTTACAATTACGCGCAGCGATCAAACCCAATTTTCCAAATTGTTGGGATGTTTCCGTTGCAGGGCATATCAGTGCAGGAGAAACTGCATTAGATACCGCAGTTCGTGAAGCAGAAGAGGAACTAGGAGTTATAGTAAAAGCTTCAAACTTGCACCAAATTGGATGCTTCCGAATCGATTATCAGCACGCGGAAGACTATCGCGATCGAGAATTCATCACTATTTTTGCCTGTGAAATTCCAGATGTTCCACTAAATGTAACACTCCAAGAAGAAGAAGTTGCGGATGTTACATTACTTCCTTTAGCACAGGTAGAAGTAGAACTGGCTGATGCTGAACTTGCTAAAAAATATGTTCCATTTAACAAAGCCTATGCAAAAGAAGTTTTTGCAAAATTGCATGGATTGTTTGGTAGGTAAGCCTTGTGAGAAAACAAAGTTAGAGTGATTATCGGAATTAAATTTAGAAAATCATCCGAACAAATTTTAGTATGTAGTACATCATAGCGAGAGGAATTCCCGCCAATCAGTTACTTTAAAATAACATATACATCCTACGATAAACAAATTGCCAAGTCATTTTTGCTCTTCATTATGTAGTTTCTGAATAGCTTTTGATTTGTAAATTTTAAAATAGAGTGTGTTTTTAAAAAACAACTCAATATTCAAAATTAAATAAAGTTTATGAGTTTTGATTCAAAAAACATCATGACAAATCCACAAAAAGACAGACAAACTAGTCTAAAAGCGCGAAGTCCGGTTTAAAAGCGAAGCGGTCTTATATTTAACAGTTCCTCAGTGATATCTTATTGCGAAAGCGTATCTAAATCACATCATCCTCGAAAAGAAAATTGCATTCATCAATAACTTATTTGTCCCGTACCAAAACGCTCTAAAATTTGTATTATCTGTAAACGTAATCACGCGTCCACGTCCCCTACGCACGGTTTGGAAAGGAACACTATTTTTTAAATGTTCTAAATTCTCTTCAGAAACATAACCGCTTAGTAATGGCGCATCCGTATACTGAATCGGATTGTTATAGCTTTTCTCATTTGGATTCACAAAAACAGTTGTGTTTCTAAACATTGGCAATTCATCTTTGATATAGCCAAAATTAATTGGATGCGAACGATCGATCTTCGTATTAAAAATGGCTCCGCCAATTACTTGTGCACCATTATGATCTTGTCGTTGTTCAAACGAGACATTCTTTGCGTCAACCCCAGTTTTCTTAAAATCTAACTTGATAAAATTATTTTGACTCAAATAACGCACTGCATTGCGATAACCAATAATTGTTCCCCCGTTTTTAACCCAATTTTTCAATTTATTAGTAATATCTTTTGGAAGCGAGTAGGTGTTAGGTAAAATAATATGCGTGTATTTTGACAAGTTCATTCTTCCGAAATTGCGTGTATCTAACTTTGTCAACGGAATTTCATAGCGTTGATCAAACAAATGCCAAATTTCTCCAGCATCATACGAAGTAATGCCATCGCCAATTACCATCGCGACTTTTGGTTGAATAATAGCTTCAAAATTATTACTTCCTAAATCAATTCCTTCTGTCAATCCAGAAGAAACGGCAGTAATGTTGAGGTGACTTTCTTTAGCTACTGATCGTAAAAATGTACGCATTTCTTGTAAATTTAGTACCTGATTTTGCACTGGAACCATAATTGTTCCATAATCATACGCTACATCTTCTAAGGTAAATGGTTTCATGGCAACTTTGGCGCGCAGTCCTTTTGCTCTAATCTTTGCTAAAGCCTTTGGGGAATAATACTCATTCCACTCAAACAAAAAGGCATATTGACCATTTCCGTTAAGGTTTCCTGATGGTGCTTTCAAATCATCGATTTCACTTCCAGCATTGCTTAAAGACGATAATGAATCATACGATAAGTTAAACGCTAACGGAAATGTCCATGCAGAAATATCGTAAAATAGACTGTCTTGAAACTTGGTGCGCTTTTCAAAAATAGCATTTATCAATCGGTGTTGACGTTGATTTCTTGGCACCACATAACTTGCACCTTTCTTGTATTTTGTGCCGTTTACCGTAACATCATTTTGTATTTCGTGAATCGCAATGTTATGACGCTTTAAAATTTCGGCTAAGTGATAAGCTTTTGCAGCATCTTTCTCATCTCCAAAAATATAGGCTTTTGCGGTAGTTCGTGAAGCCTCTTTTCGTGCATTTTCATAAAACTGTCTTTGGTATCGTAAAATAGTCGTGCGCATGTTTTTAGCTGCTTCTAGCGTAGATAATGACGCTGTAAATTGATTTCGAATGGCAAAAGGAAACGTCACCAAACCATTTTCACTCTCCTGAATATGTCCGCGAGCACTTCCTTGTTCAAACAAAATCCCAATACTTCCGTTAATATCTGGAAATGTAGAACCTTTTCCATAATAAAAATCATCAAAACTCTCTTCAGTATAATACAAGGAACCAATCTTATCAAAGGCTTTGGCATGGTAAGTAGCAATCTCCTTCGTTAAATCTTGATTCATCTGTGGCGTTAACGGATGTGTACGAGATGGAATTCCTGGTTGAAAGAAAAAGGTTGAATTAGAACCCATTTCATGATGATCTGTCAAAATGTTTGGCATCCAATTATGAAAAGTTTTTATACGTGCTCTCGATTCTGGCAATTGTACAGGTAACCAATCTCTGTTCATATCAAACCAATAGTGATTTGTGCGTCCACGTGGCCAAGCCTCATCAAATTCTCTATCTTGCGGGTCGCTAATCAAATGTTTGCTTTTATGCACATTCACCCAACTTGCAAAGCGTTGTAATCCATCAGGATTGAAACATGGATCTAGTAGAATTACAGTATTTTTTAACAAAGCATCAATCTGAGTTCCTTCGGCAGCAGCCAAATAATAGGCAAGGAGCAAGGCAGCATTACTTCCGCTAGCTTCATTTCCATGAATAGAAAATCCTTGATACACTACAATTGGCATATTGCTAATTTGAGCATTAGCGCCGCTGGTTTCGGTCAAACTCACATGCTCTTGGCGAATACGTTCAATATTCTGATGATTTTCAGGTGAAGTCACCGTTAATAATAATAATGGACGATCTTCAAAAGTCTTTCCGCGATCTTCTATTGTAATTCGATCTGAACTCGCTGCCAATGTCTTCATATACATCACCAACTTATCATGAGTTACATGCCATTTACCAACTTCATGTCCCAAAACACTTTCTGGAGTGGGAATCGTTTTGTTATATGTAACATCTTTTGGTAAGTAATAGGAAAGAGAAGGTTTCTCTTGTGCATTCATCGTTAAAAAACTCAGACAATATACAGCAAGGATGAAATTAGAAAATCGAAACATTATGGTTTTTGGATTGGTTAAAACACAAAAATCAACTATTTACTGCCCATTTCAAAACGGTAAAACCGTATTTAACAATTTTATCTTTGAGGTTATAAATGTTTATCCTTTAGAATTATGAAAGATAAAAAGATAGGCTAGACGTATTTTAAATGTATCTAACCTATCTTTTTAAGGATTATATCTGTGCTTCAACAATTATTCATTAGTAGCGTTCCAATAGGAAGGATTTAAGAATAATGCTGTTTGCGATCCTACACTTCCTTGTATTGCTGGATTATAGGATTTAGCCGCATAATATTCGTTAGTACTAGAAGTTGTTGCAGTTCCACTTTTAGAATTATTAGTGTTTTTGGTATCTGCTGCTTCTGAAGATGAGAAAGCCATTGCGTTAACTGCTTGTTTTGTCAATGCAGCTACACCGCTTCCTAAGGTAGGAAGTGCAAATTTACCGAGTACAAATGATTGTAATCCACCAATTATTGGTACGCTTACATTTGGAACTTTACTCACAAATGAAGGAAGTGGAATAACTCCCATAGAACCAAAAGAACTATAAGCATCGCTTACTTGTGTTAAGGATTTATAGCTATAGGTTAAGTTTGTATTTCCTAATTGTTCAAAACGTAGAGACTGAATGGTTGCTAATGCACCGCCTCCACCAGCAATTCCACCAGCGATTGCGCCTCCGACTGCTCCAGTGACAGACCCTTTTAACAAGACATTTTGCCAACTCCCACTGTTTTGTACACCAAAAGCATCATTGACAAAGTATTGACTTACTCCTTGTGCTCCTCCAACAGCAGCACCTACGGCAGCGCCAACACCTGCACCTGCTGCTACACCAGCAATGATTCCTCCAGTTGTAGTTGTGGCGGCTGCGGCTGCGGCAGATCCTGCGGCAAAAGCGCCAACACCTCCAGCAGCAGATAATGCGCCAGCAACGGCTCCAATTCCAGCTCCAGCAAAGATGTAGCCTGCTAATGCTCCTCCAGATATACCTGCTTTTGTTCCAGTATAAGCAGCAACACCACCTCCAACAGCAGCACCGATGACAGCACCAACAATTAGGATGACCAAGAATGTTGCAATTTCTCCTGATGGATCAGATAAATTGATAGGATTGTTATTGCAATATGCAAATGGACTCCCGTATTGAAATTTTGGGTCTACAGAATAGAAACGACACAATTGCGGATCATACATTCTTGCCCGATAGTTATACAGATTTATTTCAGCTTCAAATTCTTGTCCTGTAAATAAATATGTAAAGCGGGTTATGTCTCCATAACTATTTGCCATGGTTTGTCCAAAAGGTAGATAATCTAACATAGCTTCAACTGTGCCTGTTTTATTCACTACAGCACGAATAGAACCTTGTTGATCTTTTAGCATGAAGAATGTGCCATCGTTTGTAAGCATTCCAATAAGACCTCCAACACCATACATATATTGAACAATATCTTTGGTAATCTCTACTAATGGTAAATCATTAAGTCCATGCACATATATTTTTTGTTGACCATCTATGGTGTTTTTTAGAACACGCTGTTGCAGACCATTGTATGCATAGGATTGCTCTTTTCCTTCCTGCAATTTAATATGTAGCGGAAGATTTGTTAGCGTATCATATTCAATCTTTTCAATAGCATTAGCTGAAGATTTGATGATATTTCCATACGAGTCATATCCATAGATTCTGTTAATTTCCTTGTTGGCAGAGTTGACTTGCGTTACTTTATTCGTACCAGAATTATAGGTATATTTCAAGGTTTCATTTTTTGAAGTAATGGTTTCAACATTTCCATTAGGATCATATGTAGTTGGTGTAATGACGCCAAGATTATAATTAGCATTGCTGCTATGTTCTGCTGCTACAAGTTGTCCAACATTATTATATTTAAAGCGATAATCAAATGAATTTTCAGCTTTCATATAATTTGTAGTAGCAGCATGGGCGATACTTCCGTTGAAATATTTTGAATCTTCAAAACCTCCACTAGTATACAAGTATCCTAGTTTTAGAATAGGATTTTTATCTGAAAATTGATTCATAATTTCTTTAATCCATCCCGGTGAATTGTATTCAATTTTTCGTTCTACAGCTGTTGTACTAGTTGGATTAAATACTTCAGAAGCAATACTTCCATCAGCATTGTACGTATATTTTGCAAATTTATCTACAATATCGGGTGTTCCTATGTCTGTGTTTTGTCCCAAAATATTGTATTGATATGTAACTTTTGGTACAGGTGAATTTTCAGGATATTGAATAGATAAAACATTTCCTAGATTGTCATATTTATAACTTGTTTTTTGTTCTTTCGCTCCTTCAATGAGTAGGGAAGATACCGTAGTATTTCCGTATGTATCATATTCATATCCATTGGTTACTTTTTGCTTATTAGATTGACTATACGTTTTCCATAAACGTCCTATTAGTGTTGGATTGTTTCCATCTCCGTCATACTCATTACGTTTACTCCAAGTAGTAACATTTGGATAGTTAGGATCTGTGTTGGCTAACTTTTGCCATTCAGAACCGTCTGCCCAAGTTCCAGGAAATGTTCCTTCTTCGGTAATACGTCCTAAAATGTCATATTTTTTGTAGGCAATGGTTCCAGCAACTTGATTTAATGCATTTATACTAAATCGTACTTGACCAGAAGTGTCATATATAAATTTTGCTATTCCAGAATCTGGCGTATCTACCTGAGTAATCTGATTCAAGAAATTATACGACTTATGAATGCTATAATCTTCTTGATTTGATGACATCCCAAAATAATTAGGAGGAAGAATTTGTATTATATTCCCTTTAGCATCATATACTTGTTGCGTAGCACTTATAATTGGTGATGCTTCGTTTTTGGCATCTGTTTGTTTGGCTAAGACTTTTCCTGATCGATCTTTAAGTTCGTAGACTTGTGCTCCGTCAGAATCCATGACTAAATTCACTACATAGTATCCTTTTACAAAATTGATTCCTGCAATTCGTTTTTGGTCTTCTATACCATAACGATATACACCGACATGTGTATTGGTTTCAGTGATCGCAAAGTCTTTTCCAGGTAAGCCAGATTTTATAGGGCGTTTTAAAGGAGATGCTTCAAATAGTGTTCTACTGTATGGATATCCTTGATCATCAGGATAAAAATCGTTCACTTCACCTGTCATTATACCAGTAGTCCAGTTTATTCCTGTTACAAAATTTGGTCTGTAGCCAAATGCAGTATCTGTAAACCCTGCTATTTTAGTTTCAATAGTTTGTGAGGATAAGGCATTGTATATTTTTTCTCTAACCAAACAGTTTTCTGCTCCCATAACTTGTAGTTGGATGTCTTTAGCATCTCCGTTTTTATAAGCTATGGACGCTTGTGGTGTTTGATAGGTTGCCATATTGGAAAAAGAAATTTCTCCAAGAGCCGTCAAACTCATCGTACCTGAAAGTGTTGATTGACTTTTTTCAGCAAAGATTTGTTTTCCATCTGCAAAGACATAAAATGTTTTTCCTATGGGCAATAAACATACGTTGATCGGAGCATTTTTTGCCTGTGTATTTTGAGAAGTATTTCCATCAATTATTAATGACCAACCAGCTGTAGCTGACCATGAAGTTTGTATATTTTCCCCAAAACTAACTTCAAACATTGAGCTTTGTGTATCCTTTACAAGAAGCGAGAAAAGCAGCGCAAAGTTTTTTTGATCTTTTGTTTCAGTCCAAGCAATGGTATCTTTTTCAGATCCTTTATAGAGTAAATTCCCTCGCTTAGTGGACCAAAGCTTTGCATTTTCAGGAACCCATTGTTCCCAAATTTGAGAACCATTGGTAAAAGTTTCATAAATTCCGCCTTGACTAGCAGCTATTATACATAAGCTGTTTGGGTCATCTTGAGGGAATGTGAAATCTGTAGCAGTATCCCATTGACGCACTCTGTAAGCAAGACTTCCGTTTTTAGTATTTTCTGAAGGGCCAATTTCTGCAATCTTATCGTGTACTGCGTCATAAGCATAACGTATTACATCTGCATTTGCTCCAACTTTGGCAATTTCGATTTTATACTCATTATAAACACTGATAGAAACTTGTCCGACAATAGGAGTAAACGTAATGTTATTAAGAGCTATAGACTTTTGTGTTTTGGCATTTACAAGTGCTAAAGACATTTTTTCATTATCAGAAGCAACAACCGTTTGCCAATAAATCCACTTTTCTTCTTCCTCAACATCGATTTCTATGTGCTGAATACCTTTAGAAGTGGTTATTTGCCAATATGCCTTTCCGCCATCCGTTAAAAACTCTTTTTCTAATTTTACCCAAGATGATAAAATACAGTTCTCTTCAGGTCGTATTTCTGTGTTTTTTGTAAGTGTGGTTCCAGCCTGTAATTGTAGACTTGTGTAGCCAGTAAAAGCATCTCCATTTAATAAAGCTTCTTTAAAATTTTGACTATTTCCGCTTAGTTTCCAATCTTGTTCATAACACTCATAGGCTTCAAAACCAGTATAGAAACTTTGATTAGTACCAGCATTTACAAAAGAAGCTGTTTTATGAATCTCTTCTCGATCAAAAAAGGTGGTTTCTACTTTTCCAGAGACATCTTTTTCTTGAGAAATAACTCCATAAGGAGTGCGTTTTAATACTGTGTTTACCAATTGCCAATCTGATTCAGTACTTTCTATAGATTCGGGTAAATTGTTGATAAAGGATGAAATATCTAACTCCTTTGTCAATACATACGCTTTTGAAGTACACCAAACGGGTTTTTCGGTATTGTCAGGAAAAACTACTGTAGCAGGTGCATATGTTTGCAAGCTACCCGCAGTACATACCTCTGAAGTAGTTCCTGATGGAATGACGCTACTGAATTGCGATAATGAGATGTCTATTGCATTGCGTTGCAAAAACCAAGAATATGCTTGGTAAGCATATGTGTAATAGGTGCGAAGTGTTTCTATTTTGCCATCTCCGTTTACATTTTCGTATTCTTCGAGAATTAGTTTTCCATATGTAGGATCATACGTGTATTGGGTAGTTTTTTCTAAACCATCATCAATGTTTGTTTCACTTTTTGACCTCACAAAACCACCAAAAAGATCAATTTGTTCTCCGTCTACCGTAATCTGTGTAAATGTTTGTAGTTCTGAAATTTCTTCTGATAAAACTTTTCCTGCTTTGTCATAAGTTCTACGATTGATAAGTTGCCCATCTAACAAACTACTAGATTTGGTATCGATAGTACTCGTTTTTAAGTTGAGACTTTTTTGGGTTAAACTATTTAATACTAAATCATTATAGTAGATGTTTTCTACATGACCAAATTCAGGGTTATCGATAGCGTCTGTTCCCGGATAATAGAAGCTTTTGTAATATTTAACGACTGTTCCTGATGGATCACATGTAGCAGAATTTAAGTCAAAAACATATTTTGTAGTATTTGTTTCATAACCATTATTTCGAGACATAGTATCTACACAATAATCCACTACTTTTCCTTGTATGGTGCCTTCTAGATAACGATGTATGGTAATGCTATCTGCATCTTTGAATTCTTTGTTTAAAGGTAAAGATGTTACAAAAGTAGATGCGCCCGCAGGATATTGTCCATTGGTATTTCTATTGATCATACCTTGGCTGTCAATTGGTGTAAAGAATCGTTGTTCTATAACTTCTTCATGACCTAAGAATTGATTTTGAAGCGTCCATACAGATGCGCTTTTAGGATATCCGTTTACATCTGTATTGAGATATGCTAAAAATTGCGGGCCTTGATTGATCATCGTGGCACTATTAATATCTTTAGGTAGTTCTTGATATGGAGTAATTGCATTTTCCCAATTCGTTTGCGATCCACGATTATATACTTTATTTCCCATTGTTGCAATATCAGTTCCAGCTGTTGGGAAATAGTGAATCTTTCGATTAGAAGTAGTACCTTCCTTTTTAAGTAAGACAGCGGACTCATTATCCCATTCAAATGAGTTTATAGTAGGATCAAAACTCAATAGCTTGGAATCGCTAGCAAATTCTCTATTGCTCGTGTACAATGCGTAATCATTTCCATAAGCAAACCAATTGATATCTTGATCACTAAAAGTACTTCTGTAAGATAGATTGTCATTTTGTAACCACTTTTCCCCATTAAAACGCAGTAAATTAGGACCAGAGGCTACCATTGTATTTGCAACTATTTTAGCCATAAACGGAACTGTAATTGCTTGTGAAGGATTAGTTTTTCCAAGTCGATAATCAAAATCAGTAATCTCTAAATTCTGAAAAGTTTCATCCCATTGCATAAGTTTCACTGTATAATCAAATGATAATGAAACTTCTTTGGTGATAAACGTCAAAGCTATAAAAGAAGAACTGGCTGTAAATCCAAATGTTTCTTTTGGATTTATCCCTCCAATAGTAAAGATTAAAGTTGTGGTAGCACCGGCTTTCCATTCGTATAAATCCCCTTGATAAAATAGACTGAAATCGTTATGATGTTCACCTCCTGTTTGTGGATTGTAATCTAATATTGCATAATATTTATTACTAGCTACAAGGTAAGGAATTGCATTGGGGTTTCCGCTTTGCAAAACACTACTAATATCTTCTATAATCCATTGTTTTGTAAATGCATTCCATGTATAGCGCATTAGTGTACGATTGTCTTGGTCACATACCAAGAAGAAATTATCTCCTGCGACTACTTCTATATTTGCTGATTTTATGGAAATGGGATCCAAAGCAAACCAATCTCCCCATTTACGATTATTTTTATGGTATACATATACTTCTTAAGTTGAGTTTTGAGCCGAAGAATAATGAAAACACACAAAATTATCCGTGGTTACAGCATTGAGGCTGTCAATATCTGCTTTAGCAGAAAAAATACTTTCTGCAGGTTCCCATGATTGCCATCGTCCTACCCATGTATATAAGGCAACTTTTAATTTTTCTGTAGTACCATTTCGCCATGCATTGAATACAAAATCACCTCCATACCACACTTTAGGAGTTCCTACTTTTGGCCACGGATTTTCTATCGTAATTTGTCTATCGCATCTTGATAGTTCTTGTTGTGTGTATTGATAACTAATTTCAGCTCCTTCAGGGGTTATGGCACTTTTGATAGCTCCTGCATTTATGCTTCCTGCAGGCCAATATGCTAATAATAAACCAGGTTTTGCACTTCCGTTTCCATATATTTTTTGGATTCCAGTTAAGGTTCTTTTTATGGTATTTCCATACAGATTTGAACTTTTGTCATAATCGCTAAAGTTTGAAGTTTCGTCATAGGTAAATTGTTGGGTATATAATACTTGTGCTTCACTATTTTGTACTACAACGGCATCTAAATATTTGGTTTCGAATTGATCTTGATATGGACTTGGATCTTTAGTAGGAACTGCTCCATACGGATCATTCCAATGTGGTGCCATATATTCACGAGCACCAGCAGGATCATTGATGACATATGCTTTTTCCTTGTACTGAAAAAGAACTTCCCTGCTGAACATGTCTGTGATTTTAGAGATGTAACTGGCTTTGGTAAATTCTAATCCAGTTTCTCCAACTTTTTGCATTACAATATCATAATAGAATTGTATTTGATCTCCAAATATATTTTCTACGGTTGCTAAATTCCATCCGCTAACAAATTGCGATTGTAATTTTTGCCCATTATCGGAATCTACAACATTTGAAGAACCTTTCCAGTTACTCCAACGAACATTGTATTTCAAAACATTTCTGTGTTCATCAGCATCAAACTGTCCTCCGTACATGTAAATAGTACCATCATCTTTAATGACTTCCCAAGATTCAAATTCTGGGTAGTATATCATTTGACTAAAATCATATTGAAAACATTCAAATGCTAATCCTGCCGCAGTAATTACAAGTGTATTGTTTTCTTTTCGCGCTTGATATGTTCGTTGTTTCTTTGCATCTGAAATACGCCATTTCTCAGCAGCTAGTTTTGATACTTTTGCGGTTGTACTTAAGGGCAATCCTGTTTTATGAAATGCTTGCTGAAATTTTTTAGTAATACTATTTGTCTCTAATTCTTTAATTAATGAGGTGTCAAGAGAAGCTCTTTCCCAGATTTTATTGCTGCGGATTAATTCTGTTGGAATAGTATCATTGTAGATAAAATAGGTGTTGTCATTTGGTGTAGCATTCCCCGATGTTTCAACTTCGATGCGTTGGAAGGGTAAGGTCCATCCTAATCCTAGTATTCCTGTAGGTTTCTCTTCATTCGAGATTTGAATGTTGTTTTTTACATTACTTCCGTAGGAGGCAGTTACTTTAAAATCGAGTCCGTTTCTTCCCTTTAAGCTTACTAAATCTAACGAAAGATTGACATCTCCACGAAAAAGATTGACACTGTCTTTAAAAATATCATTTCCGTCATCTTCAAATTGTGTAGTACGGATCGATGGTATTTGTTTATTATTGGCTTCTGTACTCATATTTGTGTAGGTTTTGGTTGATTAATAATTAAATACTTCCGATGCAATAGAGGAGCATTGTTTTGAGGGAAAACTATACGATTGTGAAAGTAATGTGTTAAAAAAAGTGATGAGCAATATGAAACATATTGCTCATCACTTATAAAAAAACATTATGTTTTATGCCTCACAGTCTGCAATAATCAATACAGTGACTGTACCATAGCCCACATTGTTAGAATCGTCTCTCATTTCGCAGGTTGCACCTACAGAAACTTTACTTCCAGAGATTCCTTTCATTGAACTAGCCACAGAGATTGAACGAACATGGTGATCATGATTATAAGAAACATCAAATCCTTGTACTGATGTAGAAGCATTAATAATTGTAGATCCTAAATCTACTGTTTCTGTTTCACCTGATTTTACTTGTACTGTGCTAAATTTTGTAATAGCCATAATTTTGGTTTTAAATAGGTTAAAAATTATTTTTTGTAAGAAAATGAGTTTGTTTTAATTGTTTTTACTTACAAGTACAAAGTAAATACGTGTTGTTATTTCTTACATCCGTAGTAATACCCATTTTTGTGATTGCGTGTTTTCACTTTTTTAATGAAATAACGTATATAGTTCTAATAATCAGTAGGTTGTAATTTGTTAAGAAAACTTAATATGAATAGTTATTGTTGTTTTTTAGACACATTTTTATATTCAAATCCATTCATTTTTAAGTGATTACATTATGTATTGTTATTTTGAAATCAGAGATAAAAAGCTTCAGTAAATCCTCGTAAAATAAAATTATTATATCAATGCATAAATAGTATATTTGCACCACTAAAATTTTATCATCACAATGAAAGCTGGAATTGTAGGATTACCGAACGTTGGAAAATCAACTTTATTTAACTGTTTATCGAATGCGAAAGCACAAAGTGCAAACTTTCCATTCTGTACGATTGAACCAAATTTAGGAGTAGTAAATGTACCAGATCCGCGTTTGGAAAAATTGGAAGAATTGGTAAATCCACAACGTGTATTGCCAGCTACAGTAGAAATTGTAGATATTGCAGGTTTGGTTCGTGGAGCGAGTAAAGGAGAAGGATTAGGAAATCAGTTTTTAGGAAACATTCGTGAATGTAATGCGATTATGCATGTATTGCGTTGTTTTGACAATGACAATATTGTACACGTAGACGGAAGTGTAGATCCAATTCGCGATAAAGAAACGATTGATATCGAGCTACAACTAAAGGACTTAGAAACAGTTGAAAAACGTCTGGAAAAAGTAAAAAGAGCAGCCAAAACTGGAAACAAAGAAGCACAAAAAGAACAGACGACTTTAGAAAAGTTCAAAAATGCTTTAGAGCAAGGAATTTCCGCTAGAGCTGTAGAGGTTACAGAAGACGAAGAAGAGTTGATGAAAGGTTTTCAATTGTTAACAGCGAAGCCTATCCTATATGTATGTAATGTAGATGAAGCTTCTGCAAAGTCAGGAAACGATTATGTTGAAAAAGTACGTGAAGCGGTAAAAGATGAAGATGCTGAAATCATTGTGTTAGCTGTTGGAACAGAAGCAGATATCGCAGAATTAGAAGATTACGAAGAACGCCAAATGTTTTTAGAAGACATCGGATTGGAAGAGCCAGGTGTTTCTCGTTTAATTCGTGCTGCTTATAAACTATTAGACTTACAAACTTATTTTACAGCAGGAGAGAAAGAAGTACGTGCTTGGACTATCAAAATTGGTTCAACGGCGCCACAAGCTGCTGGAGTAATTCATACAGATTTTGAAAAAGGGTTCATTCGTGCAGAGGTGATCAAATATGATGACTATGTGGAATACGGAACGGAAAACAAAGTAAAAGAAGCTGGAAAATTATCGATAGAAGGAAAAACATACGTTGTGAATGATGGAGATGTAATGCATTTTTTATTCAACGTATAAATGAATGAAAAAGCTCTTTTTACCCTTCGAAAAGCTACGCTAAATGATGTAGAAACTCTTGAGAAATTAATCAAGGCATCTGCAACTGCCATCAATGCCGACTATTACTCAACAACAGAAATTAATGCTGCCTTGGGAAATGCTTGGACAGTTGATGTACAATTGATCAATGATGAAACCTATTGGATAGTAGAAAACCCGGAATGTACTATTGTAGGATGTGGTGGTTGGAGCAAGCGAAAACTATTATTTGGAAAAAGTGAACCTTCAGGCCATGTTGGAAGTGATGATTTATTAGTTCCAGGTGTAGACGCAGCAAGAATACGCGCTTTTTTTGTTCATCCAAATCATATAAGAAAAGGCTTGGGAACCATGCTACTTGTAAAGTGTGAAGAAGAAGCGATGACACAAGGCTTTACGACCTTAGAATTGGTAGCAACACTGAGTGGTAAAAAACTCTATGCAGCAAAAGGATATGTTCTTGTAAAAGCATATGATATCGAGCTAGGAGATGGAGTTACAAATGCTGTGATTTCTATGCGTAAAGAAATGTTGTAAAATATAAAAGCAGTGTTAATATGTTAAAAATAATGACATTACGACTTTCTTTATTTATGCTATTATTTTTGCTGTTTTTTGGGTGTAAAAAGGTAGAAAAAGAGCCAAACCTCACTAAAATTATTAACTCTGAAATAAGTAACAACCCAGCTATACTGAAGATGTTAACCAACGGCTATGAATTCAAGTATAGTGAAGGTGGAATTGGAAGAGACTTTGCCAAACCTATCTACAATGATTCAATTGTCATTCTAAAAAACAGCTTGACACAGCATCTAGACATTTCCAAAATCAATTATGGTAAAACAATTTTAATAGATAGCGTAGCGCTCTGCAATCTATCTCATGCATACGATTTAAAGAACCAAATCATAAGAAGTTTTTTACAGGTTATCAGTCTTAACACAAGTAAACAATACAAATTAGAATTAAAAAACTGGGTGCCTCAATACATTGATGATACGTACAAATGTGTTGAATTTGACTATTAATTCATCTATTTAGCTAATTCACAATTTTTACCAACAAAAAGAATTGTAGAAAAGACACTCTATTACTTTTGCCATTACAGTATGAGCTGATTTCACCATTTTATTAAAGAAACTTATAATACTTTTGTCGGATGAAATCTAACAGGGCACTTTTTTACGGCATAAGTATCGGTATTTTGGGAATTATCCTATTTTCCTCGAAAGCAGTCTTGGTTAAACTCATCTACAACTATGAAGTAAGTGCCTTAGATGCGTTGTTGTTGCGAATGCTATTTTCATTTCCAATATATCTTGTTATTGCTTTTGCTTATAAGAATAAAAAGCAACCTGCATCAACAGCTACAAAAGACTATGTTTGGATCATCGCTTTTGGTGTCGTGGGCTATTATTTAGCAAGTCTATTTGATTTTATAGGATTAACGTACATAAAAGCGAGCCTAGAACGAATTATTCTGTTTTTGTATCCAACGATTGTATTGCTTTTGAACAGGTTTTTCTTGAAAACCAAAATTGAATCCAAACAACTCCTCGCCATTGGTATTACCTACATAGGAATCATCATTGCATTTGGACAAGAAGTCCAATTTTCAGGAACTAATACCTATATAGGCGGCGCATTTGTATTGTTAAGTGCTATTACTTATGCTTCGTATTTAGTCGGAAGTGGATGGTTGATACCAAAATTCGGTGTGGTGAAATTTACGGCTTATGTGATGTCGGTTTCCTGTATATGTGTATTTATTCATTATGGAATTGCTGGCAGTTTGATCTATTTCAGTTTCCGTGGCAAGTATACCTATTAGGTTTTTTAATTGCATTAATCGCTACAGTAATCCCTTCTTTTCTAGTGTCAGAATCTATAAAACGTATCAGTTCTTCAAACTTTGCCATTATTGCAGCAATTGGACCAATTTCTACGATCATTTTGGCGGTAATATTCTTGGGGGAAACATTGAGTCTTTTGCAATATTTCGGATCGGTGATTGTTATTTTGGGAGTATTAATAATCAACTTAAAAAAGCACAAAACTTAAGGAGAATATACTAATCATGTAAATAATAAGTTTTCTTTTTAAGAACTAAATATTAAGACCATTAATATGAAAAAAAACATTGTCATCCTTTTAGGAGTATGCACCATTTTTGCTTGTGACACAGATAAAAAAGAAGCAGAAAAAAAGCCGCCTGTAATCAAGGCGAACTCTATTGAAACCGTTTATAAAGTTGATACGGACTGGTACAGAGGAAGATGGGGAATTGCGCCTCACGTTGAACATGATACCCTAAAAATTACCTGTTATACACCAAAAACAGCCTTTTTATTTAAAACAGATATCGATAGTATTGAGTTTGAGATTGCTCCGGACATAAGTAAAGATTTTTATGTGCAATTAAATGATAGTTTAATGGCACACACTATCATTACAGGAGTGCCTTTTAAAACGATGCTTGTAGACTATAATAAAGCAGAAGATTCTGATATAGAAATAAAATATCAAGATGGAGAAAGTAAGTACTTAGAAAGTTTAAAAAAAGCTTATCCTGTAGAAATGTCTGATGCGATGTCTGATAAAGAAAAAGTATTGCATGTTTTAAACTGGACTAACAGTCGTTGGAAACACAATGGAAACAATTCTCCTAGAAAAAATGACGCTATCTCTATACTTCAAGAAGCAGAAGAAGGTGGACAATTTCCATGCTTTGCTTATGCCATTGTATTACGCGATCAATTGAATGCACTTGGTTTTAAAGCAAGAACAGTGTATTTAAAAACAGCAGATGCTAAAACACGAAAAAGTTCTCCAGGTCACGTAGCTACGGAAGTTTTCTTGAACGATTTGCAAAAATGGGTCTTTATAGATGGACAATTCAATGTGATGCCAAGCTTAAACGGAGTACCGTTGAACGCTATTGAATTTCAAAAAGCTATAGGTGCAAATTTTGATACTTTTAAGTTGGAAAGTTTGGCATCTGAAGAAGCAAAAGTTTCAAAAACAAGTTATGTTAACTTTGTTTATGACTATTTATACTACATAGAAACAACCTTAGATAATAGATATGAGCGAGAGGAACGATTTATGATTGATGGAAAAGCTTCATTAATGCTTGTTCCTTCTGGAGCGGCTAACCTTGATCATATTGATTTTTGGGATATGGATGTACACTATTGTAAATACACTACTTCTTCTGAAATATTTTATGCGAAACCCTCGTAAAGTAAAGGTTATCTTTAGATGAAAAGTAATGAAAAATAGTAAGATTTTTATAATATATCAGTAATCATTTAGATACATACTGGTTGTAATTTAGTGGTATAACCAAAAATATATTTTACCATGAAAAAAATTACATTCGTATGGACTGCATTTTTATTATTCTTTGCATTACATACACAAGCACAACAATCAGTTTTAGATGATTTAGATGAAACTTTTGACTCTGCAGAGATTGTTCGTATCGAAGCGAAAAGAGTAAAGGCTGCTTTAAAAACCTTAACAGTTGATTATGAAGTAAACAACAATTCAAATGTTGATGTAGCTGCGTATCTTCAAATCATGGATATTAGTATGGAAGTCGTAGAAGAATTCAGTGATGAAATCAACTACTACATTGGAAGTGCAGCACAAGGAAACAGCAATATTGATCCTAGTAGCATCCAAAGTAAGGCTTCTCAAATTGAAGGAAATGAAGATTATGTGCGCATCAAAAGTTCTGATTTACAGATAGCTATTCAACAAAACAATAGAAGTGTAGCACGCCAATTGATTCGAGAAATCAGAGGTTTCTTAAACACACAAATCAACTTAGCAAAAGAAATCAAAACTGAAGCAACTGCTTTCAAGGCAGTAGCAACTGTTTACAATGTTCGTATTGAATTGGTAGATGAGCTTACAGGAGCTCCTGTACCAGCAGGAACCTTACCTGGATATGGCGCAACAAATCAAGATACTGGAGAAGTCTTTTATACAGATTACTACACGATTGATACGTTTGCAAATTTACCAGCAGGCACCTATCGTTTTGATGCCTATGATGGGTATTTTGACGGTGCTTCAAGTGCGGTAGTAACCTTAGATCCGAGTTTGGTTGGAAGTGATGGATTTATCGTTGTAACACTTCAATATTGGTCAGAATAAGTGGAACATATAACAGATGACTTAAAAAAGCGCAATATTGACAAAAATATTGCGCTTTTTGTTGATTACTTTCAGGTGTTTGAGTTTTATTTTTTGAATGTAAATAGTATATTAGCATCCAACCCAAATATCACTTCTATAAATGTCACAAAACTCACAATATACCGAAGATAACATACGTTCACTAGACTGGAAAGAGCATATCCGTATGCGTCCTGGAATGTATATCGGAAAATTGGGAGATGGATCGTCTGCCGATGACGGAATTTATATCCTTCTAAAAGAGGTGCTGGACAATTCAATTGACGAATTTGTCATGGGCGCTGGAAGAACCATTGAAGTTTCTATTCAAGGATCAAAAGTGATTGTACGCGATTACGGGCGTGGAATTCCTCTCGGAAAAGTAGTCGATGTAGTATCGAAGATGAATACAGGAGGAAAGTACGATTCAAGAGCCTTTAAAAAGTCAGTAGGACTAAATGGAGTTGGTACAAAAGCCGTAAATGCATTATCTAGCTATTTTAGAGTTGAATCTACCCGTGATGGGAAATCGAGTTCTGCCGAATTTGCTTTGGGAGAATTGAAAGGAAAAGAGTTCTTAGATGAAACATCGCGTAGACGCGGAACTAAAGTAGCGTTCATTCCTGATGATACCATCTTTAAAAACTTCAAATACCGTATGGAGTACGTGGCAAAAATGCTGCGTAACTATGTTTATCTAAATCCTGGGTTGACAATCATTTTTAACGGAGAGAAATTCTTTTCAGAAAATGGATTAAAAGACCTATTGGAGGACAACAACAACAAAGAAGATATGCTTTATCCAATCATTCACTTAAAAGGGGATGATATTGAAGTAGCCATTACACATAGTAAAACACAATACAGCGAAGAATACCATTCGTTTGTAAACGGACAACATACAACACAAGGAGGAACGCATCAAGCTGCCTTTAGAGAAGCCATTGTAAAGACAGTGCGTGACTTTTACGGAAAAAGCTATGAAGCGTCTGATATTCGTAAATCCATTATATCAGCGGTAAGTATCAAAGTAATGGAACCTGTTTTTGAATCGCAAACCAAAACAAAATTGGGTTCTACAGAAATGGGAGGCGATTTGCCAACTGTTCGTACGTATGTCAATGATTTTATTGGAAGGTATTTGGATAACTTTTTACATAAAAATTCAGAAACGGCAGAAAAACTACAACGTAAAATTCTGCAAGCAGAACGTGAGCGTAAAGAACTCTCTGGAATTAGAAAATTAGCCAAAGAACGTGCTAAAAAAGCAAGTTTGCACAATAAAAAACTACGTGACTGTCGTATTCATTTAGGTGATGTAAAAAAAGACAGAAGATTAGAAACCACCTTGTTTATTACCGAGGGAGATTCGGCTTCGGGTTCTATCACAAAATCACGAGATGTAAATACGCAAGCGGTATTTAGTTTGCGAGGAAAACCATTGAACTCATACTCAATGTCCAAAAAGATTGTATATGAAAATGAAGAATTCAATCTTTTACAAGCCGCTTTAAACATTGAAGAGTCATTAGAAGATTTACGATACAACAACATCGTAATCGCAACCGATGCCGATGTGGATGGAATGCACATTCGTTTGTTATTAATAACGTTCTTTTTACAATTTTTCCCAGAATTGATCAAAGAAGGACATTTATACATTTTACAAACACCTTTATTTAGAGTACGAAACAAAAAAGAAACTATATACTGCTATAGTGAAGCAGAAAAACTAGCCGCTATTAATAAGTTGTCTGGAAAACCTGAAATCACACGATTTAAAGGTTTGGGAGAAATCTCACCAGACGAATTCAAACATTTTATCGGAGACGATATTCGTCTCGACCCTGTCATGTTAGACAGAGAAACTTCCATAGAAGAATTATTGCAATTCTATATGGGAAAGAATACCCCAAACAGACAAGAATTTATTATTAATAACCTAAAGGTAGAATTAGACCTTATTGAAGACAAATAGTTGATAGCATGAGGTTTAGTAACGAAAAATCAAAAAAGTGGGTTCCATTTCTCTACTTTTTTTTAGGAATTGGAAGTATTCTCGTAATGCTATACCTATTCCTTTTTCGGGAAGATGTAAATCAAACTAAAGTGTGGTACGCAATACCTGCAGTACTTATTTTTATGATTTTGGTCTTCTATAATACAGCAAAGTATTTTGAATTTGATAGCGATGGCAATGTATTGACGCTTATCAACAAGGGATTATTTATTTCCAATTTTATCAATTATCGTGAACATAGAGCAGAATTTCCAAAAGAAAAGCTAAAACGATATCGCATACAAAACTTTGTACTATATAGCTTTTTGTATGTCTATGTAAAATCGAAAACCAATCAAATAAAACGTGTACGATTTAATATTACCTTATTGAGTTCGCGTAAAAAAAGAGCTTTAAAAAAATCGCTTGAAAAAGTGATAAAGAATAACAACGAAATTTCTTAATGGAAGAACATAACGAAGAACTACATGCTGAAAATCAGCAACATGAAAACAATGCGCAGGATACAATTACCAAAGTTACAGGAATGTACAAAGATTGGTTTTTGGACTATGCATCGTATGTGATTTTAGAAAGAGCAGTACCAGCCATTGAAGATGGTTTTAAGCCAGTACAACGCCGTATCATGCATTCAATGAAAGATTTGGATGATGGACGTTACAACAAAGTTGCCAATATTGTTGGACATACCATGCAGTATCATCCACACGGTGATGCCAGTATTGCAGATGCCATGGTACAAATTGGTCAAAAAGATTTGTTGATTGATACGCAAGGAAACTGGGGAAACATTCTTACGGGTGATCGTGCGGCAGCTTCGCGTTATATTGAAGCACGTTTGTCTAAGTTTGCCTTAGATGTTGTGTACAGTCCAAAAATTACGGAATGGCAGCTTTCCTATGATGGACGTAAAAACGAACCAGTCAATCTTCCTGTAAAATTCCCCTTGTTATTAGTACAAGGTGCGGAAGGAATTGCCGTAGGTTTATCTACAAAAATATTACCACATAACTTTTTGGAGTTAATAGATGCTTCTATTAAGCATTTACAAGGAAAACGTTTCCAGATTTACCCTGATTTCCCAACATCGGGAATTATGGATGTGAGCAATTATAATGATGGATTGCGTGGAGGAAAAGTACGTGTGCGTGCTAAAATTTCACAGCGAGATAAAAACACCTTAGTCATTACAGAAATTCCATTTGCGACCAATACAACGTCGTTGATTGAATCGATCTTAAAAGCGAATGATAAGGGTAAAATTAAGATTAAAAAAATAGAAGATAATACGGCGGCTGATGTTGAAATTTTAGTGCATTTGCCAAATAATATCTCACCAGATAAAACGATTGATGCGTTGTATGCATTTACCAATTGCGAAAGTTCTATTTCGCCATTAGGTTGTATCATTTTTGATAATAAACCGTTGTTTATTGGTGTTTCGGAAATGTTGCGTCGCTCAACTGAACATACTGTTGAATTATTGAAATCTGAATTAGAAATTCAATTAGGAGAACTTCAGGAACAATGGCATTTTGCCTCTTTAGAGCGAATTTTTATTGAAAATAGAATCTATCGTGAAATTGAGGAAGAAGAAACATGGGAAGGTGTTATCAATGCAATTGATGAAGGGTTGAAGCCACACATCACACATTTAAAACGAGAGGTAACGGTAGAAGATATCACACGTTTGACAGAAATTCGAATCAAGCGTATTTCTAAATTTGATATTGACAAAGCGCAGCAAAAAATTGATGCTTTGGAAGAATCAATAGCGGAAGTAAGACATCATTTAGCACACTTAATCGAATATGCGATTGATTACTTTAAGCGTTTAAAAAAGCAATACGGAGAAGGAAAAGAGCGTAAAACAGAAATCAGAATCTTTGACGATGTAGACGCACGAAAAGTAGTGATCCGTAACACAAAACTCTATGTAAATAGGGAAGAAGGCTTTATTGGAACATCGCTTCGAAAAGATGAATATGTAACGGATTGTGCTGATATTGATGATATTATCGTATTTACACGTGATGGAAAAATGCAAGTTACACGTGTAGACTCCAAAACATTTATTGGAAAAAATATTATTCACGTTGCTATCTTTAAGAAAAAAGATAAGCGTACCATTTACAACATGATTTACCGTGACGGAAAAGGTGGTGCAAGTTATATCAAACGTTTTGCGGTTACAAGTGTTACACGTGATAAAGAATACGATTTAACGCAAGGTAAAAAAGGTTCTATGGTTACCTATTTTACTGCCAATCCAAATGGAGAAGCAGAAGTAGTGACAATCTTATTACGTCAAGCAGGAAGTATTAAGAAACTCAAATGGGATTTGGACTTTGCTGATTTAAACATCAAAGGAAGAGGCGTAAAAGGAAACATCGTCACAAAATATTCTATCAAACGTGTAGAACTAAAAGAAAAAGGAGTTTCTACCTTAAAACCTCGTAAAATCTGGTTTGACAATACCGTACAACGTCTCAATGTAGATGCTAGAGGTGAATTGATTGGTGAATTTAGAGGTGAAGATCGTTTACTCATTATCAATCAAAAAGGAGAAGTAAAAACGATTTTACCAGAGCTCACTGCACATTTTGACAGTGATATGATTGTATTGGAAAAATGGAATCCTGAAAAACCAATTTCTGCAATTTATTACGATGGCGAAAAAGAACGCTATTATGTAAAACGCTTCTTGGTAGAACATGCTACTAAAACAGAAAAGTTTATTACTGAACATCCAAAATCGCAATTAGAGTTGATTATGACCGATTGGCGACCAATGGCAGAAGTGGTATTCTACAAGCAACGCGGAAAAGAACAAAAGCCAAATATGGAAGTTAATTTGGAAGAATTTATTTCTGTGAAAGGTATCAAAGCACTCGGAAATCAATTGACAACAGATAAAGTAAGGCAAATTAATGCCTTAGAATCGTTGCCTTATGAAGAAGAACAAGAAGTGCCAGCAGAAGAAATGGAAGTGGTCGACGAAGAAACTGTAAAAGGTGATAACGATACCGAAAATGGGCCTGTAACAGATGATGGACAAATTGGTTTGTTTTAGATAGTAGTTGGACGCGCTAGGCTTTTAGATCGCTTTGCTCTTTTGAGTATATTGGACATGCTTCAATTCGACAAGCTAATATTACGTTTTTGGTACGTTAACATGCGACTTTTGGAATAAAACCTTCAAATGTTCACCTTTTCAAATCATAAAATCAAAAAACATTTATTGGAATATTTTTTGCTATCCTTAAGCCATAAAATAATTGAATAAACTTCTATACATGAAAAAAATAATCCTAGTATTCATCTGCATTTTTACGGTACAAACGCTTAGTGCTCAATTTGATTACTGTGAAATTAAACTACATTCAGGAGAAGAACTAAAAGGAGTAGGGAAGTTTAGAGGAGATTTTTACAAATACAAACCCTATAAAAAAGCAAAAGGCAAAAAAATCTTGTATACTGATATCGATTATATAAAAGTAGCACATTCAAGAAACAATATAAAGACCTATCGTTACTTTAAAATTGCAGGAAAAGATAAAGGAAGGGTATTTGAAGAAACAATCCTAGGAAAAGTCTGTTTATATGAAGATGTTACATCTGGATTTGACGGAATCAATGGAATGTCAATGATGGCAATGGATGTAGTTGATTATTATGTAAAACGACCAAACGATACAGAAGTAACGCATATAACGACCACAGGCGCATTTTCGAGTGCAGATTTTAAAAAAGTAGCAACTACCTTCTTTGCAGACTGCACTAAATTGACAGAAAAGATACACAAAAGAGAATTTAAATCAAGACATATTGAAGAAGTTGTGAAATTTTATAACGAAAAATGCCAATAATATAGTAGCTAATGTAATGGTATCATTTCAATTATTTGTTGATTGTGTTGCGTATCATTTCTTAATATCCAACATCCATCTTTAATTTGTATGTCTGATACTGTACTGCAGTTATGGTAAATAGCGATTTCATTGTCGAAACGAAAGGCATCTTTGTAAAGGTTTAATTTGCAGGTTATTTTTATGCGTTTCTTATTAGTGTAACCAATTAATAGCTGATGTTTTTTGCCGGTTACAATATCTGTACAAGATTTGATCCTAAGATATTTAACTTTAAATGTATTCAAACCTATTAGTTTGCTATGTGCTTTGATATAAATACTCCATACTTGTTTAATATTTTGTAAAGAAAAGCAATTGCCATCAATATCATAAAAATATAAATCTTTCATTGTTTGCTGATTCTTATATTTTTGATCAGAAAGCTGACAACAAGGATACCATAAAACATGAATAAAAATCAAGGGAATGTTTTGCTTCATAAACGTAAATTTTAAAATGAACAATTTTAAAGTTATATTGAAATTGGGCACATCAAACGATATTTCTTCCAAAAAGCTATTTATAATTTCCAAAAATCTAAAAATAAATATCATTAAACCTTTTTTCAATTTGTAAGTCATAGAAACAAACGTCTATGTAAACACAAATTGATAACTTTAAAAAGGAATATTATGAGATTATTTGCAACCTTTATTTTGAGTGCCATTTTATGGATTGGATTGTCTAGTTTTAAGAGCATATCAACAGATACTTTTGTAAGCAAATGGAAGTGGGAAAAACTCGGAAGTAAAAAAGTTAATTACAAACTAGACAAAGATGTGATTCGTTTAGGAAAACATGAAGGAACATTTAAAAAACTAAAACTAGTAGTTTCAAAAGGAGCATTAAATATGCATAGAATGGTAGTGCATTATGGAAATGGTTCCAAAGAAGAAATCAAACTAAGACATAATTTTAACAGAAGGAGTAATTCACGTGTCATTGATTTGGATGGACGTAATAGAATTATTAAAAAAATTACATTTATCTACGACACAAAAAATAATTCTAAAAGTAGAGCGACCGTTCACGTATTTGGTAGATAAAGCAACGATTTATTGTTGATTTTTATAATAATGAAAAACATGCAAACTATAATTTAGCATGTTTTTTTATGAATGTACATCAAAATATCAACCTTTATAAAAATTTGTGAATTTCTACCGGGATTAACATTTCTATTGTTGTTTATTCCTACTTTAAAAATCAAAGGAGGAATAATGCTTTATTGCGAAAGAAGTGGTGACTGTCCTCTAGGTTGGATTTATTTAGGTGGTGGATTTTGTTGTCCAAGTCACATCGTATAATCTAACACAACCACAAGTTTTAGGAGACTGACTAAAAGCGTCAATTCATATTGAATTGGCGCTTTTTTAATTACTGAGAATTAAGTTTATGCTGTAAAGCCAAATAATTTTTTCAATTTACTATACCCATTCCAAGAACAACTTCCATCGGCAGCAATTCGTTGCACATCATTGTAAATCATTAAATAATTATCTACAGTAGTGCAACCCATATTATTTTGTTGCGCGAGTTGTTTTTCAAAATCTCGTATGTTTTCTATAAAATTATCGTCGAGTGCTTTTTTCTCTTTGTTGAAAATAACATAATAGGTATTGTTTTCGCGCTGAAACTTCATCGTTTCTTTCGTATTGTGAAAACAACCTGTGGAAGAATAATGAATGGTGAATTGTTCGCCATTTTGCAATTTGTCAATAAATGGAACAATCGATTCGTTGGTTTCTGTCACAACAACATTGTTGTTTTGCGTTTGTGCATAGCTTATTAACATACATATGCATAGTAAGCAACTTAAATAGATTCTTTTCATAATTTGATTAATTATTGATGATTTAAAGCTATGTAAATCAACCGTAAAACGAAACTATGAATGCGTAAACGGGTCGTTTCATTTAGTTAACTGTCGTATTTCCGTAGAAAGCAATCTCAAAAATGCCCAATGCCAATACCCAATTTTCCTCTTCAGTATTTGGAGTATCATTAAGGGTTAGGAGTGAAGTACCATTATTTAATCCCTCAAAAACCTCTGAAACCTCTGAAATTTTAGCAATATGATCATATAAAGGTGCTTTTTTGATACTTGCCAAATTTCTATCATGCAATGACAACGTATTGGTTTCTTGTGTGCGTTGCAGTTTTCCAATAGTTTTTTTATTGGCATCATTTAGAATTCCTTTAGAATCCCATGTGCCTAACAATTCACCATCACAAATTATAGAAATATCTAAGCCTAAAAACTCATATATAAATTCTTGTTTTTTGGTCAGCGCAACAAGTTGTCCTGTAGCATTTTTGCCGCGTTCTACACGTTCAAAAGCAACAATGGGTTTTCGACTTGTATTGTATAAAAGTCCAGAAATTCGGATGCTTCTAACATCTTCGATGCGTTGAAACGTCATTGCATCTGTAATTTGCAAATAGTATTCGGCTTTGTGAGGGATCAGTTTTTTACGCTTCTTTACTACATTTTGTAACATTTCTTTGCGTTCAGCTTCTAAAAAACCTTCATTCTTTACATCTTTTGATTTTTTCATTACAAACGCGATCAATACAATAAATACAAAGACTACAAGCGTAATCAAAATAATCATGATGGTGAAAAAATCCATAGCAACTGTCTATTTTTACTTTTTAATAAAGCATGAAAGTACATAATTCTGAGTAGATTTCGATACAAAGAATCATAGATTTACCATTTGATTTTCAATATTGTTTTCAACTCAACATTTTGAAATGTCATTACGAGGAATAAGCTATGAAGTAATCTGCTTTCAAAGAATCAGATAGCTTCATTAAAACAATATGTCTTCTTAAAAGATACGCTTTAAAAAACCTTTATTTGCTTCACTAATCTTCCGTAAAACAGCTTCTCCTTTAAATTTATGCATGATAATTGATTTTGGACTTCCTAATAAGTCAATCTCAGAACGATCATGTGCATCAATCGTAATTTGTTCGGTAGCGTTTAGGACTGTTTTTCCTTGTTCAGTAGCTGTAACGTGAATTTCCTTTGAAGGCAACTCATGTGCAATGAATTTCCCTTTCTCTTTCACTTCTAAGAACAACGTATCTGTTTGTCCTTTCAATTGTACATCTCCAAACTCTACTTGCGAAGTCAACTTTGTAGCCGTTACATTTCCTATGATTTCTGCATCTTCAAATGCAGTCACAATCAATTCGCGAGACGAAATTTCATAATGTTGTTTGGTTCTTCCAAAACCATTTACAGCTAGTGAGTCTGCTATAATTCGCAAATCGATTTTTGCTTTACCAAGTACATTAATCTCTGCTTTATCGATATTTAGTGTTGTTGCAGATTTCAATTCCGCTTCACTTTCGGCGTGAATGCGTTGTAAATCTTTCGAAATTGTAACAAAAATCTCTAGCTTCTTATGACTGCGAATTTGCTTTGAGGTAGAAATACTCAGCGTTCCATCAACTACATCTATATTAAATACTTCATGAAGATTCTCATCTGCAATCACTTCTACTTTTGGAGTTTCGCCATTCAATAACACAACTTCCAATTCTTCTTTCACTTCCAGAGTTGTAAACGGATCAATTTCATAAATCACTGTTGTTACTTCTCTATTTCCTTTAATTTTTTCTTTTTTCTGTGCGAATGTTACTATCGTTACCAAAAGAAAAAATACTGTAATACACTTTTTTTTCATGTTTTTATTCGTTGTAATGTAAAAGTACTATATCATAACGCTAAAAGGAAGACGTTTCTTATTTTTTAGCGAAAAGTATACGAACTGAAGATTTTTTGAGTAAAAGGTTTGAAAGTAGTAGTTGCTGAATAAAATATCTTAGATTTTACAGTACAAAAGTTAAGGCAGAATCATTTTACAAAAAACAAAAAACACCGAAGAAGAATAACTATCCCAAAAACCTAGCACGTTCCTCTGGCGTTGGCATTCTACAAGTATTCTTTTGACCAAACCATTTATAACGATATTTAGCTACGATATTATAGCCAAAATCATTGATAAACTTTGGAAGAATTCGAAAGACTTGCAACAATTTCCAAGCACCGCCAAATTCGTTTAAAATTCGGAATGCTGCAGAAGATTTATGATAATACGTTCCTTTTTCGGGTACATACAAAATTACGGAATCCAATTGAGAAGTATCGAGCTGTAAATGTTCCTGTATAGCAATGCCAATTTCTGATTGCAAAGACGCAAAACGAAATACATCTTTTTTGTCTTGCGAAATGATCTTATCCACAAAGCCGTTGCATAAGTTGCAAACACCATCGAAGAGTACTATTTTCTTATCTTTTGGGAGTGTGTCAATCATTTTTTAGGTCTGTTCCAAACTATTTACAAAGATACGACATATTGCTTAGAAAATAGTTCATGCAATGCTTAAACGATCGATTTTGTTTATGGGTTTATAGAATTGATATGTTATTAATTTAGTTAGAGTGGTGAGAAGTTTCATAGGATAATCAGAGTATCATGAAACGTCATCGCAAAAATTTAATAGAAACTCTTGACAGTCTGTAAGTTTCAGAAAAGAATTATGCTATGATTCAAACAGATTACTTCGTCATATTCTCTCTTAATGACAATGAAAATAAACTTTGAACGGATCTTTCTAACACTAAATACCTAAGACGAACGTATCGAATCATCCACACTCAATTCATATATCTCCAAATTGAAGTAGGGAAGCGCTGCCAACAAATGATCAAAGATATCGCCCATGATATATTCATAGTTTTTCCAGACTTTATCTGTGCTAAACGCATATATCTCTAAAGGAATTCCTTGTGGTGTTTGCGCCAATTGACGACTCATAATCGTCATATCTTTGTTAATGGCAGGGTGCTCGTTTAAATAACATTCCACATACTTTCGGAATACACCGATATTGGTCATATTTCGTCCGATGATAAGCAAAGATTTATCAATATTACGATCAACATTATACCGTGCAATTTCTTCTTGGCGACCTTTCATGTAATTAGAAATCAATTGTATTTTCTCTAAAGATTTTACTTCTTCGTCCGTGATGTAATGAATGCTTTGTGCTTTTATAATAATAGAACGTTTAATGCGCCTTCCTCCAGATTCACTCATCCCACGCCAGTTTTTAAACGAATCAGAGATTAATGCGTAGGTGGGAATGGTACTAATGGTTTTATCAAAATTCTGCACTTTTACAGTAGCCAAATTGATTTCTACAACATCACCATCGGCACCGTATTTTTCAATCGTAATCCAATCACCAATACGAACCATATCGTTTACAGCAACTTGAATACTGGCTACAAAACCGAGAATCGTATCTCTAAAAATCAACAAAATTACCGCAGAAAGCGCTCCTAAAGTAGTAACAAATGCAATAATGGATTTTCCCGTAAGGATAGAAAAACTTAAAATAATTCCCACAGTCCACACAAAAATCATGAAGACTTGAATATAACTGTCAATTGGTTTGTCTTTAAAAGAATTCAACGTTTTTAAGTAATCTCGAAGCGAATTTAAAATGCTTCTAATCACCTTAATGATTAAAATCACTAAGAAAATATCAATCGCTACTAAAAAGCTATGTTGAAAATCGGGAAAATCTTGAAATAAATAAGGAGTCGCTTGTTCAATTAAAAATACAGGGATTAAATGCGCTAAATTTTGTGGTGTTTTATTCTTAACCAGAAAATCATCAAAATTATTCTTTGTTCGTGGTGCCAAACGATATGCTAAGGCAATAAACAAGCGACGCGTAATATAATCAATGATAAAAGCAAGAATGCTAATGGCTAAAATACCAACAATTAAATTTAAATATATGGCAGTTTCTTCACTAAACTTTTTGAATTTTAGATAATCATATACGGTATGAAATAATTCTTGTAGATTCATGAATAATAGTATTTACAACAAAGATACTGAATCAAATTCAACAAAGACTCCTCAAAACAAGCTTGAATTTTATAGTTGCTTCCATTTCTGCAGTATACTATTTTTTGTATTTAGATTTTTTTAAATGATACAATAAATACACAGTTTTTAACCAATTTGTTTTATATCGGTAAAAAGGCAAGTTATTAGGTATTATACCAGTGAAAAGCTACTTCTTTTGAGTACTTTTGCAGAAGAATTCAAATAAAGAAAAATTTACAAAAAATGGAGAACGTAATCAACGCGACATTAAGCTTGTCAAAAGAGGAAATGCGGGAATACGGATATCAAATTATAGATCATATTGTAGCGCATTTTGATACACAAGAAGAAAAAAATCCAGTAGCAATGGCTTCTCGAAAGGATATGGAAACTTTGTTATTAGAAGATGTTCCTTTGGAAGCTACTGAAGCACAAGTTGTACTCAATGATGTTATGGAAAAAATAATGCCAAATAGTACCATTGTTTCGCATCCAAAATCATATTCATTTGTACCTGGACCAAGCAATTATATCAGCACTATGGCTGATACATTGGCAACAGGATTTAATATATTTTCTGGTGGTTGGGCAGCTTCTCCTGCAGCCGCAGAATTGGAGATTATAACGATAGGTTGGTTAGTGGAAATGTTCGGGTTTCCAACCAAAGAAGGAGGCGGATTGTTTACAAGTGGCGGTTCTATGGCAAACCTAACAGCATTGGTGACAGCTAGAAGGGTAAAATGTGGAGACGATTTTTCAAAAGCAGTCATTTATTTGTCTGATCAGGCACATTCCTCAAACATAAAAGCAATTCGAGTATTAGGATTTAAAAAAGAACAAATTCGAATTATACCAACCGACATTGAGTTTAAAATGGGAGTAAATAAATTAAAAAACGCGATTGCAAAAGATCGATTAGAAGGCTTGCAACCGTTTTGTATTATTGCTTCTGCTGGAACGACAAATACAGGAACTGTTGATCCTTTAGATACAATTGCTGCTATCTGTAAAACAGAAGATATGTGGATGCATGTAGATGGTGCGTATGGTGGTGCAGCAATTTTAGGAACACATGGAAAGGAATTATTAAAAGGAATTGAAAAAGCAGATTCTCTAACGGTAGATCCGCACAAATGGTTTTATCAACCGTATGAGATGGGTTGTTTGTTAGTAAAAAATCACAAATGGTTAAGTCAGACTTTTACAGAGAAACCAGAATACTTAAGAGATGTAGAAGGAAATGAATCTGAAATTAATTTTTATGATCACGGAATTCAGTTAACACGTCGTTTTAGGGCTTTAAAATTTTACATGTCTGTTAAAACATTTGGATTAAACTCTTTTAAAGCTGCGGTACAGTGCAATATAGAACTTGCAGAAAATGTAGAAGGTATATTGCGTAAAAGTACATATTGGGAAGTAATATCACCGGCAACGCTGGCCGTTATTAATTTTAGATATAATCCTATCGGGAAAAACTTCTCAGAGAAAGAATTAGATGCATTGAATCAGGAAATATCAAAACAAGTAATCAGTTCAGGTGAAGCTTTGTTAGTAACAACAGTATTGCAAGGACAAGTAGTACTACGAATGTGTTTGATAAATCCCAGAACAACCTTACAGCATGTACAAGAAACATTAGATTGCTGTGAGATAATTGCAGCTACTTTATAGTACCATCAAAAAGATTTCTAATAAAAAGCTCGTTTCATCAAAAAACTAGCTTTTTTAGTATTTAATTTGAGACCTTTACATAGCAATATAAGGCTATGTTTTTAGGTCTTGACTCGGCTGCACCACCTGTATTTTTGGTTACTGAAGCCCAAACACTTCCATATGCATGCTTTAGAGCATGATCTTTAGCATTATCTCCTTTAAACGAGCGTCCATGTTTATATATGGTATTTTGTAATGCGTGTTTATGGGTCTTTAGAGCGTCAGGTTGATAACTTCCCACATTTCTTTTTGTATCCGGATCATTTCCTTGTCCATTGATATTCATACTTCGTATAAAGCTGCCTCTAGCATCAGGTAGTTTTACAATACCATTTCCATCTTTGAAAATATCAAGCAAAAAATCTTGTTCTAATAGTGTGTATAATTTTTGATCTTCTGCAATGGGTTTTCCATCTAACAATGCCCAACTGCCTTTTTGAGTTTTTGCAAATGTATTTGGTGGTAGAAGGGAATATTTGATGTCTCCAATTTGATGATAATCTTCCGTCTGATTTCTTGAAAATCCCATGATTAAAAAAATAATTACTGTCAGCGAGAGAAAGTGAGTTGTTTTAATTTTCATAATATAAAGATTAGTTAGCTATTTTAATATATGTATATAATGCGATGTTTTTTGGTCTGGTTTCCTCCCCAGCATGGCCATTAATGGCTCCTTTCGTTTGAAATGGAGCACGTTGAAATTTTTGAGCAAAATCAGCAAATCGAGGTCGATCTAACTGTGATGCTGCTTGTTTGTCAGAAACGCCAACACCTAAAGCGTGCGTATGGGTTTGAAACATATCTTGTTGGTAACTCCCAACTTTTCTTTTTGTATCCGGATCATCTCCTTGTCCGTTCACATTCATACTTCGTACAAAACGTCCTCTGACATCTGGTAGTAGATAAAAATCGCCTTCTTTTTTTAAAATGTCCAACCGCATTTTTCCATCTAAAAACTCATATAATTCTGAAAGATTAGAAAGTGGTTTCCCATCTAACAAAACCCACTTTCCTTCTTGTGTTTCATTAAATAAATCTGCTGGTAAAATGGAGTATTTTACATCTCCAATATGCGAATTATTATTTTGTGGTGTTCGTAAACTCATGAACATGAATGTGCTAATAAACAACATGAATGCTACACTAAAAATTTTGGACGATTTCATAGTATTTGTGTATTTAATAAAGTTTTTAATTCGTTATATTCTTCTTTAGAAGCCTTCTCCATAATGTCATATTCAATAATTTTTTCAATTACTTTGGTTTTGGTAGTGTGTAATTCGTCCAAAACTTTTGGGTACATCATTTTATTTTCCATAATGATATCTATCGTCTGAATGGGTAAATAAATTTCAGTAGGTAAGTTTTCATATCCAGGAATGTTTTTTGTGGTAATCTTTAACATGGTTGAAAACCCTTTTTCTTCACTTCCTACTACAGCAAGTTTATAATATGTACCATTGATAAACTCATTCAGACTTTGAATCGTTGCTGTAGCATCAGCATAAGAACTTAGAAAAGAACTTTGTAATTTTTTTAGTAGCACACTATTTCCTGCCAATTCGGTGTGTAAAATATTGGTAGCAACATTAGTTTGTAAGTATAAATTTTCAGAGTTTAACAAACGGTAAATCATTTCACTTTCAGGAGTCACATTAGGATTGGAAATTTCATTGTGAAATTTACTAATTAACGGTGCACCAGAAAGCATGTTTTGTTGAGCAATTGCAATTTGACAGTCTTTTAATAGTGTACGATACCAAATTTCCAATACTTGATTTCTTGCTTTATAATAAGCAGCGGGAAAGTTTTGAATTCGTTCATTTTCAAAAGGGTAATAGTTTTTACTGTGGTTTCCGTAATAAAAATAGGGTTCTAAAAGGTTTAAGTAATAATTTAGCTGCACAACACTTTTAGGATGCAATAACCTGTTCATATCTTTTACAGTAACCGAGGTTATATTGTCAATGCTATTTGTATTTTTCTTTTGCCTTACTTCACTATAAACATTAGAAAAAGTATTGGTTTTTAAAGGGCTGAAACCAATAGCATCTGCAAAAATTTCTCTACGTTCCTCAGAATTGTAATGATTCTTTAATAAAGTTAGGAGTGGCGATAAAATTTGGGATTCCCACTTGTTATTTAAGTCTACTTTATTGAAATGTAAAAATGTACGTGCATCTACATTACTTATTTCTAAATTCGATTCTATACATAACAATACTTTTTTTAGAATAGGGAAGAAGTCATGCTGATCTCGTAAATCTTGAATGCTTGTAGCATTATTGATTCCATTCCACAACAATTCATAATCTTTTGCATCAATTACTTGTTCACAACTTGAAGTGATGATTTGTATGATATAATCTACTTGATCTGATAAGATATCTAATTTATAATCCAATTGATTGAAACGGTTGATGGTCTCTTTATGCAATTCAATATTGAGATTATAGAGTTTGACAATTTTTTCATCTAATGCAACAATTTTTTTGTCAATTTCAACCAATTGATTGCTAATTTCATTCAGTTTTCCCATGATAGCTTCAAACTGAGGATCTGCCTGTCCGCTTTTTCCAGATAAAATTCCCAATGCACCATTTACAGCTTGCAAACCCTGTAGTGGATTTGATGTAAAATATGCCATGGTACCTTGTAAGATAACATCTGAGATTTCTATGGCTTTGTTAATATTTTCAGCATCTTTAGGACTCAATCCTAGATGAACAGCAAGTGTAGTCATCTCTTTAGCATAACTCATACCTCTCTGTATTTTTTCTACAGATTGAATATTGTTGAGTCTGCTTCGTTCTGTTTCTATGATTTCTTTGTTTTTTACAGGATCATCATGAAACTTGGTTACTTTGAGTAATTTAAGTTTTCCGTCAGTATTGGCATTTTCATATAACACGCCTGAAATTACATCAATTTTATACGCATTCTGAGTAATTAGTTGTCGGTTTTCATGTGTGCGTTTTTGAACTTCTTCAATGTTTTGTGCATTATTCTTTATGTAGGCTTCATTGGTTTTGATACGCGCTGTATTGGATTTGATCTCTTGCTGCATTTCTCCAATATCTTTATTGACTATGTCAAATTTTTCCGCAACTTCAGTTTCAAACTTCTTTAGGGATTCCCCAATCTCTTGTGTAGCTTTCATGTTTTCAAGAGCTAACTTGTTTACAGCATTGATGTTACTTTTGAGTTCATTTGCGCTTGCTTCAATCTTATTGTTCAAACTATTTTTTAGTGCTTCTACTTGTGCTTCACCTTCTTGACGAGCATCAGAGATTTTTTGCTGAAATTCTTCTATCGATTTTTTAATCTTTATTTCATTGTTTTTTACATACTCCAGTAAAAAATCGTCTACTTTTTTACCAAGTACAATATAGTCTTCATTTCTAATCCCTCCATTGTTAATGAATTCTTTAAATCCGCCTGCAACCTGTGCATATGTAATATTTCCTTCACCGTTTTCTAATTGTGCTTTTTGAAGATAAAGATCAATGTTTTTACTCATGCTAGCATGCAACTTTGATCGTAATGAAGATTGTTTGTAATTGCCTGCTTCATCAATGGCAAAATCTACCCAAGGTTCAAGCCCATCTTTAGCAATACTTCCAAAAGGTGTTTTGCCAATAAGTCCAAAAGCTACGCTTTTAATGCTTTTTCCAGCAGTTACATAGAGTTTTGTTTTGGTAATTTCCCAATCATGTTTCGCATATTCTTTTTTATTAACTGATTGAAATTGTGAAAGCCCTTTCTTGTACTCAGTAGGTTTTCCAAAACAATCGGAACATTGTTCTAAAACATATTTCTTGTTAGAAATAGAAATTTCATCACCAATTTTTAAGTCTCCATCGGATACAATGAAGGCAGAAAAAATCAATACCAAAAGAGTATTAATAAATTTGTAGTGCATTTTTAAGAAGGTTAGTTAGTTATTTTTTAAATGTTGTTCGAAAATAGTGAAATGTAATTATTCGTTAACTCACTACATATAGGTATTTTTAATTTTAATAATTCAAAAATGAGTGTTTTTGAAAGAGAAAAGAACAATAAATAGCCAGCAAAAGCTTTATTAAATCAAAAAAATAACCTTATTTTTACGAGACAACCCAAACCCGAATAGTTTTTGCGAACCATAATAAATGTATTCTTAGTATTATTTTTTAGTCTTTCCTTTGCACAGGAATTGCCACCAATTATCAACTATACAGCTAAAATATACAAAGCGGACAACCAAAACTGGATGATCTCGCAATCAGATGACGCGTGTATGTATGTTGCCAATAACAAAGGCTTGTTAGAATTTAATGGAGCGCAGTGGAAACTCTATAAATCGCCCAACGAAACCATCATGCGTTCGGTAAAAGTAATTGGTGACCGTGTGTATACAGGTTGTTATATGAATTTTGGGTATTGGAAACGAAATGCAGCTGGAATTTTAGAATATACATCGTTGACAGATGAATTGAGCGTTGACATGGAAGAAGACGAACAGTTTTGGCAAATTATTTCGCTAGATGAATGGGTGCTTTTTCAATCATTGGATCGAATTTATATTTACCATACAACAAACAATTCATTAAAAGTAATTATTTCAGACAATATCATTACGAAACTTTATAAGATTCAAGATGAATTATTTTTTCAAGTACTTGAAGAAGGATTGTACAGTATTGAAAATGGTGAAAAAAAACTGATCAGCGATAATGCTATTTTACGAAAAAGCAGGATTGTGGGATTATTCCCAAAAGGAAATCAAAAAGTAATTGTGACGCGTGATGCTGGTTGGTTTATCTATAATGAAGAAGGATTAACAGTGATGAAATTGCCATATCAAAAACAATACAATGAAAAAAGTATATACACAAGCATTCAATTATCTGATGGAAGTTACATACTAGGTACTATTGCTAAAGGAATTTATCATATTTCTGCCGAAGGAGCATTGCACTATCGAATTGATCAAGCCAGTGGTTTAGGTGACAATACCGCACTTTCTTTATTTGAAGATATAGATGGCAATGTATGGACTGGTTTGGATAATGGAATTAATTGTATCAACACAAAAGAGCCTTTTAAGTACTTTGCCGATCAAACTGGACGCATTGGAACTATTTATTCTTCTATCATTTACAACGGATGTGTATATCTAGGAACAAATCAAGGCTTGTTTTATAAAAATACTGAAAGTGATAACGATTTTAGTTTTATAAACGGAACAAAAGGGCAGGTGTGGTGTTTACGTATTATTGATAACGAATTGTTTTGTGGACATGATTCAGGAACCTTTCTCATCAAAGGAAATACATCACAAAAAATTACCAATGTACAAGGAACTTGGGATATAAAAACAGTTCCAGGAAAACAAGATCAAATCATTCAAGGAAATTATGACGGATTGTATGTGCTACATAAAGAGAATGACATATGGAAACTAAATTATAAAATCAAAGGCTTTGATATTTCATCCAAACATTTTGAATGGGTAACGCCAAACAAAATCTTGATGAACCATGAATACAAAGGTGTGTACGAAATAACACTAGATAAAAATCTTCAAGAAGTCTCAGAATACACAAAGAATGCTACCATTCAAAAAAGCGCCAATACAAGTTTGGTATTATTTGATGATAACATATACCAAGCCAACAAAAATGGAATTTTCAAATATGATGATGTATCACACAACTTTCAGAAAGATTCCATACTGAGTTCCATCTTTGAAAATGATGATTATACTTCGGGTAGGTTAGTGGTGGATGATGTCGGTTATTTATGGGCGTTTACGAATAATTATATTAATTATGTAACTAAAGAAAAATTAAACGGAGATTTTAAAGTACAACGCATTGCCATTCCACAATCGTTACGCAACGAAATGAAAGGTTATGAAAACATTTCTCATCTTACAGGGAAAAACTATCTCTTAGGGACTTCAAACGGTTATATTACTATTGATTTAGCTGAAATTCATAACAAAGAGTATACCATTAAAATAAACAGTGTTACCAATGCTTCGCTTGCAGGTAACATTCGCAAAATAGCATTAAAAAGAGAAGAAGAACAAGAATTTAATGCAAACGAAAACTATTTAGCGTTTATGTATAGTATTCCTGCGTACAACAAATATGAAGTTGCAGAATATTCATATCAACTAGAAGGTTTGTATGATGAATGGAGCGAATGGAGCACTAAATCCGATGTTTCTTTTGAAAACTTACCGCACGGAAGCTATAAGTTTAAGGTAAAAGCTCGTATCAACAATCAAATAACGGCAAATACAGCTGTATATCCGTTTCTAATCAATCGTCCTTGGTATTTATCAAATGTAGCTATTGCAATCTATCTTATTTTGACCATTTTATTGTTTACAACTATTAATGGATTCTACAAGCGATATTACAGAAAACAACGTGAACGCTTATTGGAAAAGAAAACACGTGAACTAGCATTAAAAGAATTAGAAGCGCAGAAAGAGATCATTCAGTTAAAAAATACACAACTTAAGAATGACATAGAATCTAAGAATCGTGAATTGGCAATTGCGACAATGAACATGATTAAGAAGAATGAAACGCTCAACAGTATCAAGCAAGAATTACAAAAGCAAAAAACAGAAACGCAAAATGTAAAACCAGTAATTCGTTTGATCGATAAAAACATCAACAATGCAGAAGATTGGAAATTCTTTGAAGAAGCATTCAATCATGCAGATAAAGATTTCTTCAAAAAGGTAAAAGAGTTACATCAACAATTAACAGCAAACGATCTGCGATTGTGCGCCTATTTACGATTAAATTTATCCTCAAAAGAGATTGCTCCACTCCTCAACATTTCAGTACGAAGTGTGGAAATTAAACGTTATCGTCTTCGGAAAAAGATCAGTTTGGCTCGTGAGATTAATCTGAACGATTACTTTTTAAATTTGTAACTTCCAATATGCAATCACAAAAAAATAAGCTACATCATATTTCTATTCTGTAGCTTATAAAAAAAAGTTTTATTGAGATAATATGATTAACAGCCGATGCTAGGAGGACAATCTGGTTGTGTTGTAAAACCTCCACATCCTTGATGACCTGAAGCTTCAAGAGGAACTTTTAATCCTCCATTAATTGCTGGTAGTTCATTCAATTTTAGAATTGATCTTTTGTTTAAACTTAACTTCTTTACTGATTTTTTCATGATTTAAGATTTTTAATTAATAAACTTCAATAAAATTAACGAAAACAATGAGAAATACTGAAAGTTGAACCAATACACGATTACATCATCATTAAAAATACCTCAACATATTAAAAAATTACCACAACATTACCACAACAAAAACGTTGTAGTATTCTCTTTTTTGAAAAAAATGACACTTTTTAAAAATTATTTGATAATTGTCAATAACTCATAAACAAAGGGGTTAAAATGATAATTCGTCAAATAAAAGCGCAAAATATTTTCATGTATGTTTTTTGTATAGGTGTTTTTTAAGGATTCGTTAACAATTGTGAATAAATTGTCAATAATTAAAAAACAACTATATGAACCGTTATGTAATCATCCTTGTATTCATGCTCTGCTCTATATGGAGTTATGGACAAGAGTTTGAGATAAAAGGGAAAGTTTTGGAAGATGGTAGTCAAATGCCATTACCAGGAGTAACCGTTTTACTCAAAAACACCTCAAAAGGAACTTCTACTGATTTCGATGGAAATTTCAGCCTAAAAAATGTTCCGAACGGAAGTACTATTGTATTTTCTTCCGTTGGATATGCAACTCAAGAAGTTGTAGTGACCTCAAACCAAGAACTAACCATACTAATGAAAGAAGATGCAGAAGCACTAGAATCTGTCGTTGTAATTGGATATGGTTCGCAAAGAAAAGAACTCGTCTCTGGAGCGTTTACTACGGTAGATGCCGACAAAATCGTAGAACGTAATCCCGTTAGAGTTGAAGAAGCATTACAAGGCTCTTCTTCTGGAGTTCAAGTAAATGCAACTTCTGGTTCGCCAGGTGCTGCACTAAACATTCGTATTCGTGGTATTACTTCAAATGGAAATAACAATCCGCTTATTATTGTAGATGGCGTAAATGTTGGAAACGATTTAAGTGTTATTGATCCAAACGATATTGAACAACTAGATGTTATTAAAGATGCCAGTTCAGCCATTTATGGAGTACAAGCTGCTAATGGTGTTATTTTGATTACCACAAAAAGTGGGCGTAGAGATTCTTCTACAAAATTTTCATACAATTCATTTTATACTGTTCAAGAGACTTCGAATACCTTAGATTTAATGAACGCTGCAGAATATGCTGTATATGTAAATGAAACTGAAATTGCTGATGGAAATGCATTGCCTTTTCCTGATATCTCTTCACTTGGAGAAGGAACCGATTGGCAAGATGAACTATTTACTTCAGCACCATTATTCAGCCACAGCTTAAGTGCTGCTGGAGGATCCGAAAATATCTCGTATGGAATAAGTGGTAGTTATTTAGGACAAGATGGTATCATTGCTCGTGATAAATCAAACTTTACACGTTGGACGCTCAAGAACAACTTAAGCATCAATCTTTCAGAAAAACTAAAACTAAACACCTTATTATTATACACAAATAGAAAAACAAGAGGAATTCCAGAAGGAGGAAGAGGTTCTATATTATATTATGGAGCGAATGCTTCTCCATTAACGCCAATTTTTGATGGCACAGACGGAACTGGTCCTTCTAGAGGATTCTCGTATATCGGTTCTGAACAAGGAATTGAAATTATAAACCCTTTTGCGGTAATCAACAATACATTCAATGAAGCTAAAACTAATCGCTTCACAGGAAAACTAGAGTTGGTGTATGATATCATTGAAGATTTAGATATTACTTCTCGTTTTAACTTTAATTACGCAGATGTAATCGCACGTTCTTACAGTCCGTTACAATATTACGGACCAAACAAGGTACAAAACAATGTCAATGTTGCCAACAATCAATTTATATTAGATAGAAATGATGATGGAGACAGAGATGTATACAGTACCGTAAGTGAAAACACGCAGAATTTCTTTGATTATACATGGGAAACCTTTGTAAACTATAAGAAATCTTTTGGAGATCATAACTTTTCAGGATTATTAGGAACTTCATTACAAAGTTTTCAATACGACGGAATTTTTGCAACAGGGTTTTTAGTAAATGGTCCAGATGCATGGAGCAATGCATACTTAAGCAACACACAATCATTTATTATTGATGATGATGATACGCCAAATGGCGACCCGCAAGACATTCAACAAACCTTAAATGCTACTACAGGAATCGGAGAAGATCGTGTATACTCCGTATTTGGAAGATTACAATACGATTATCAAGGGAAATACTTATTCTCAGCAATGTTACGTCGTGATGCCTCTACACGTTTCGGTCCAGACAATCGTGTAGGATATTTTCCATCGCTTTCTGGTGGTTGGGTAATTACACAAGAAGATTTCTTCAAATCTGACCTTATCAACAGTTTAAAGCTAAGAGGAAGTTGGGGAATCACTGGAAATGACCGAATTGGTAGTTTCCGTTGGTTAGGATTCTTACAAGGAGCCAATGCAGAGGCTTCATATCCTTTCGGAGATGTACTATCCTTTGGAAATGCTATTGGAGCTTTATCAAATTCAAAACTTCAATGGGAAACTACCACACAAACCAATATAGGTTTTGACATGAGTCTGTTTGATCGAAAGTTAGACATCAGTGTTGATTATTATAAAAAGCGTACCGAAGACTTATTATTAGTACCAGAAGTATCTGCTTTATTAGGAACAAGTGCAGGAGGAAGTTCGGCTCCTGTAGTAAATGCTGGAATCGTAGAAAACAAAGGATTGGATTTAAGTATCAATTTCTCTCACGATTTTACAGACGACTTTAGCATTCAAGTAGGATATAACCTAACAAGTATAGATAACAAAGCCATCGAAGTAAACAATGCAGCAGGATTTTTACCAGGAGGATTATTTGGTTTAGGGCAAACAACTTCACGTTTCCAATCAGGATTGCCAATTGGAGCCTTTTGGGGATTACAAACAGACGGAATCTTTCAAAACCAAGCAGAAATTGATGCACATGCTGTACAACCAGATGCACAACCAGGAGACATTCGCTACGTAGATTTAGATGGTGATGGTGTGATCGAATTTGGAAGTCAAGACGATCAAGGCATGATTGGAAATCCAATTCCAGATTTTACAATGGGATTCAATTTAAACTTAAACTACAAACAATTTGACTTTGGAACGTCTTTATATGCTTCTATCGGAAATGATATTGCCAGAAGTTATGAGCGTTTCCTAACGTATAGCAACAAACCAACCTTATACTTAGATCGTTGGACAGGTGAAGGAACTTCGAATTTTGTTCCAAGAGCCTCTACAAACGCATCAAACAATCGCTTGTTCTCAGACTTCTTCGTAGAAGACGGTTCGTACTTACGTATACAAAACGTTCAAGTTGGTTACTCTTTGCCAGAATCAGTCTTAGAGAAAATCCACTTGGATCGATTTAGAATCTATTTCGGAGTAAACAATTTACATACGTTCACAAAATATCGAGGATACAATCCAGATGTCTCAAACTCTGATCCGCTTTCGGCAGGAGTTGACTTAGGGCAATATCCTTTAGCAAGAACCTTTACAACAGGAGTTAATGTATCATTCTAAATCCATCACTATGTATAATAAGATAACAAAAATAGCAGCTACGCTACTGATCATTATGAGCATACAATCTTGTGATGATTACTTAGAAATTTTGCCACCAGGGCAAGAAAATTCAGAAAACTTTTTCAATACGCCCGATAATTATCAGGATGCACTTATTGGTGTATATGACTTACTATCTACCACGTATTTGAATAATATTTTAGGGGAAATTGCCTCTGACAACAGTCTCTGTGGAGGAGAAAACCCAACAGACGTACTCGATTGGCAACAAATAGACGATATGATTCATACACCAGACAATGGTGCGTTGCGAAACGTATTTCAATGGATGTATGCTGGAATTAGTAGAGCAAACTATATCGTAGAATTTCAAGATAACTTAAATTTTGACGGAAAAGATCAACTCTTAGCTGAAAATTTATTTCTACGATCATATTTTTACTTTGAATTGGTGAAATTCTTCGGAGATGTACCATTGTATACGGACAGAAGAATCACAATAGACGAAACACAATCTATTGACAGAACGCCAAAAGCAGATGTATATACACGTTTGGAAGTAGATTTAATGAATGCTATTCCAGATTTACCTTGGACGCAAACACAAAATGGTAGAGCAACCAAAGGCGCTGCATGGGCATTGCTTGGAAAAATATACTTATACCAAGAAAAATATACACTAGCGGCAGAAGCTTTCAATGAAATTATCAATTCTGGGCAATACCAATTGGTTCAAGATTTCAATACCATCTTTTTAAACAATAACGAAAACAACTCAGAATCTGTATTTGAAGTTCAATATTCAGGTACGCAAGAAGGAGCAAGTTTCGGGTGTTTCCAATGTGTAGAAGGAAATGTTGCTGTAGGGTTTATGGGACCTCGTTTTCAAGGAGGAAACTTTAGCCCGTATGCATCAGGATTTAGCTTCAACGTACCAGTACAAGACGTAGTAGACTTATATCAAGCAGGTGATACACGCTTGACAGCTACTGTATTAGACATAGATGCCTTTGTAGCAGCCCGACCAGATGTAACATTCACATTAGGTTCTGAGCACACAGGATACTTCAATCTAAAATACATTCCGTATGCAAACGACAATGTAATTCAAGATGCAAACATTAACCGTAGTAACAACTACAGAGCTATTCGCTATGCAGATGTATTACTAATGGCTGCTGAAGCGAACTTATTGGCACCAGCACCAGTTGCAAATCCACAAACCCTATTAGATGCTATTCGCGATAGAGCTTTTGGAAATACCAATAACAGAATACCTGCAACACTAGAGAATGTATTAGCAGAAAGAAGAAGAGAACTAGTGGGAGAAGGACATCGTTTCTTTGATCAAGTTAGAACAGGACAAACAAGCACTATTCCAGGATTTACATCAGGGAAAAACGAAGTATTTCCAATTCCAAGAATCGAAATTGAATTGGCAGGAAATCGTTGGCCACAAAATGCAGGATATTAACCGCTAGAAAAAGAAAACATACAAGATGAAAACAATAAAATATATATTCAGCTTATGTCTAGTCGCACTGATTGTATTCAGTTGTGAAGATGACGAAAATTTGGATTTTGTAGACACAGCAAGTGCACCTACTAACTTATCCTTATTAACAGAAATTACACAAGACAATACTGGGTTGGTAAAAATCACGCCGCTTGGTGAAGGAGTTGCCAGCTACAGTCTTGACTATGGAGATGGCTCTGATGTAGCTACTGAAATAGCACCAGGAAGCTATGTAGAACATACCTATGCAGAAGGAAGTTATGATGTTATATTAACAGCTACAAGCTTAAATGGAAAAACGACTACTTTAACTCAGCAAATCGTAGTATCGTTCTTAGCGCCACAAAACTTAGTAGTAACTATTGAAAATGATCCAGGCGTTTCTAAGCAGTTAAATGTAACTGCTACAGCAGATTTTGCCATGACAAATCAAGTTGATTTTGGAGATGGAAGTGATCCTGTGTCTGCAAATATTGGAGAAACGATCTCACACATCTACGACGATCCAGGAACTTATACAATTACAGTAATTGCTATGGGAGGAGCTATAGAAACAACTACATATACAGAAGATTTTGAAGTAACAGCCATTGTACAACCATTAACTTCGGCTCCAGCACAACCAGCAAGAGCAGATGGAGATGTTATCTCTATTTTTAGCAGTGCATACAATGATCTACCAGATACAAACTATTTCCCAGATTGGGGTCAAGGAGGTCAAGGTAGTAGTTGGGCAATGTTTGAGTTAAACGAAGATCAAATGTTACAATACATTAATATAAGCTATCAAGGAATTGCCTTGGCAGATGGAACAAGTGTTGATGTTTCAGGAATGGAATACTTACACTTAGATGTTTGGACAGCGGACGTAGTAACCGATTTAGAAGTGTCACTCATCAATAATCCAGCGAGTTCTTCTGAAGCGCCTGTAACGCGTTCGCTTACAGCAGATTCTTGGACAACATTAGAAATTCCAATTTCAGAATATGTAGATCAAGGATTATCTGTAGATGAAATCTTCCAATTAAAATTTGTAGGAACACCTTGGGCAGCAGGAACCGTATTTATTGATAATATTTATTTCTACAAAGAAGCAAGTACAGCACCAACAATTGCAGGAACTTGGAAAGTAGCACCAGTAGCAGGGTCATTAGCGGTTGGACCATCGCCAGGATCTGGAGAATGGTTCTCTATCAGTGATGCACAAGTTGCTGAAAGAGCTTGTTACTATAATGATACGTATGTATTTGGAACTGATGGTTCATTCAGTAATGTATTAGGAGCTGATACGTGGATTGAAGGTTGGCAAAGTGGAAGTGGCGATGCTTGTGGAGCGCCAATTGCACCACATGATGGATCTGCAGCAGCAACCTATTCTTATGATGAAGGAGCAGGAACAGTAACCATCAATGGAACAGGAGCGTACATAGCTTTACCAAAAGCAACCAACACAGGAGAGCTTTCTAACCCAGCAGACGCACCAAGCTCAATTACATATAATGTCACGCTTGATGATATTAATAACATGACAGTACAAATAGAAGCTGGAAGCGGTGTATTCTGGACATTCAAATTAGTGAGAGAAGGTGATGTGCCAACATCTCCATTAGCAGGTTCTTGGAGTGTTGCTCCAGAAGCAGGATCGTTAGCAGTTGGACCTTCAGCAGGTTCGGGAGAATGGTTCTCTATCAGTGATGCGCAAGTTGCTGAAAGAGCATGTTTCTATGATGATGAATATGTGTTTGGAGCAGATGGTTCATTTACAAATGTTTTGGGAATGGATACATGGATTGAAGGTTGGCAAAGTGGAAGTGGAGATGCTTGTGGAGCACCAATTGCACCACATGACGGATCTACAGCAGCCACATTTACCTATGATGAAGGCGCAGGAACTGTAACACTTAATGGTACTGGAGCATACTTAGGAATTCCAAAAGCAAACAATTCTGGAGAACTTTCAAGTCCTGGAGATGCACCAAGCTCTATTACATATAATGTAACATTTATTGACGATAACACCATTTCGGTACAAATAGAAGCTGGAAGTGGTGTATTCTGGACATATAAGCTAATCAAAAATTAATACAGAGAAAGATGAAAAAATTTAAATACATACTCTCATCACTATTAGGTATCTTAGTGCTAACGGTTAGCTGTCAAGATGATGATCCTGTAGTGGGAGATTTAATCACACCAAGTAACTTGCAAGTCACAGCATCCATTGTGGGACAAGATGCAAGCAATCCAAATGGAGATGGAAGTGGTGTTGTAAACTTTACCGCTACTGCGGATGATGCCATTACGTATAGATTTATATACGAATCTAATCAACAAACTGCGGCTACAGGTACAGCGTCGTTTATATTTTCCAACTTAGGAGTAAACACCTACACTATAACTGTAATTGCGTATGGAACTGGAGGAATTTCTACAACAACAACAATAACTGTAGATGTATTAGCTACCTATGCACCGCCAGCAGACTTACTTGAAAAACTAGTAGGAGATGGATCTAGAACATGGAGAATCAAATCAGAACAACAAGGACACTTTGGTTTAGGTCCTGTTGGAGGAACTGTGCCGACAGAATGGTACGGAGCACAACCTGATGAAAAAGCGACTGTTGGAATGTATGATGATAGATACATTTTTAATTCAGACGGGACATTTACTTTTATCACCAATAATACCAATGATGAAGGAGGAACAGATATTTCAGGGACTGTATTTGGACGTGTAAATTTGATAGATGAATTAGGAGGCTCAGGAGGAGAAATTAACGGTGCAGATGTAGAAAACTTACCTTATGATGATTTTCAAGAAAGTTGGGTGTTAATTGCACCAAGTGGAGTTGAAACTATAAACCTTACAGGAAACGGTTTTATCGGATATTACACGGGAGGATCACATAATTATGAAATCTTTGACCGTTCTGTACCTAATGAATTAGTATTAAGAACAACAGATGGAAACGGTGAATTTGACTGGTGGTTTATCATAACTTCAGCAGAGCCATCTCCACCAAGTAATTTTGAAACACAATATAACAACTTAGTTTGGGAAGATAGTTTTGATACAGACGGTGCGCCAGATACTTCCATCTGGACTTACGACCTTGGTGATGGCGGATGGGGAAATGAAGAAGTGCAGACCTATACAAATGATGCCAGCAATGTAATTATTGAAGATGGGATGTTAAAAATTACGGCTGTCAAAGATGCCGGCGGTAATTATACATCAGCACGTTTAAAATCTGAAAACCTATATGAATTTACCTATGGTAGGGTAGAAGTGCGTGCCAAATTACCTGCTTCGCAAGGAACTTGGCCAGCTATTTGGATGCTTGGCGCAAACTTTGATACCGTAGGATGGCCAACCTGTGGAGAAATAGATATCATGGAACAAAAAGGACAGGATAAAAATACGATCTTAGGAACAGTACATCATCCAGGAGTTTCACCAGGTGCTGGAGATTCGGCGACAACATCATTGCCAACGTCTACTTCAGAATTTCATAACTACACTGTAGAATGGACAGATACCACAATTACTTTCTTAGTGGACGGATTTGTATTTCATACAGTAAACAACGATGTAACTCTACCATTTAATGATGATTTCTTCTTAATACTAAATGTTGCTATGGGAGGAACTTTAGGAGGAGAAATTGATCCATCATTCACACAGGATACAATGGAAATTGATTATGTAAGAGTGTATCAATAAAATGAAATTTACTTGGATACAGCTATAATAACCAAGCTTGCTTATATGTTTGTTCTTTTCGATTTCGGAAAGAACAAACAGAGCAAGAAAGAATTTAAAAATTGTGATCCAAAATCATAAAATGGATAACTTTTATAGCTTTTAAAATCAAATTACACAAAACGACATCGATTTCGATTTATATCTCCAAAACAGCACAAAACAGTTAAAAAGTCTATAAAACCTATATACAAAAGACTATATAAGCACTACAACATTACCACAACATACAGTAAAAACACAGTGTTTATGTAGTTATATATTAAAAAATTATGAATAACATATTCATTGTCAATCCTGCAAAATCACAGGGTTTAAATTGATAAAAATGCAATTTTAACACAATTTTATTGAGGATGTATGTTTTTTGTTGTGGTTCATATTTTAGATTTCGTAATAATAATATCTAGTTTTAATAACAACAAAAACAGGATGAGTGTATTACTCTGAATAAACCAATCAAGAATTAAATAGACAATGTAATGAGCTGAAATGATCTGATCTACCATACTAAAGATCTCTAGCGAATTCCATCTGAGCTGAATTAACAAACTAAAAACAAACAGATGAAAAAAACCTTTCTAACCTTAGCACTGATTTTTTTAACAACATCTATGTTTTCTCAAGTTGACAATGTTACTGTGAAGAAAACGGATCAAGGAATGAAATTGGTTGTTAACGGAAAAGATTTTATGATCAACGGTATGAACTGGGATTATGTGCCTATTGGTTCTACAATTACCGATCCTGGAATATGGAATCGATCTGACGATGTTATCATGTCTGCACTTGACGCTGAAATGTCACTGCTCAAGAACATGGGTGTAAATGCGATTAGATCCTATAACTTAAAACCAAAGTGGATTAAGTATATATATGAAAACTATGGTATATACACAATGCTTAACATCACTTTTGGAGCGTATGGACTTACCATAAATGGTGCATGGACTCCAAAAACGGATTATGCAGATCCTGAGACCAGAAAAGTGTTAATGCAAGAAGCTATTGACATGGCTAATACCTATAAAGATACTCCTGGATTACTCTTATATATGATAGGAAACGAAAATAACTATCACTTATCTTGGTCTGGAGCAGAAACAGAAGCCATTCCAATCGAAGGAATTGATTCCAATAAAATAAAAGCGGCTCGTGCATTATATAAGGCTTTTAACGATGCTTCTTTAGAAGTAAAGAAAATTGATACATCGCATCCAGTAGCCATCTGTAACGGTGACTTATTATATGCTGACTTAGTAAAGGAAGAATGTACAGATATTGATATATATGGTACAAACATGTACCGAGGAATCTCGTTTGGAGATGCTTTCCAAAGAGTAAGCAAAGAGTTAAATATGCCAATTCTTTTTGCAGAATTTGGAGCTGATGCTTTTAATGCTAGAGACAATGAAGAAGATCAATATTCTCAAGCATATTACATGGTTGGAAACTGGAAAGAAATTTATGCAAATGCAGCAGGTGTTGGAGGTGCCCAAAACTCATTAGGAGGATTTACATTCCAATTCTCTGACGGTTGGTGGAAATATCTTCAAACAAAAAATTTAGATGTTCATGATAACAATGCTTCTTGGCCAAATGGTGGATACTCAAGAGACCAAGCTAAAGAAGGTGATAACAACATGAATGAAGAATGGTTCGGAATCTGTGCAAAAGGACCAACAAATGCAAGAGGTCTATACACATTATATCCACGTGCAGCATACTACGCACTAAAAGAAGTACATCAGTTAGATCCTTACGGAGAAGGAATGTCAAAGAGTTTCATTACAAATCATATAGATAACATCCAAATCATGGATGCAGTCTTAAGAGCTAGAGGAGACAAAGCAGCTATGGGAGGTGGAAGTAGCCAAAAAATACGCTTAAGCCAATTAAGAGCTGAATTCACAACCTTCAATACTGGCGGAAGTTTAATTACAACACCAACAAATGAAGATACTAACGAAAATGCATTTCCAAACCAATTAGGTTTTGACCACATGCAATCATATTATGTAGGAATTGAAGGAAATCCTGCTCCAAACATGAGAGCAAACATAAATTTCAACATTCTAGGAAATGTTGCTGAAAATCCAATAAATGAAATCTTCTATGAAAATGCCGGTAGGCCAATTACAATTGTTGGCGTTGATGGCGGAAATGACATTGATGTAGAAATTGCAGATTTTAATAGACTACGTGTATACAACGCAGAATTTGAATGGAAAACTAAAAATGCAGATGTGCGAGGATTTTATCGTACAGGACATTACCACTGGGGATACGAAGGAGATATCTTCGGATTATATCCAGAAGCAAACTATGGTCCTAACTTAGACATCTATGGAGGTGAGATTTTAGGTGTTGAAATTGACGGTAAAGGAGTTTTAAATGGAGCAAAAGCAGCATTCGGACCACAACTTTGGTGGGGAGCAAACCCAACAATGTTATTCAAGTATACAAGAAACATCAAAGGATGGGATGTAACAGGTATTTATCATAGAGATTTTAATACAGACTTAGAATTTGATCAAACTGGACGCCGTATACTAGATGCCAATCAAGTACGAAGTGGTGTGATTCCTGGATGGCCTATGGAAAGAGCTACAGTAGCAATAGAAAAAGACTTTGGTAAAGTTGGTATTGCTGTTGGAGGTATTTGGGCAGGAAACCCATTAAACGGAAGTGTATATCAGGATGTAAGAGGAAATTCAGGAAACTACACAGTTGTTGAAGACAAAATTAAATCTAGCGATAACTGGGGAGCAAAAGCAAAAATTACCTATGAAGGCGGACGATTTAATTGGTACGCACAAGGTAGTGTAATGGGATTAGTAGCTAATGGTGGAGCTGATCAAACACAAACATTCACAGGATGGAGATTAAGAGATTCTGGTAGTGGAAACATGTCAAACTTCTTATCTGGTTTTACATATACCATGGGAGATTTCCAAATTGCACCAAACTTTATGTATCAAAAACCATTAGTAGATGCAATGCCTACAGATGTACCAGCACCTGGAAGATTACGTAATGTAATTGATGATCCATTTGCTGTAAGAGGTGGAAACCGAGAAATGACAGCGGGTGAAATCTTAATTACTTACGATCCAACACCAGGAACTTGGATGTATGAGTGGAACAATGATAGAGCAGAAGACGCAAAATTTGCAGCAAACTTAGGATTTGTATTCCGTCACTTACCAACGACACAAGATGCACATATCGGTTTCAATGCAAACCGAACTTTCTTTGCATTCCCAAATACTGTTCCAGCGGAAGACTTATGGGAAATAAACTCTCGTATGGTATCAAAAGTATCTCCTGAATTAGGAATCATAGGAAACTTCTACTACGGAAATGCGCAAGCAAATGGTGATAATGACAGACTTATTAAAAGATTTGGTGGAGATGTTCGAATGATTTACAACAACATCAAAATAGAGTCCCATGTTAAAATTAACGATTGGGGACCATTTGACTACCACAGAGACTTCAACTTAACATACCCAACTCAATTAATGTTAGATATCTCTACTTCACTAGGAAAACCAGATTGGTTCATTTTACCTAGTACAAGAATTGGAATCCGTGGAACTTGGCGTTCTTTAGATGAGTTTTCTCCAAGATACTTACCAAACACCACCTCAGGTCAATTCTCTAACGATCCAGTATTAAGTCCAGTAGGATTTGATAATGGTACAGAGTGGGAAATAAGAACATATATACACATCAATATCGGAAAATAATAAGCTATAAAAATGAAAGGATTTACATACATAAAAAACACATTACTTGCTGGTTTAGCAATAGCCTTTACCGCAAGTTGTGAACGAGATATATCGGATGAAGCCATTGAGGCAACATTCCCAAAAACAGCGGATATATTCACAGATGCTCCTGTAAGCTTAACAGACGAATTTTTTGAATCATTTGACCCTGCCGTTGGTGCAAATCCAAATGGTTTTGGAACTGATGAAAATGAAGCTTATGAAGGATCATCGTCAATTCGAATAGACGTACCAAGTCCAAATGATCCTGATGGAGGTTTCATCGGAGGAATCTTCAGAGATCGTGGAGCAGGTAGAGATTTATCAGGTTACGATGCATTAACATTCTGGGCTAAAGGAACACTTACAGGAAACGTAACTGTTGGTTTTGGTACAGACTTCGATACAAATACATATCCTGTTTCAACAGTAATAGAATTATCAAGCGGTTGGAAAAAGTACATAATCCCAATTCCTGATCCTTCTAAATTAGTTCAGGAAAGAGGTATGTTCTTATTCTCAGCAGGATCTTTTGATCCTCTTGGAAACGACGATCCTGCGCTAGCAAGTTCGTTTACTGACAATATTGGTTACACTTTTTGGATCGATGAATTACGATTTGAAAACTTAGGAAATATAGATTTATTATTCCCTTATATGTTGAATGGTCAGGATGTTGCCATAGATAATTTTGCAGGATATACACAAGTTATAGATGGTTTAGGAGCTACTTTCAATTTAGGAAATGGACAAAACATTGCGGTAGAAGCAGCAACAGCATATTTTGAATTTTCTTCATCAGATACAACAGTTGCTACAGTCAGCAATGTTGGAGAAGTAAATGTTATTGGTGCTGGTATGACTACCATTACAGCTAGTATCGGAAACGAAGCAGCCAATGGATCTTTAGCAATCACTTCTTCTGGGGCATTTGTAAATGCTCCTGACCCAACACAAGCACAAGCAGATGTTATTTCTATATACAGCGACGCTTACACAAGCGTAAATGGATTTAATCCAGGTGTTTTTGCAGGTTCTAACACGCAAAATATCTCAGTACAAACTTTTGATGGTAACAGTCATGTAAGCTATGAAGGAATAGATTTTATAGGAATCGGATGGGATGGAACAGTGAATGTAACAGGTGAAACAATGGTTCACGTAGACATTCAACTAACAAGTAGTGCTGGAGCAGCGCTCGTAATGGAATTAATTGATTTTGGTCCAGATGATACCGACAATGGTTTTGGTGATGGATCAGCAGGAGGATTTAATGTTAGCAGTCAACTAATGCCAGGTGAATGGGTTGGAATTGATATTCCTTTAAATGCCTTTACATTACCTACAGGTGGTGGTGGAGCAGGTAATCCAAACCTAGGTAATATCGGTTACATTGTTTTTGTTTCTTCGAATGGAGCCTCATTCTTAGTTGACAACATTTATTTCTATTAAGAATTCATAAAATTTTATCAATGAAAAAAATAATAAAAAATAGTTTGCTAGCATTGACAGTCATTTCAAGTGTTGTTTTTGCTGGTTGTGAAGCAGATGAAACGCAAACAGTCGCTACCCTAACGAATTTGGTAATGTCTGATGAGTTCGATACAGATGGTGCACCTGACCCAAGCTTATGGACATATGACTTAGGAGACGGAACACAACAAGGTTTACCTGCTGGATGGGGAAACAACGAATTGCAAGTATACACGAACAATTCTGAAAATGTAGTAGTAGACAATGGACTTTTAGTCATTACAGCCAGAGAAAATGCTTCAGGAGGTTATACTTCTGCAAGAATCAAAACACAAGGATTATTTGAACAACAATACGGACGTTTTGAGGCAAGAATTCGCTTACCGCAAGGAAAAGGGTTATGGCCTGCATTTTGGCTGTTAGGATCAGATTGCGATGTAAATCCTTGGCCAGCATGTGGAGAAATTGACATCATGGAATATTTAGGAAACCAACCTACAGTTGTATTTGGAAGTGTACATGGACCTAACTTTTCAGGAGCACAATCCGTTTCAAAAGAATACGAAATTCCAAATGATAGGTTTGATACAGACTTTCATGTTTTCGGTATCGAATGGAGTCCAGGACGCATCAATTACTACGTAGATGATGTATTATACCAAAGCATTACACCAGAAACCATTGCAGATGAAACTAATGGTCAAGGAACTTGGGTATTTGATAATTCTTTCTACATCATTTTAAATGTAGCTGTAGGCGGAAATCTACCAGGTGCTCCAGATGAAAATACCACTTTCCCACAAAGAATGTTTGTTGATTATATAAGAGTTTACAACTAAAAAATACGAAGACATGAAATTTTTAAAATATAAAATAAGCCTACTTTCTTTAGTAGTATTGTCATTAACAATCTTCACTTCATGTGAAGATGATAATGAAAGTGGAGTTACACTATTGGGTTTAGAAGCTAAATTTATTGCAGAAATAGAATCAAAAACAATTTCCTTTTTCAATGTTTCTAGCAATGCTACCTCTTACTCTTGGGATTTAGGTGATGGAACAACGTCAGTATTAGAAAATCCAGTAAGAAAGTATACTAACGGAATGTATACAGTTGTCTTAACTGCATTCAATGACAATGGTGAATCTAGTAGATTCGAGGAAACATTTGTTATTGACGGTTGTGTTGAAGAAACCGAAGAAAATATTGATCCAGGAAACGGTGATTTAAACTGGACTTTTTTAAGTGATGATACAGGCTTTGACGCTTTTGGAGGCATCGGAGGTGCTATAGTACCTAATCCAGTGTTAGATAACGTAAACAACAGTTGTTTTGTACAAATTTATGACAAAACTGTTGGTTGCCAAACGTGGGCTGGAGTAGGTATTGAATTGGCAACTTCCTTAGATTTCTCAACAATCACAAATAAAACATTTAAGATGAAAGTTCTAGCAGAAAATCAGGTAACTGATGTTACACTACGACTAGAATTCATGCCTTTCCCTAATGTAAATCCTTTTCAAGAAAGAATTGCAACCATTACACAAGTTGGACAATGGCAAGAACTTAGTTTTGATTTTACGGGTGTAAACTCTGGAACTTTTAAAAGTATGATTATCTATTTCGAAAGAAACACGCCATGTGATGGTGATGTATATTTTTTCGATGAAATCACGCAAGAATAAAAATCCGAACTAATTATAAAATTCTCCTACTTCCCTGAGAAGTGAAAATAATGACCAACAATGATTAAAGAAGCAAGCTTAGATCAAGATATTCTATCAAATATGTCTCAAATAGAAACAATACACATAAACAACGAACGTTTTTACAAAATTTCTAACAGCGATACCATCCGACCATTTTTTATGAGTATCGTAAGCGATTCTGACCACTGGATGTTTATTTCTAGTAATGGCGGATTAACCGCTGGACGTAAAAACGCTGAATTTTCATTATTTCCATATTACACAGATGATAAAATCACAGAATCTGCTGAAATAACTGGAAGTAAATCGATTTTTCAAGTCACAAAAAAGAGTAAAAACCATTTATGGGAACCTTTCTCAGAGCGTTTTGAAGGAATGTACCATGTAACGCGTAATCTGTATAAAAACAATTACGGAAACAAAGTACTATTCGAGGAAGTTAACCACGATTTAGAACTTACGTTTCGTTACCAATGGAATTCCAGCGATGAATTCGGGTTTGTAAAAACATCTAATTTGACAAACAATTCGCAAGAAGCTGTTCAAATCAATGTAATAGACGGAATTCAAAACGTGCTACCTTATGGCGTTGGTTCAGATATACAAAACGCAAGTAGTAACTTGGTAGACGCTTATAAACGAACTGAACTTGAAGAAAGCACTGGTTTAGGAATCTTTGCACTAAGCGCAATTATTGTAGACAAAGCTGAACCAAGTGAAGCTTTAAAAGCAAATGTAGTTTGGTCATTAGGAATAGAAAATGCACAATACTTGCTGTCATCGTTACAGCTAAACGCATATCGCAAACGTCATCCAATTCAACAAGAAACTGATGTAAAAGCAGAAAAAGGAGCGTATTTCATCAATGCAGAGATATACTTACAAGCTTCTGAAAGTAAAGATTGGATGACAGTTGCGAATGTAAATCAAGATCATAATGATATTGCTGCACTTTCATACCGTATCAAAAGCGAACTCAATTTAGCTACTACAATTCAAAATAGTATCAATGCAGGAACAGAACGTTTATTAGCGTTAAATGCTGCTTCTGATAGTATGCAATTAACAGCAGATAAATTCAGAGATACGCGTCATTTCTCAAATACGCTTTTTAATATCATGCGAGGAGGGATTTTTGATAACCATTATCAAATTGAAAAATGGGATTTCAAAAACTATTTGGCAAAAGCCAATAAAAAAGTAGCAAGAACCTCAGAAGATATTATTGATGCTTTACCAGAAGAATTCTCATTAGCTGACATACAAAAAATAGCATACGATAGTACAGATAAAAATTTCAGACGTTTATGTTTGGAATATATGCCATTGAAATTTAGCCGTCGTCATGGAGATCCAAGTCGTCCTTGGAACAAATTCTCTATCAATACACGAAGCGAAGTTGATGGTTCTAAAATATTAGATTATGAAGGAAACTGGCGTGATATTTTCCAAAACTGGGAAGCCTTAGCTCATTCCTATCCAGAATTTATAGAAAGTATGATTCACAAGTTTTTGAATGCTACTACTTTTGATGGATACAACCCATATCGTATTACCAAAGATGGTTTTGATTGGGAAGTTGCAGAACCAGATGATCCTTGGTCGTACATTGGATATTGGGGCGATCACCAAATCATATACTTACAAAAGTTTTTAGAAATTATTGAAAGCCATAAACCAGGAAGATTGGAAAGCTTTTTTGATAAAGATTTGTTTGTATATGCCAACGTTCCATACAAAATAAAGCAATATCAGGACTTATTAAAAAATCCAAAAGATACTATTGAGTTTGATGAAGCATCTGACCATAAAATTCGCCAACAACGCGATGAATTAGGAGCAGATGGAGCTTTATTACGTGATGAAAACAGATTCATTGTCAAAGTAAACTTCATTGAAAAAATACTGGCAACAACACTGGCAAAAATCTCCAATTTTATTCCAGAAGGAGGAATTTGGATGAATACACAACGTCCAGAATGGAATGATGCTAACAATGCCTTAGTAGGTAATGGAGTATCTATGGTAACATTATGCTACTTACGTCGTTTCCTTAAATTCTTTGAAACTGTTTTTGATAAAGCAGATGTCAAATCTGTAGATGTTTCTAAAGAATTGGTAGACTTCTTCCGTAAAGTAGCAGTAACACTTACTGAAAACCAACACATCTTAACAGGAAAAATCAGTGATAAAGATCGTAAAACTGTTTTAGATGGTTTAGGAGAAGCAGGAAGTGTATTCAGAGAGCAAATCTATGACAAAGCATTCTCAGGTCGTAAATCAAATATTAATATTGATGAAATCCTATCGTTTGTAACAATCAGTTTGGCATATTTAGAACATGCTATTGAAGCTAACAAGCGTGAAGACAATTTGTATCATGCATACAACTTAATGACGGTTGAAGATAATGATAATGTATCCATTTCATATCTCAATGAAATGCTAGAAGGACAAGTAGCCGTATTAAGTTCAGGATATATCTCTTCAAAAGAAGCATTAGCTGTATTAGATGGGTTAAAAGGAAGTAAACTATTTCGACCAGATCAATACAGTTACTTACTCTATCCAAATAAAGAACTCAAAGGATTTATAGAACGTAACACTATTCCAAAAGAAGCGGTTGTAAAATCAGCACTTCTCAATAAATTATTAAATGATAATGATGGAAGCATAATCACACGTGATATCAATGGCGATTATCACTTTAATGGAAACTTTAAAAATGCAGGTGACCTTAGTGCGGCATTAGAGCAATTAAGCGAAACACCATACCAAGAACTTGCTCAAGAAGATGCTTCTTATGTATTAGAAATCTTTGAAGAAGTATTCAACCACAAAGCCTTTACAGGTCGTTCAGGAACTTTCTATGGATATGAAGGATTAGGTTCTATCTATTGGCACATGGTATCTAAATTGCAACTGGCAGTATTAGAATGTTGTTTAAAAGCAATTCGTGACAAAGAAAGCGCTGAAACTATTGGAAGATTATTAGAGCATTACTACGAAATAAACGAAGGAATTGGTGTGCACAAATCTCCATCACTATATGGAGCTTTCCCAACAGATCCGTATTCACATACGCCAGCTGGAAAAGGTGCACAGCAACCAGGAATGACAGGACAAGTAAAAGAAGATATTCTAAGTCGTTTTGGGGAACTAGGTGTGTTTGTAGGCGAAGGAAAACTATACTTTGATCCATGCATGTTACGTAAAGATGAATTCTTGTTGGAAGACAAAATATTTAACTATGTAAACATTAATTCACAAGCAAAAGAACTTACTGTTGCCAAAGGATCTCTATGTTTTACGTACTGTCAAGTACCAATCGTTTACACTGTTGCTGAAGAATACGCATTAGAAGTTCATTTCAATGATGGAACAGTTGAAGAATTCAACAACTTAAGTTTAAATAAAACTACGAGTCAAAAAGTATTTGAACGTGTAGGAGAAGTAATACAAATAAACGTGCGTATCAAAAAAGATCATTTAAAGTAAAAATATTCGACACTCATGAGAACATTAAAGCACATATCTAAATTCATAATGATAACGCTATTAATAGTGTCTTGTGAAAAGACGCCAAAAAAGAAAACGTCGTCAGAACCATCAATACAGAAACAAGTGACCGCTAAAGATATATTAGGAAATAAAGACTATGTAGCCATCTCTTATGGAGGATACCGCACCAAAACACGTGATGTACAACCCACTATAGATGAGCTCAAAGATGATATGAAGATTCTCCATGCGATGGGAATCCGAGTTTTACGTACATATAATGTACAACTACCACAAGCAGCTAACCTTTTAAAAGCAATCAGGGAACTGATAAACGAAGACAATAAATTTGAGATGTATGTCATGTTAGGGGCTTGGATTGATTGTAAATATGCCTGGACAGGGCAAACACCCGATCACAATCAGGAAAGTGAAAAAAACGAGGAAGAAATCGAAAGAGCCGTCGCATTGGCGAATCAATATCCTGATATCATAAAAATTATTGCTGTAGGTAATGAAGCTATGGTAAAATGGGCAGCGAGTTACTATGTACAACCTGGCGTAATTCTAAAATGGGTAAATCATTTACAAAACCTTAAGAAAAAAGGAAAGCTAGATAAAGACTTGTGGATTACAAGTTCAGACAACTTTGCATCTTGGGGTGGAGGAGATACAATTTATCATGTAGAAGACCTAAGCAAACTAATCAAAGCTGTTGATTTTATTTCCATGCATACCTATCCAATGCACGATACACATTACAATCCTGTATTCTGGGGAACTATAGACGATGGAAAACGTTCAAGTCTTGAAAAAATAGACTTCGCTATGCAAAAAGCGAAAGAATATGCCATTTCTCAATACGATAGTGTTCACAATTACATGAAAAGCTTAGGAGTCAATAAGCCAATTCACATTGGTGAAACAGGTTGGGCTACCTATTCTAATGGACATTATGGAAATACAGGAAGTAAAGCAACAGACGAATATAAAGAAGCAATCTATTACAAGCACATGCGTGAGTGGACTGAAAAAGCAGGAATGTCATGTTTCTACTTTGAAGCCTTTGATGAAATATGGAAAGATGCACGTAATCCTAGAGGATCCGAAAATCATTTCGGACTATTTACCATTGATGGAAAAGCCAAATATGCACTTTGGAACCTTGTCGATAAAGATGTGTTTAAAGGCTTAACCAGAAATGGAAATATTATTGTAAAAACCTATAACGGCAACAAAGACTCACTTTTACTAGAAGTACAATTACCACCTGTAAAAGCAAAACTTGTTGTAAATCACTAACCATGAAAAAATTACAGACTTATAGCCTTTTAATGCTACTCATTATGATTTCAGCTTACAAAGAAAAAGAAGAAAAGCCTGTGTTGAAAAAACTTGAGGTAACTGTTTTTGAGACTTCCGAAAGTGGAAACAAACTTACGAAGCTTACAAAATTCAACGAACCAAAAGATACCGTTGCTAAAACGACTTCGATTGTATTAAATACTAAAAAACAATACCAAACAATTACAGGGTTTGGAGGAGCCTTCACAGAGTCTTCTGCATACTTATTGAACAAGCTTAGTAAAGAAAATAGAGACCTAATCATAAAGGCTTATTTTGACAAAGACGAAGCTAACTATTCGTTAACGCGAACACACATGAATTCTTGTGATTTTTCGCTGACAAACTATTCATATACGCCAGTGGCAGATGATGTAAACTTGGAACATTTCACTATTGAAGAAGATCGTGATGATCTCATACCAATGATCAAAGACGCAATGGCAGCTTCACAAGATGGTTTCAAGATCTTTGCGTCTCCTTGGTCTGCAGCACCTTGGATGAAAGACAACAACCATTGGGTAGGTGGAAAACTACTAAAAAAATACTATGATACTTGGGCATTATTCTTCTCTAAATATACAGATGCATATAAAGCAGAAGGGATTGACATTTGGGGATTTACAGTTGAAAACGAACCTCATGGAAACGGAAACAACTGGGAAAGCATGCACTTTACTCCAGAAGAAATGACCGAATTTGTACAACACCACCTTGGACCAAAACTTGAAAAAGATGGAAAAGGTGATTTAATCATCTTAGGATACGATCAAAATCGTGCTGGACTCAAAGAATGGGTAGATGTTATGTACAAAGACGAAGCCTCCTCTAAATACTATGATGGAACAGCTATTCACTGGTATGAAAGTACCTATGAAATATTCGCAGAGGATTTGCAATACGCGCACAACAAAGCACCAAACAAATATCTTATAGAAACTGAAGGTTGTATTGATGACGAAGTTCCTGTATGGAAAGATGATGCTTGGTATTGGAAAAAAGAAGCCACTGATTGGGGCTGGAAATGGGCGAAAGAAGAAGAGAAATACTTACATCCAAAATATGCTCCTGTCAATCGTTATGCACGTGATATCATAGGATGTTTAAACAACTGGGTTGATGGTTGGGTAGATTGGAATATGGTATTAGACAGGCAAGGAGGACCAAACTGGTTCAAAAACTGGTGTATCGCACCAATTATTGTTGATCCAGAGGCTGACGAAGTATACATGACACCAATTTATTACACCATGGTGCATTTTAGCAAATACATTCGTCCAGGTGCAAAAATCATTGATGCACAAAATACAGACAAAGACTTAATGGTTACTGCTGCAAAAAATCCAGATGGAAGCATTGCAGTGGTAGTATTCAATGAAGGCAAAACCGAAAAATACTTTTCACTTCAACTAGGTGAAACATCAACAAACATATCAATTAACCCACAAGCGATTCAAACCATCGTGATTACCAATTAAATTTAACCAATTATTATGACGAAAGTACAAAAAGCATCTAGAAATAGAGTTCCTTTAGGTCAAAAAGCAGCTTTTGGAGCAGGCCACTTAATAAATAACTTAATACCTGGAATTCTAGGTGTATTTGTAGTGTTCTTAAAATCTTCTGAAGGTTTTGCAATGAATACTGTACTAGCAGGTTTAATCGTTGGAATACCTCGATTATTTGATGCAATTACTGATCCTGTAATGGGATATATATCTGATAATACAAGTTCGAGATACGGAAGACGAAGACCTTATATTTTTCTTGGAGCTATTCTCTCAGGAGTCATTTTTGCAGTATTATGGCAAGTACATGATATAGATCCAGAATCATATAACTTTTGGTACTTACTCATCTTTTCAATCTTGTTAATATTTGGTAATACTATATTCTCTACACCTTTAATTGCACTCGGATACGAAATGACATCTGATTACAAAGAACGTACCAGATTAATGGGATTTGCAAACATCATTGGTCAAATAGCATGGATGTTAGTACCTTTTCTCTATGTGCTAATTCCAGATAAAGACCTTTTTGATTCCATACCTGAAGGTGTACGAATTGTCGCATTAATTTCTGGTTTTGTAATCATTCTTTTAGGGCTTTTACCTTCAATTTTTTGTAGAGGAATCGACTCAAGTAAAATGGAAGGAAGAGAAGAGATTACGCCAAAAGCACTATGGAATAGTTTGGGGAAAATCTTTGATGGAATCAAACTAGTATTAAAAAATAAGCCTTTTGTTAAGCTATGTTTAGCAACCTTTTTAGTCTTCAATGGATTTCAAATTGTAGCTGAATTTGGAGTATTCATTATCAATTTCTATATGTTTGATGGTGATTGGGCTGCTTCCAAATGGTGGGTTGCATTATTTCCAGCAGTAACTGCTGCCTATACAGCGTTTATTGCTATTCCTATTATTAATATGATGGCAAATAAATATGGAAAACGAAAAGCATTTATTCTCGCTACAGCAATTTCAATGGTAGGATATATTTTAAAATGGTGGGGCTTCGATCCAACAAACCCATATATGCTGTTCTTACCAATTCCATTGATGTCTTTTGGTATGGGATGTTTATTCACACTAATGATGTCTATGACGGCAGATGTATGTGATTTAGATGAATTAGAAAATGGAATGCCACGAAAGGAAGGAACCTTTGGAGCTATTTATTGGTGGATGATTAAGGTTGGTCAAGGCCTAGCATTAGTATTCTCAGGAATCATTTTAAGCTTACTGGGATACGATTCAACAGCATCCACACAAACAGCAGAAGCCTTGGTAGGAATGCGAATTACTGATATCGTATTACCAGTAGTTACTGCAGGATTAGCCATTTGGGTAATGTGGGATTACAGCTTAAATGAAGAAAGAGCTATTGAAATCAAAGAAGAACTCGTTAAACGAAGAGGAGAATTATAACCTATTATAAATCAGAATAAAAATAAAAAATGTCATACAGAGACGAAGAATATCATTTATACGGAGGAATCAATTTCACCGAGCATTCAGGAATAGACTTTGACAAATATTCCCTAGAAGATTTAAAAAAACTTTGGAGAGCAACACTTAAAAAAGGAATGCACGGTATCTGTTTTAGTATGTATGAAGACGGACAAGAACCTGGCGATATCATTAGTGAAGAGCAAGTAGAAAGAAGAATCAAAATATTAAAGCCTTACTCAAAATGGGTGCGTTCTTTTTCTTGTATCGAAGGAAATGAACACATTCCACGCTATGCTAAAAAACATGGAATGAAAACTATGGTAGGCGCTTGGTTAGGTGATGATAAAGAAGAAAATGAAAAAGAAATTGAGGCAATTATTCAACTAGGTAAAGAAGGTGTAATTGATATTGCCGCGGTTGGTAATGAAGTGCTTTACAGAAATGATCTAACGCTAGAAGAATTATTAGATTACATCAAGAGAGTAAAAGAAGCATTGCCAGGTATTCCAGTTGGTTATGTTGATGCTTACTATGAATTCTCAGTACATCCAGAGTTGGTAGACATCAGTGATGTTATTCTAAGCAACTGTTATCCATATTGGGAAGGTTGCCATATTGATGGTTCACTAGCACACATGCAACAAATGTTTGGACAAGCATCGCATGCAGCTAGAGGTAAAAAAGTAATTATTACTGAAACTGGATGGCCAAGTCAAGGAGGAAGTCTGCGCGGTGCAGAATCTTCTGAGATCAATGCCATGAAATATTTTATCAACACGGAGGTTTGGGCCGAAAAAGACAATATCGAAACCTTCTATTTTTCATCATTTGACGAATCTTGGAAAACAGGTGATGAAGGAGATGTAGGAGCATATTGGGGACTTTGGGACAAACATGAAAAACTCAAATTTTAATTAAAAACAAACAATGTCTTTACGTAAAGAAAAATTCTTTTCACTAGCCGCTTTAGAGTTTGAAGGATATTCCTTTGAAGATCTCAAAGCGCTGTGGCGCAAAACCCTTAAAGCAGGCATGCACGGTATGTGTTTTAGTCCGTATGCTGAAGGGCAAGAGCCTGGAGATACACTTTCTGAAGTACAAGTAAGACGCCGTTTAGAAATTATTAAACCCTACACAAACTGGGTACGATCGTTTTCTTGTACTGAAGGAAATGAATTGATTCCTAAAATCGCCAAAGAAATGGGAATGAAAACCTTAGTTGGCGCGTGGTTAGGAGACAATCCAGAAACCAACGAAGCAGAAATTGAAGGACTTGTAAAACTCGCAGAGAAAGACTGTGTGGATATTGCTGCTGTCGGGAACGAAGTAATGTATCGAGGTGATTTAGCAGAGTATGAACTGTTAAAATTCATTAACGATACTAAAAAAGAACTGAATGGAATTCCAGTAGGATATGTAGATGCTTACTACGAATTCGTTGAACGTCCAGAAATCACAGAAGCATGTGATGTTATCTTGGCAAATTGCTACCCTTTTTGGGAAGGCTGTGACCAAGATTATTCTTTGTTGTACATGAAAGATATGTATAACAGAGCCTTGCGTGCAGCTAATGGTAAAAAAGTAATTATCACTGAAACTGGATGGCCAAATAATGGAACAAGCCTAGAAGGTGCTTATCCATCTGATAAAAATGCGATTAAATTTTTTATAAATACCCAAAGATGGGCTCAAGAAGAAAATATCGACATCTTTTATTTCTCTTCTTTCGACGAATCGTGGAAAGTTAGTGATGAAGGTGATGTTGGTGCCTATTGGGGACTTTGGGATAAATATGAACAATTCAAATTTTAAATAAACTATTATGAAGAAAATTACCCTTTTAATTTTATTACTATCTTCATTTGTCACTTTTGGACAAGTAAACCTAGATTTTGAAGATGGGACGACGACTGTGCAGTTCACATTTAATGGTGTAGGTGCAGCAAACGTTGCGAACAGCCAAATGAACACGGACAACATGTCAAGCAGAGTTTTAGAAGTAACCAAACCTGCCGGAGCAGAATGGTTTTCAGGATGTGGATTCCAATCGGTAGCTGGAACACCTTTCGTATCAATGGCAGATGGAGATCAATTTACAGTGAAAATTTGGTCTTCCAAAGCAAATGTACCTTTTAGAGTGCGTTTACAAACAGATTTAGATGCTGTTGCAAATACAGCATATAACTATGATTTTGTCATTACTACAGCCAATCAGTGGGTTGAATATACCTTAGATTTTTCAGGTGTAGTAAATGGTACAGAGCAGTATAGAGAAATCGTAATTCAACCAGATTTTGATCCAGCCTGTGAAGGTGGTGGATGTGGGCCAATAGCTGTAGGAGGAACGTATCTTATTGACGATTTTGTACAGGTAACACCTACAGTAGATCCAAACACAGATGCAACTTTATCTGACTTAACAGTAAACGGAACTACTGTTACAGGATTTTCTCCTAATACTTTTACGTATAACGTAGAATTACCAAATGGATCAGGTGTACCAACCGTGGCTGGTACGGCTTCACAAGCAGGTAGTGGCGCATCTAATGTCAGTATCACACAAGCATCAATGCTTCCTGATGCAGCTACACTTAATGTAACAGCTCCAGACGGAATTGCTACACAACTTTATACAGTAAACTTTACAGAGGCACCAGCATTACCACCTGCAGCTCCAACACCAACTGTACCAGCAATCAGCATTATTAGTGATGTATATACAAATATTAGTACACCACAAGTAGATGTTTTTGGAGGATCACTAACGAATCTTGATTTAAATGGCGACATGAATGAAGAAGCTCGTTTAATCACGGGTGGATCAGGTTTCCAATTTAATTATTTCCCTGGTAGTGCTTTTGTAGATATTTCTGCACCAGACATGATGCACTTAGACATTTATTGTGATAATATAGCTGATGGAGATGTACTAAGAATTCGATTATTAGGAAGTGATACATCGATTGCAAACATTGCTAGAGTAACATTAAATTCAGCACAATCAGGAACTTGGGTAGGTGTTGACCTTGCAATTCCAGATGGAACTAACAGAAATGATTTTGGCGATATTGATAGTGGAGCTACTTCTATTGACGTTACAGATTTAGCATTAATTCAGATCAATACACTTGATTTAGGAAGTACCTTAGCAGGAAAAGATGTGTATTTAAGTAATATTTATTTCTATGGAGGAACACTTTCTACTCCAGAATTCAATGCAGCATCTTTCAAAACATATCCAAACCCTACAAGAGATGCTTGGAATGTAGTGACTGATAATGTAACAATCAATGCCATTGAAGTATATGATATTTCTGGAAGACAAGTAATCACAATGAATCCAAATGTAGCACGCGTTACTATTGATGGAACTTATTTAAAATCAGGAATATACTTTGCAAAAATTAGTACAGACTCAGGTGCGAGTAGTATTAAACTAGTAAAAAACTAGACTAACTAAACCATAATATGATAAGGTGTGCTTTTGAGACAAAAAGCGAATCTTAATTATAAAAATAAAGTGGTATATTTGAGTTAATTATAAATCCTTAACAGAATAGTATATGAGAAAACTTTACTTTTTTATTGCATTATTATCAATTGGATTCTATGGTACTGCTCAAAATAATGTCACCTTTAGTGTTGATATGAGTAGTTATGGAGGAACATTTACAACCGTTTATTTAAGTGGAGAAATGAACGCATGGGATGGTTTTGCGAATCCAATGACAGATATGGGTGGTGGTATTTGGTCTACCACAATGAGTCTTGCCAACGGAGATTACGAATATAAATTTCAATTAGATGGCTGGGTCAATCAAGAAAACTTTACTGCCGGTGATCCTTGTACTGTAACTTCAGATGGTTATGTAAACAGGATTTTACAAGTAGCCGGTGCTGATATGAATTTAGATACACCTGATTTTGATGTATGTTATGATGATGGTGATCCAGGTCCACACAATATTACCTTTAATTTGGATATGAGTGGATACGGAGGTACTTTTACTGCAGCATACATAAGTGGACAATTTAATGGATGGGATGGTTTTGCGAACCCATTGAGCAACATGGGGGGCGATATGTGGTCTGTAACCCTTCCTTTACCAGAATCCTATACAGAATTTAAATTTCAATTAGATGGTTGGGCAGATCAAGAAATCCTCGTTTCAGGTTCAATAGGAACGGTAACTAATAGTGGATTTACAAATCGATATTTAAATATATTAGGTGATTCAGTTAAAAACTATGTTTGGAATACAGAAACTACTTTGAATACTCAAGAATTTACTGCAGATTCATGCAAAATATATCCAAATCCAACGAACAATTCGTGGAATGTAATTACTGATGATATTACCATAAATACGATTGAATTATATGATATTTCTGGACGCAAAATAGTATCTATGTCATCAAATAGTTTACAAACTACTATTGATGGTTCTAGATTGCAAAGAGGTGTTTATTTCGCAAAAGTAAATACTGATAGAGGTTCAACTAGTATCAAGTTAGTCAAAAATTAATACACTTTATACTCTAAAAAAAGAGTGTTTATGTTCATTAAACACTCTTTTTTAATATACCCTAAATGAACTTTTACAGGTTTCTATAAGATAAAATGTAACAGATGAAAAACGTAGTTTCTTTAAAATCATTAGCAAAAGAATTAAATATATCGGTCTCTACCGTATCAAAATCTCTGAACGATAGTGAAGAAATAAGTGTACAAACCAAAGAACGTGTAAAAAACTTAGCTAAACTTAGAGGCTATTCTCCTAATCCTATCGCTGTACGCTTGCAAAAGCAAGAAACTATGCAAATAGGCGTGATCTTACCAAATATTGAAAATCCTTTTTTTGCTTCAGTTTTAAAAGGAATTGATGAATTGGTGAGTTCATCCAAATACAACATCATCACATTTTTAAGTAATGAAAGTCTAGAACGAGAGAAAGAATGCCTAGACTATTTTACACGAGGAAATGTTGACGGAATTTTGATTTGTATAGCAGAAGAAACCAATAAAAAGAAAACCTTCGATCATATCATTAATATCAAACAAAAAGGAATTCCACTAGTACTGTTTGATCGTATCCCAATGCAACCATTAGGTTTTGACGTAGTACAAGTAAATGATTACGACAGCATAATAAGTGCTTATCAATACCTTGAAAGCAAAGACTGTAAAAATATTGCTTTTGTATCTTCTATTCCAACGTTAATCGTTGGTAGATCGCGTGAAGAAGGCTATTTATCGCAAACCAACAATCCAACAGTAATTGCCTTTGAAGATTTAAAAGAATTGCAATTATCTATTGAAAATACACTGAAAGAAGGAAAAATTGATGGATTTATCGCTGCAGATATTGAAGCATCCTTATTATGTAACAGCGTGATACATAAACACGGATTAGAACCTGGCACAGACGTTTCTCTTATCGGTTATGTAAATACAGCACAAAATGATTTATGTTACCCTAAAATTTCATACATTGATCAACATCCGCAAGAAATTGGAAAACAAACTGCCAAAATGCTATTACTTCGTTTAGAATCAAAGCTTGAAGATGTTCCTGCAAGTGACATTGTACTTAATACAACAATTACTATAGGTGATACAAGTCGTTAATATCTTCACTTCATAATAGTTATTTTATAACTAGTTTATATGAATTCTACATAGAATCAAAAGTTTATAATAGTATTATTGTACTTTTGTGAAAAGTAGAATGATGAAAAAACTATTTCCCTTATATTTTTTACTATTGGTAACGCAACTAGCATTTTGCCAAGTAGTGGTAATTAATGAAATTGACTGTGATACGCCCGGAACAGATACAGGCGAATTCATTGAACTTAAATCTGCAACGGCCAATTTTTCACTCGATGGATATGTTTTAGTATTATTCAACGGTTCTACCTCAGGAAACGATAGTAGTTACTTTGCATTAGATTTAGACGGACAAACGACAGATGTGAACGGTTTATTACTAATTGGAAGTAATACAGTTTCACCAGTTCCACAACTTTTAATTGGTTCTAATGTTATTCAAAATGGAGCAGATGCAGTGGCGATCTATCAAGCCAATAGTTTTGATTTTCCGCAAGGAACCCAAGCTACAACTACAGATTTAATTGATGCAATTGTTTACGATACAGGAGAAGCAGATGATACTGGATTATTAACCTTACTAGGAGAAACAGTCCAAATTAGTGAAGGAGGAAATAACAATACAAACTCTATTCAACGAAATGAAACAGATGGAACGTATTACACAGCAACACCAACACCACGACAATTAAACGATGGAAGTGGTATTGTTTTAAATGGAATAGGAATCAATGTCGCGAATGATCAATACACAGAAGGAGAGACGTTTAGTATTGAGTTTACCACTGAATTCGCCGTTACCTCAGATTTAAACATAACATTTACACTTGATAATGGCACTTTTGACACTGCAGATTTTACTGGATCAACTACAGTAACCATTCCGACAGGACAAAGTTCAGTAATGACTAATATTACACTTGTGGATGATACTTTGGATGAAGGAGATGAAGAACTGGTCATAGATTTGGTAGACAACTTTGCTGTAGAATACATCATTTTAAACAATGAAGTACTAATTAGAGCTGTAGATGATGACTTTACTGTGGCTCCTTTTGGAACACCTTTAAATCCTACATTTGGAGTTGTATCAAGCACGGCTCCAACAGGATATTACGACACGATGGATGGCTTAGCAGATGATAATTTGAAAGATGCGATACAAGCTATTATTGCAGATCCAATGACAGTAAGAGCACATACCTACGCAGATGTCTATGAAATTCTGCGAGAAGCAGATCAAAATCCAGCAAATAGCAATCAAGTTTGGTTAGTATACACAGAACAAGGAAGAGCTAAGTTAGATGTGCAATCCGGTTCAAACAATACAGGAACTTGGAACAGAGAACATACATTTCCTAGATCGCTTGCAGGATACAACAGTATAGAAGCAGACGATGTAGCAGATGGACGTGCTGTATTTTGGGAAACTAAGGCAGATTCATTACGTCATGGAAACTCTGACGGACATGGCTTGCGTGCTAGTGATGGACCAGAAAATAGCTCTAGAGGAAATCAGCATTATGGACAATATACGGGACCTACAGGAACCGCTGGAAGCTTTCGTGGTGATGTAGCTCGTGGTATCTTCTTTTTAGCAGTTCGTTACAACGGATTATCTGTTGAAAACGGTTTTCCTTCTGTGCAAGGTCAAATAGGAGACTTAGCAACATTACTAGATTGGCACAGAAACGATCCGCCAGATGATTATGAAATAAACCGTAACAACGTTGTCTATACTTGGCAATTCAATAGAAATCCATTCATAGATCATCCAGAACTCGCAGAACATCTTTGGGGAAATCAAACAGGCGTTCCATGGTCACAACCGCTTTCTAATGAAGAATTCAACACAGAAAGTATTAAGCTTTATCCAAACCCTGCAAATAACTATATAACCATCGCTGGAATAGCAGAAGAAGCTTCTATCGAAATCTATGCACTTGATGGACGAAAATTACATGCACAAAATTTTTCAGGGATAACAAAAATTAATCTAAATTTGACTTCAGGAGTCTATCTTTCCAGAATTATATCAAAAGGGAAAGTCATTACCAAAAAAATAAGTATTCTATAAGATTAGTCGTTTTATAATTTGGACAGCATTAACTTTACCATTAAGAGCCTTGTTGACATTCTTGGTTTAGTGCAAGGAGTATTCTTGGTTGTATACTAAATGATATAAAACAAAAAAAACGACTCTTAAAAGATCCTGAATACGATAATTTAAACATGTTGGGAATCGCTTTTGAGTATGGATTTAGTTCAAAAGCTACTTTTTATGCAGTTTTTAAACAATTTGTCGGAAAAACTCCAAACACTTACAAACAAATGGTTTAGCATACTTCTATACAGTCCAGAGTTCTGGAAAAGAGTCTGAAATCATGATTTCAGATCTTCATTTCACTTTACAAGACAGTTTTTAAAATTCTTCAGATTATATTTGTATCAACAAAAATTAAACATCAAAAAAAACTTTTAAAATTACAATTATGAAAAAATTATTTTTATTGGGACTATTGGTTATTGGATCAGTATTTAGTGTAAACGCACAACAAAAATATGAATACAAAGTCATCACAAGTGTAGAATCAATTGTGTCAAGTGGATTGGGAAGATCTCGATTGATATCTGCTTCAGAAGACAGAGATTATAAACAATTTACATCAAATCGAACTGAGGAAAATGATAAGCGAAACAAATCAAGAAGAAAAGACATTCGTGTGAAGAATTTTGAAGAAACAAAACTATTAAACTTCTTTAATCTTGGAGGAATTCGTTTCCAAAACATTGCAGCAAATGATGCAGTAATAACTTCAAAAATCAATACTATGGTTTCAGAAGGTTGGGATTTAGCTTTTGTAGTTAGTGGAGTAGAAAGTGATGGTGGCGATAAAGATAGACAAGGAATTTACATTACCAGATACATTTTTAAACGTGTGCTAGAACAAACACAAAAAGTAAAAGAATAGTTTACAATCATCCAACTTAGCTAACCATCATCAAAGTTAATGGAGATGAATTTTAAATACTACAAAAAAGAAAATTTAGCTTTCCTGCTCATCATTTGGACTATTTACCTGATATGGGAATTTCAAGTAATAAAATGGACAGAAGTGCTTGAAGGTCCATTATTATGAGTTGACTTAGTCATTATATTACCAGAACTCATTTTACTGAATTACTATTTATTAAGAGACCTTAAAAAACTATAATTTAAAGCAATGCTTATGAAAAATATAGTATGGAGTATTAGCTTACTATTTTTATGTACAATCATTTCTTGTAATGGACAAAAAGTAGTAAGTCAGAATACACAAGAAACTTGTGAGACTAAAGGAGGATATGGGTACAATAATAAATGCTGGGAAGGCTTTGATGATGAAGGAATTGCCAAAAATGATAAAGATAGTGTTGTCACTGTTCAAATGAAGTTGCTAAAAGAAGCTACAGATTTTCCAACTAATAGTCCTGAATATTTGCCATACATTCAATACTATGAAAGTATAGGATTTACAAACCAGTGGTCTAGAGACTTTTATTTTTATACAATCAATGCGGCGTCTGCAGCTAATATCCATTGGATGACTGAAGCAGAAATACAATAATACTAAATGATTACGGAATAGATTTTTTGAAATTTTTTATTTATTGTTGCAAAACTCTAGTATGTAAATGCTAGAGTTTTGTTGTAATTATAATTTTAAAGTGTATTAATCAGCAACCTTGCGTCTCCATACAATTTTCTCCCGGACATGAAGCACAGCTATCATCTGTTACTTGGCAATCACAACTAGGAGGTATGGTATAAAAAGGGCAACCTGTGACACTTACATAACAGTTTCCATTTTTATCTCTAAAATACTAGCATTGGTTCCTCCTTTTAGATCTTCTGATTTTAAACTCGATCTTACATTTTTTTCTTTAATTGTAATCCGTTGTGTTGTAAATTCTTTTTTTTCATGAGTAAATGTTTTTAAAATTGATAACCCTACAAATGAATATGAAAAAGAAGAAAATCAAAAAAGAACATTGTGCCCGTTTATAAAAGGGTATAAATTATACCCAAGAAATAAAAAAATAGTATCGACTAAGATCGCTTTGTTCCATACGCCAAATCGCCAGCATCGCCCAATCCAGGAACAATATATCCACGAGAATTCAACGTATCATCTACGGCAGCAATCCATAAATGTGTTTCTTTTGGAAAGTGTGTTTTTACATAGTCAACACCTTCGGTAGAACCCAATACAGAAATGATATGAATATTTTTTGGAGTTCCTTGTTGTAATAAAACTTCATACACATTTTTCATCGTACGACCTGTTGCCAACATCGGATCAACTAATAATAAGGTTTTCCCTTCCAGAGAAGGAGCCGCCATATAATTGACTACAATTTCAAACTCATCTCCGTCATCAATATGATCGCGATAGGCTGAAACAAAAGCATTTTCTGCCTGATCAAAATAGTTCAAAATTCCTTGGTGTAATGGCAAACCTGCACGCAAAATAGAGCAAATCACGACATCTTTAGCAGGAAGATTCATTTCCTTAGTTCCTAATGGAGTCGTTACTGATGCTGTAGTATTTTCAAGGACTTTACTACATTCATAACTCAAAATTTCACCTACACGTTCGATGTTTCTGCGGAAACGCATGGAATCTTTTTGAATGGAAACATCGCGTAGTTCAGAAATAAATTGATTTAGTAAAGAAGACTGTGAAGTGAAATCGTGAATGGTCATAAAATATAATTTTGAGAGTACAATAGTACTAAATTTTCAAAAAAGAAAACCAATGATATGCATCAAATGGTAACTTTTCGGTAATCTTTCAAATGGCGATAATCAATACACTTTTAGTATATTCGCCAAAAATAAGAAGCATGTTACAAGGAGTTTTATTTGATATGGATGGTGTCATTGTTGATACTGAACCATTACACCACAAAGCTTATTATCAAATGTTTGATGAGGTTGGCATAGAAGTGTCACCAGAACTCTATCAATCATTTACAGGGCAATCAACCATCAATATTTGTAAGCGTTTGGTAGATCATTTTGACTTAATAAAAACTCCTGAACACTTAATGTATACAAAACGTGATAATTTTAAGTATTTATTTGCCAACGATACTAGTTTACAACTGATTAATGGTGTGTTAGATATCATTAAAGAATATCATGCAAACGAATTAAAACTTGTATTGGCTTCTTCGGCTTCTATGATGACAATTGACAATGTTTTTGATCGCTTCGATTTGAATCAGTACTTCATTGCAAAATTTAGTGGAGCTGATTTAAAACAATCCAAACCGCATCCAGAAATTTTTGAAAAAGCGGCACATGCTACAGGTTACGAGCGTTCAAATTGTATGGTCATTGAAGATTCTACCAATGGAATCAAAGCTGCCAATGCCGCAGGAATCTTTTGTGTGGGTTATGATAGTCAACATTCCAAAAACCAAGACTATAGCATTGCCAACATGGTGATTTCAGATTTTCAAGAAATACAACACGATAAAATCCAGTCAATTTTTAAAAAAAAAATAGAAACAAGCTAATTGTATTAATCGGCTAATATTTCAATAGCAAAATCGTGTGCTTTTCCAAGTTCAATAACTGTGTTTTTTGTTAAACCAGCATTGGCTTCAATTTGTAACACCTTATCAATATCTTCTAAATCCACGGACCAATTTAAAATATCCGCATGGTTATTAAAAATGGGCTCAAGTATAGCTACATTCTCTGCAGACTTTATATCTGTTTGAAAGATTAAAATTTCCATAATACTATATGATAACTTATTTAGATTCTTGATCTAATGGCTCAATTTTATTTACCTTTCGTCTTACATATTCCATATACAATTCATCACCTTCTTCTTCCCAAAACTTATCATAATGTTCCCATTTAGAAAAATCACTTTTCGATTTCTTATGACTTTTAGAATCACATTTTTTAGAAGAACTGCTGCTACTACAACCGCCAAGAAGAATTTTAAACAAAATAAATAATCCAACTGCTTGCCAATAAGTAATTACAGGAAGATCAAAAATTTCTGGCATTAGCCAATTCCATAACCACATAATAACATAGCCAAACAAAATACCCAATCCTACAATGGCAATGATCCCAAAAATGACAATTCCAGCAATTTCTAGTGGTGATTTTGATCTCAATTTATGTGCAAAATAATTTTTCATATTCGTTATTTTTTAAGTTCTAATTCAATTTTTTTATACAAAATTCCTATCGCTCTATGTCTTCTCGACATTAAAGTTCCTTCAGGAATTCCAGTTTCGTTCGAAATTTCTTTATCGGTATATCCTTCAATATCAACTGCGATAATGATATCTCTATAAGGAGGTTTTAATTGTTTGATGCAATGTTTATGAATGGAAATTTTTTCTTCAGAAATTGGATTGTCCATATCTTGATGTAACATCGTGGCAATTTCAGACAACTCATGATCAACTTCTACAGCATCCAATTTTTTAGGCTTCCGCATAATATCAATGATCCGATTTCTGACAGATTTATACACAAAACCAGCAACATTATTAATAGGAGCATACCGGTCTGCTCCAGAAAATAATTTTAAAGCCACATCCTGAATAATATCTTCTGCATTTCTATTTACAGAATCACTTATTTTAGAGTTCACAAAAAACTTAAGAGAATGATATTCTCTTCCAAAAAAATCTTTAAGCTTTTTACTGTTTTCTGATTCCAAACTTATCTAACCTTTTGTAATGGTCTTTCGATTTAAAAGACGTGACTTTTTAAATCTATTGCATTTTTTCCTCTTTTATTTTGAAAATGTAATAAATAAGCTGTTTAACAGGTATTTAAGAAGTAGCTATGGTTGAATGCAATACGACTTCCAATTGCCTATTTCGCCTTCAAAAACGGTGCGTTCATGCAATCTACTAGTCTTAAAGTCCATAAATTCGATTCGTTTTGGGCGAATACAAATGCCATTCCAATCATCAGGAAGCGGAATAGTTTTGTGTTTTAGTATTTCTTTTTGCTGTAGAAATGTATCTTTTAAAATGTCAAAATTTTCAATCTTCTTTCCTTGATCAAAAACGGTAGAAACCAATTGTGCATCACGATTTCTTTCTTTAAAATATTGAGTAGCTTGTGTTTTTGAAACCATAAAAACATCACCTTGTATGCGAACTTGTCGTTCCGTAGTTGTCCACCAAAAAGTCAATGCTGCCGTGGGATTTTGTTCCAATTCACGTCCTTTTTGAGACGAGAGCGTTCCTGTAACAATAAAACCTTCTGTAGTAACTTCTTTTAGAGAGACAAAACGCGCATTTGGATAACCATCGATTCCGATAGTTGACAAGCAACATGCCATAGGAAATCGTAATTGATGTTTTGAGTGTTCTTCTTCAAGCCATGCATGAAATTGTTCAAAAGGATTCATATGTTTTGATGCTAAAATCATAAAACTACAAAAATTACTATTTTTAATGTATTCCCGTAAATAATTTTTCTGTTAATTCTTTATTTTTATGCTATATAAAAAATTAGAATCATGAAGAAAAAAGAATTTAAAACATTGAAAATCAAGAAGAAAGTTATTTCAAATTTTGACACTCAAAAAATCAAAGGAGGTGATACAGATAACAGTTGGATTCTCACAGGGTGTTGTAAAGTTCAGGAGCATTAAAAGTAAAATATATAAAGCGGGATTTCCCGCTTTTTTGTATTTTAAATGTATGTAGTCATTTATATACATAACACACCATCCTTGCTTTTAAAAAATTAAAGATAATGTTATCCGTTATCAAATTCTGTATGATAATACGGATTTTGCCAAGCGTTTATAAGTAAATTTTTTCCTTTATAGTATTCATAATTTGAGTATTTTAAATCTAAAGGATACTTGTATGTATTTTTCTTTTTCAAAAGACAGTTTCAATTTAATCATGATAATCTATCTTCTCTCTCGCATAGAAATGGACTCATTGAAAGTTAAATAATTTGTAAAAATTGTTCTTTTGATAGCATTTTTAACCTTTAGTTAGCTTCCTAGCCCTGTTTTGAAGTTCTAAAAAGCTTTCAGTAGAAATAGAAATTCCTGAATTTTAATTAAATTCATAATTTTAAACAAGTTCAATTTAAGATGTAAAGAAAATATCAGAATTTAACTTAAAAATAGTCAAATGGAAAAAATATTAATTTTTGACATAAGAAAAGTACTACATGAGTTAACAATACATCAAAAATAAGAAACAACATGATACAATAACTATTTATTCTTTATTACATATATTAGCTTATCATCTTCCGTACACAAAGTATCATCTTTTCCTTTAGATAGGAGCTTGTATCTTAACACTTTTTCTGTTTTTTAATAGATCATTTAATGTCTTCAATCATCTTTGGTCAAATTGCTATATGTTGAATTTCTTCTTGAAAGTGCTAAAATATCATCTTGATACATTTCTTTTTCAATTTAATTTTATATGATTAATATGAAAGTGCGAGGAAGGTTTCTTGCTTTTTTCTTTTTTTGTTTAATAGGATTTAAAAAAGAATAAAAAACTTAAAACTAAAATAATTGATGGTACAACGACAAAAGCTGTGATAAGTGTATAAACTAGCTGTTTTTATGTCAGCCCGTTGGCTTTTTCATATTCGAAATGGCAAATTCAATAGCATTCTTTAACAGCGATTTTACTTAATCATTTCTGTAATCTCCTGTTCTGACATTAGGAACATATCAAACTAGTTTATCTGTGTCATTTACTAAGTTCTTCGGATATTCTAAAACGGTACCTTGTGAAAGCATAACTTTAAAAGCTCGCTGCATATATCATAAAGCAGAAACCACCTGAGAGCTTTTCTGATATTGAAAAGGGAGCGATAAGGCATGTCTATGATAGATAAGTTCATTAGTTTCTAGATAAAATTCAATCAAAATTTCACAAGTCATTAAATACTTCGATACATTTTTTGGTTTTTACATTCTAGAAGTATTCACATTTGTGACGTAAGTCACCTGTAGATTTGATTTCACTTTTCACTATTGCGCATAATTAAAAATAAAAAAAGGAAAATGTAATGATAAATCAATATAACCAAGTACATAAGGAAGTTTTTTATAAAAAATTTAAAGATCTAAAATTTGTTCACAGTACAAATTGACGTAATTTTGCAGTCCTTTTAAAATAAAATTGTGATTGAAGATATTCTTATAACCATGATGTGGAGTATTTCTCCGCTCGGAGAAGCTAAAGTTGGTATTCCTATTGGGTTGCAATCTGAAGCAAATCCGTATGTTATTTTTGTAGCTGCATTTATTGCGAATGTACTGGTATTTCCTGTCATGATTTTTTTCCTAGATCACGTAAACCGTTACTTTTTACGTTGGCGTAACTACAAAAAAGGAGCATTGTGGGTAGCCAAAAGAGCCAAAAAAGGAGCGAAAGATAAAATTCAAAAATATGGTTTTTGGGGATTGATGCTTTTTGTTATGATTCCTGTTCCTGGAACTGGAGTATATGCAGGAACCATAGCTACTTACTTATTCAATATTGAGCGAAAACAAGCATTTGCAGCCAATACAATTGGAATCTTTTTCTCTTCTGTAATCGTTTGGGTTACCTTTATGTTTTTTAAAGATTAAACGATCAGAGTTTTTATTCCCTATAAAAATTTATATTCGCGACAGAATTTTAGACAAATGAAAACAACAAACGTTAACATCATTGCATTAAACGGCGCTATCAGAACTGTATTTTTTGGTAGGGCAATACTGGTATTCTAAAAAGATAAATCTTCATATATTTTACAAGGCTTTCTTTTTAGGAAGCTTTTTTTGTTCTACCGAAATTCAGACAATAGCTTTTTAAATTTAGAATAAATTCTGGCAATTTTACATCATAAAAATTGATGCCATCAAACCGTTGAATGATATATTCGTTATTTTCCAAGGTACATTGATTTTTTTGAGCACTTCTACCAGCAATCCATAACCAACCTAATGCATCATACGAAACATAACTAGGATCGTTAATTTTATAGCCATCTTCTATGCTATACTTTATTGTGCTTTTGACAAAAGAGTTTTTGTTTGCCCAAAAACAAACGTACTCAAAAGGATTAGTAATAAGAATATAAATATTTTTTTCACCGAAGAGTCGAAGAGTTACAAAACGTAATTATATAAAATTAATTCTTAAGAAGAAAAATTATAAAGTGATAAAACTTTGAATTAAGATTTAGGAATCTATACAAAAGTTGATTCACTTACAAAAACAAACTCGTAATTGCCAAAACAACCAATAAAAGCAAGCCAATAATAAAAACACCAATCATATTTTCAGAGACTTTCTTTCGTTTTTCTTCTGAAGCTTCTGAATATTTTTGAAAACTCTTTTCATAACGTTTTTTTGAACCAAAAAGCAATGCCACAATAAAGTATATAACCAGAATCAAAGGAATAGCAACAATTTGACTCATGGCTTTTCCCATGCTTCTGCCAACTATTTTTCGTAAAGGTTTTAAAAGATCATCAAGAATGTCTTCGGAAATAAAATTTAAAATAATAATCGTTACAAAAAGATAGATAAGAATAATTGCGGTGAATAATAAATTTCCATAAAAACGCCCTTTTTGCACATCGTATCCTTTATTTTTCAATTCGTAATACTGACTACCGTAAAGCGCATCTATAATATTCATGATTCTTCGAGTTTAGATTGTAAATTTCAAAAAAGATATGAAATTTTGTACAATAATTCTGATAAAGTAAGTTGTTACTTGTCTGAAAATGGGAATAAACCGAAGTCTACTCCTGCTTTTACATAAATTTCTTTTAGATTAACATACTGCCATCTGCTGCAACCTGGACCTTTACTAAAACATGCATCATCAAAAGTACACATAGGATTTTTTGATGGTCCGTGATTAAATGTATCGCCAGTTCCTCCTTTCGCAGCTTCAGTATCAAAAGTGCTAACAATGTTTTTACGAATAGCTAATTTGTTTTACAAACTTCTTTTTTTCATGATAATTTATTTTGTGGTTATCCTTACAATTAGATAATTTCAATAAGCATTATCTATGCTAAAAACATAAACAAACACATGTGATTTATTTTTTAGAGAAATTTTTTAGAAAGTTAACAGGTTGTAAAATATGATGTTATGGAGTTCTGTGGTAAATTTTAAGACAAATAAAAATAGGCAATTAATCTATTTTTTATAATTTATTGTCACATTACAAAAACTGCTACGTCTTTAGAAACGTATAGCAATAACCAAAACCAAAAAGCGAACTTATAGTATGTCTCAAATTGAGCTCATCGAAAAGTGTAAGAATAATGACAGGAAAGCACAACTGCGTTTGTACAGGCAGTATTGTGAAGGAATGTTTGTTGTTGCCAATCGATTTTTGAAACATACAGAAGATGCAGAAGATGCCATGCAAGAAGCATTTATCAATGCATTTAAAAAAATAGATCAGTATACCGCTGAAGTAAGTTTTGGAGCTTGGCTAAAAAAGATTGTCATTAATAAAAGTTTAGATAAATTACGTGCTAAACAAAACTATTATATCTCCATTGACGAAGCGCAACTAGAAGTAGTTGTCGAAGAAGATAATTGGCAAACGAGAGATGATACTACGTTGGAAGAAGTAAAAGCTGAAATTGAAAAATTGCCTGATAAATACAGAGTCGTTCTGATTTTATTCTTGTTAGAAGGATACGATCATCAAGAAATTTCAGAAATATTAAACATTTCATCAACTGCATCACGTACACAATTATTACGAGGAAAAAAGAAGTTACAAGAAGCATTAAAAAAGAGAAGTCATGGGACAGGATATTAAAGATTTGTTGAAAAAAGAACAATTACATATTCAAAAAGGATTGTCAGACGGACATGAAGCTCGTTTTTTAGAACGATTGGAAACTGCATTGCCACAAGAAGAAAAGGAAGTTAAAAAGTCTTCTTTCTCTCCCTATAAAATTGCGGTAGCTGTTATTTTAATTGCAAGCTTGAGCATATTTGTATACCAACAAATTCCTAACGGACCCATTGATTTAGATATTGTAAATAACCATGCAAATGCTAAAGAAGTCGAAAAACCTTCTCTAAAAAGCTTAGGCGATATTTCTCCTGATTTAAAAAAGATAGAAGATTACTATGTGGCAAACATTAATTACGAATTGACGCAAGTAGAAGTCTCTGAAATCGGGAAGCAACTGTTTGAAAGTTATATGCAACAATTGTCGCAATTAAACGAAGAACATAAAGTATTGCAAAAAGAGTTAACGGACATTGGACCTAATGAACAAACCATCAATGCAATGATTGACAACTTGCAGTTAAGGCTGAAATTGCTATATCAATTAAAGGAAAAATTAAGTGAACTAAAAAAATCAGAAGACGATGTTTCATAAATCAAAACGAACACAAAGTCTATTGATCGCACTCTTGATCATTAGCTTTGGATACTCACAATCAAAAAAACGAACAAAAAAGGAAGTTTTTACTGTAAATAAAGACGTTACCTTAGATATTAATACTTCGCATGCTGATGTAGAGTTTGACACTTGGAATAAAAATAAAGTGGAAATCACAGCAACAATCGAAGTAGAAGACGCTACCGATGAAGAAGTAGAAGAGTACATGAAAAAATGGAACTTTAAAGCAATTGGAAACAGTGAAAAGGTTACTGTGACTTCAAAAGGAGGCCACTCATTATTTGGTGATGCGAGTGAATTTGTACTAGCAGATCCAATTATTATGGAGCACGACTTTCCAATGGTTATAGAAATGCCAGAAATAGCTGAGTTTGCAGAAATTCAGGAAATTGTAGAAATTCCAGAATTCCCTGTGACAGTGATTGAATCTATGTCTAACTTAAAGTTTGACTATGAAGCATTTGAAAAAGATGGAGAAGCATATTTAAAAAAGTGGAAAGAGGAATTCAAATCTGACTTTGATGAAGAAAAATTCAAAGAAGAAATGGAGAAATGGCAAAAGAAATTTGAAGAGAAGCAAAAAGAGCGTAAAAAAGTGCTAGAAAAGTTTATGAAAAAGCAAAAGCTGCAAGAAAAGAAATTAGCAATGATCAAAGAAAAAGCACTAAAAAAAGCAAAAATATACCAAGAAAAAGCAATGAAGAAACACAAATTAGCTTTAAAAAAACAAGAATTAGCTTTAAAAAAGCTAGAGAATGCTAAAGTGTTAGAATTGAAAGATAAATATGGAGGATATGATAATATTTTCTTTATTTCTAAAGATGACAAACATTTTAAAGTTAAGAAAACCATCAAAATTAAGATGCCTAAAAAAGCAAAGTTAAAACTCAATGTACGTCATGGAGAAGTAACCATTGCTGCAGTAGGAGAAAATATGGATGCAAAGCTGTCACACGCAGCTTTGTATGCCAATGTTATTGAAGGTGCTAATACGACGATAGAAACGTCGTATGCACCCATTCATGTTACCAAATGGAACAACGGCGCTTTGAAAGTAAATTTTGTAAAGAATGTAGATTTACAATCGGTTCAAAATATTAATCTGATGTCCAATTCATCAAAAGTAAGCGTAGGAACACTAGGTGAGAGTGGAATTATTAGCGGAACTTTTGGAAACTTATTGATTCACAACGTTGGCGAAGATTTTAAAACCTTAGATATTATTTTAGAAAATACAGATGCACGCATTCAGTTGCCATCTACTGCTTTTAAACTGTACTATATTGGTTCTAGTTCTAAAATTTCATATCCTGAAACCGTGACAGGAACTGAAAATAAAACACAGTTCAACACCATTGTTCGCGGATATCAAAAAAGTGCAAACTCTGGTAGTGAAATCAATATCAATGCAAAGTATAGCAAGATATCTTTAAATAAAAAGTCTTAACTAATATATAGCGTCAACACTTAGTGAAGTCGAAGTGAAGCTATGGTAAATAAATCTTATTCTTTATTGCATAAATAACAAGTCCAATTCTATTCTTTACATCCAACTTTTCAAACAAGGCATCTCTATAGCCATCAATTGTTTTTGGACTCAGGCACATCTTATCAGCAATCTGTTTATAGGTCATTTCAGTACAGACCAATTTCATAAACTCAATTTCATTTTCTTTCAATTTCGTTCCTGAGCTTCCTTTTCCATTCAACGAACCTATCAAAATATTAGTCACATGCTTCGAGTGATAAAATCCATTCGTAATCACCTCGTTTAACGCCATTTCAAGGACACTCTTTTCCACATCTTTCATCAAATATCCTTTGGCTCCAGCACGCAACATTTGTATAATAGTACGTTCGTCTTCTTCAATAGAAAGTCCAATAACATCAATATTAGGAAAATGCTCTGTAATCCACGTGGTTGTTTCAATACCATTCATAAGTGGCATATTAATGTCCATCAATACAATATCTGGAACATTCGTATTCTTTTCTTCTAAGCGTGTAATAAGTTCTTTTCCGTTTTTACACAAATAGCTTACTTTAAATCGGTCAAAAGAATCGACCAAACCGCCAATGGCTTGTGATAATAATACGTGATCTTCTACGATGACAACAGAATATGTTTTCAAAATACTGGTTTTAGGTTAATTGTGTTAAAATATGTGTATTTATTGATGTACTAAGTACAAAAAATATCACTAAAGGTAGTAAATAATCGTCAGTTGTGTTCCTTTTTCAAGCTCAGATTCAAGTTCAATTTCAGCGCCAATTAATTTTCCTCTACTCTTCATGTTAAGCAATCCGATACCTTTATTAGATTTTTCAAGCGATTTATCGAAGCCCTTTCCATTATCGTTGGCAACAATCGTCAGTGTTGCATCAGTATAGGTTAACATCACATCTAATTTTGAGGCTTTTGCATGTTTGATGGTATTTGAAAAGAACTCTTGTAAGATACGAAACAGAATGATTTCTGCTTTATCATCAATGATTTTTTCGTCGCCTTCAATAGTTAAGGTGGCTTCAATAAAATTAAGTCGGTTAAAACGAGCAACTTCCAGATTTAAAGCTTCAGGCAGCATAATATTTTTCAACGCATCCGGATTGATCAATTTGGAAAGCGCACGTAATTCTGTCAAACTATTTGAAATGGTTTCACTTACACCAGAGATGTCTTCGTTGCAACCTGCGAGTTGATGCAATTGTATTTTGGCTAAAGTCAATAATTGCCCAATATTGTCATGCAATTCCCAACTAATATTGCGCAAAGTTTGTTCACGAATCTCAATTTGCGTCTCTGCAATAGCATTTTCAAATTCGCGTTGTGCTTGTTGTTTTTCGGTTAAGAGGTTATTCTTTCGCTTGATGAATACCATGAAAAGAATAATAATTATAATAACTAATACAATAAAAATAAAAGTTGTTATAACTGCTATTCGTTCAGTAACTTCTGACCCCAAATAAAACCTGTTATATAGCATATATTTAAGACATATATTAATACGTAATAAAGTAACAAAATAATATTAAGTTCTAGGAGAACAAACTCTATATAATATTCTCTTATAATCATAAAAGGAATTATCCCCATTTGAAATATAAACAGACCAATACTAATCCAAAACAAAATATCTTTTGATATTACTAATATTCTCTCTGAATTTAAGGTTTCTATAAAATAAAATACAATACTTATAGCTAAAGCAATCGATCCATATAGGTATGCTATAGTAAGTATATTTTTCATGTAATCAATAAAAAATGCACTTACAATATAAAGAACAACACAACTTACAATAAAAAATGATATGTATTTTTTAAATTTCTTCTTTTGAATAAAATGTCTATAGATTGAAAGAAAAAATACTAAACTCACAATACCATATATATTATATACTATAGAGTTGTGTCTATCTTCGGAATATGTTTTTACTATTAGTCCAATAAACTCATTTATTGCAACATACCACAAAAAATATAAAATATATTTAAGGAAAGAGTTTTTATATTTATGAAAAGTGATTGTAGCAATAATAGCTGTTAATACTCCTAAATATAAACTCCCTTCCCTTAATAAGGTAACTATTTTTAGTTCTTCCATTTTATAAGTTAACCTTAGATTTTTATAAATTTATCCTCTTGGAGGTGGACTTAACTGACCCATATTAAAAGATAAACTCGTTTTGTCTCCATCATCATCATCATCATCATCATTTTTAGCACTTGCAGATTTTTGAGCGGTACTACCTTTTTCCTCTTGAGATTTTCTGCCAGCTAAATTATTATTAGCTAAAAATGCACGTTCATCTGGATTAAGATACTGATCAATCAATAATCTGGCAATCACTCTATAAGTTCCAACTAATGGATCACTTGCGCTAGCAGGCTCTATATAGAAAGGTAGATTATTCATATTAGAGTTTTCATCATTTAGTTTAGCATCTACTGTAGGTGTTAAGAAAACGGTTTGTTGCTTTGGATACTCATTATTACTTGCATCATGCGCTCCAAAATATACACGAATACCTGAAATACGATCATTGTCAGGGTTTTTTTGTTGTACAGCTTCTAAATACCCAATATACTGTTTGATTCTATCGTATTCAAACCATACAAATTGTGTATCTAAGAAGTCATCACCCATCGCATTGTTAATTGCTGTATAATGATCTCCCACATAGCTTTCATGCAGGGTAATCGCATCATTAACTGAAATAATACCTCCTGGAGCTTGCGTAGTTGGTGCACAGGCACCTGTAGCTGGTGGACAATCAGGACAATCAGGACATTTTTCACAAAAATATTGCTTACAAACAAAGAAACCGATCGCTGCTCCTATAACCAAAGGAACAATTGTACGTACTAAATTTTTCATAAGGGTTGTAGTTTAGTTAGTCTTTTTAAATTTTGTTAAAATTAGCCAATCTTTTTAGAAAAAAAATGACAAAACAAAAATTGGGTGTTTTTCCCTTTTGATAAAAAGTGGTAAACTTAGAAAAGTTAAGAAAAAAACTACAAAATGAAAATGTAAAGCGAAGAAATCTTAGAAATTGTAATTGAGAAGAATTAATTAGATAGGTTTGGAGGAAGTAATCTAATTATTATTTGGAGGAGGCGATAAGTGCCCCATATTGTAAGCTAGGCTTTCACCTTCTTCATTTTCAGAAGAATTGTTTTTGTAAAGAATATTAGTATCTAGAAAACTATCTAAAAATGTTCCTTGGGTATTGATAA
>NZ_JAKVBC010000017.1 GCF_022447245.1 Kordia sp. | reverse complement strand
TTTGGAAGAGATCAACAACTATTAAAACAAAGAGCAAAAATCAAAACAAAAACAATGAAACTTAGAAGAAAAAATCACTCAAAATCTATATTGAATTAATCTCTTATTTTTGTCCTAAATAAGTCCACTTTCGTTTAAAGACTTACAGTACCGAAAATTAAATCAACTCTCTGTCAATCGCTATTTTTATAATACCAACACTATTTTTTGCACCAAGCTTGCTCATAATGTTCATACGATGGGTTTCTACTGTTTTAGGACTAATGAAGAGTTTTTCTGAAATTTGCTGCGTAGTCAATTCTTCAGAAATCGCCACCAAAACGTCATGCTCTCTACGTGTCAATTTGATGTTAAGTCCATTGTTAGTTCTAGGTCTTTCTTTTTGATTAATAAGCCGTTCTTTAATATCTTTTTGAAGATAGAGTTCTCCAGACAATACTTTTTTTAAAGCTTGCAACAGTTCTATTTTGTCTGTATTTTTCAATAAATATCCTGAAACACCTATTTTCAGCATGCGTTTTACATAAGATATATCTTCAAAATTTGTTAACGCGATAATTTTTAACTCTGGATATATTTTTAGGAGTTTTTTACTTAAATCGATTCCGTTAATATCTGGTAAATTAATATCTAATAATAATACATCTGGTAACTGTTTAGATAAGCCATCTAGCGTTTCTTGAGCGTTTTTATACGTTGCTATTATTTTTATTTCTTTCGTATTACAGAGCATGCTTTTGATGCCTTGCAGTACCAATACATGATCGTCTGTTATGGAAATTTTAGTTATCATTTAGTTTTTTAGTATCAATTTCAAATGTATACGAAGTTCCTCTGTCATTAGAAATAAAATCTACAGATGCATGTAAGTATTGAATTCTCGATTCAATATTGCTCAAGCCAATTCCTTTTGTTGAAACTTCGTTCTTATCAAAGCCTTTTCCGTCATCTTCGACAGTAACTTGCAACGAATCGTTTTGAAAACTTATCTGTACATCAATTTCTGTAGCTTCCGCATGTTTTAAGCTATTGGTAATTAATTCTTGAACAATTCTAAAGATATTAATTTCTGCTTTTTGAGGCAACGAAAGTTCATTTCCTAAGACTTGAAAATTAATATTTGTAGTATTCACAGTATCCATATCAGTACAATAGTTTTCTATAGCTTCCGTCAGACTAAAATTTTCTAAGGATGGCGGCACTAAATTATGAGAAATGGCTCTTACCTGTTTGCAAGAATCATCAATCATAGTGATGGCTTCTTTAATGACCTTATTATTCATCTCTAACAAGGATGATAACTTGTATTTTATGGTTGATAAGTCACCATTTACACCATCATGCAACTCTTTTGCAATTCGGAAACGTTCTTTTTCTTCTCCTTCAATCAGTGCTTCCAAAGATTTTATTTGATACTCACGTTTTAATGCAATGATTTCTTGATTCTTTCGTTTTTGGCGCTGCCTATATATGAACCATAATAAGAGACAAACTAATAATAGAAAAGCACTAATACCGATAAGATAATTCATTCGTGTTCCTTGCTTTTGAAGCTGAAGATTCTGTTCAAAAATCTCTCGCTCTTTTTTTGCAGTTTCAAACTGTTCTTGAAGTAAATTAATAGATTTAATATTTTCTTGAATGTATATACTGTCTTTATATGAAGTATATTTTTCGTGAAATTTAAGCGCTTCTTTCGTGTTATTCTGTTTTACATTGGTACGATACAATTCAAAATATAAATCCTTTGCTGATAACTTATTTTCTATATCAAATTGCAACCCTTCATTCAGAATTAGTTCACTTTTTTCATACTCTCCTAATTCAAAATAAGCTTCCCCTAAACTAGAAAGTGTTTTAATAAATTCTGATTCAAAATCATTCTTTTTTTGGATTTCATACGCGATGTTTAAAAAAGGCAAGGCTTCTTTAAATTGTTTTTGTTCTATAGCAATCACACCTAAATGAAAATTTGCAATCGCGACACCAAATTCACTATTTGAACTTTTGTATACTTCTAGCGCTTTTTCATAATTTTCTTTTGCTTCAGTATAGTTTTCTTTATTCTTATAAGAGGAACCTAAACCGTTATACACATCTCCCAATTGCTCATCAGTAACATTGATTCTTTTGTAAAGTGCAAGCGCTTTTTCAAACGATTTTATAGCTTCATCATACTTTTCAAGATCGTTATACACCAGTCCAATACTGTTTATAGTATTTCCAACCATGTTATCATTATGGACAGTTTCAGCAATGGCATTTGCTTTGTAAAACTCCTTTAGACTTTCTTCTAAATCACCTTTTTGAGAGTAAATGACACCTTTTTCATAGTGTGCAAAAAGAATGTTAACCGTATCATTTACTTTTTCAACATACTCTTGATAGGCACTTAAGCTATGAATCGCTTTTTGATATTCACCCGAAATTCTAAAAAGTACAGAGTACTGAAAATTACTTAATGCAATTTTTCTAGGCATTTTCAACCGCTGATACGAAGTCATTGCAGTATCCATGTGAGTCATCGCTTTTTGCAAATCACTCAATTTTAAAGCCCAAGCCAATTCATAATGTGTATTTGCTACAATAGTGTCATTTTTAGTGTTTTTAACAACACTATACATACTGTCAATTACCTGATTTTGACTAGTTAAAGCATGACAAACGAGACATACCAAAAATGTTATATATAATTTCAAAACAAAGCTGATTTTTGTTCTAAGTTAACGATCTTATTGATTCTTTAAAAAAACAGCTACTTATTTCTTTATTAATTGTCCAGATTTTAAAATTTGATTTTCATCTTGAAGTGTATAGAGATATACTCCATTTTGCAAGTTTGAAATAGCTATGTTCGAATTAAAATCTATGTTTTTTTCTTGTATAAAAGCACCTTTTATGTCGTAAATAGAAAGCTTCACATTTTTATATATTTCCGTATATTTTGCATCAAGTTTAAATTGGATATAGTTTGAAGCTGGATTTGGATATACTTTAAAATCAATTTCCAAATCATTTTCTGCAACACTCAAAGCATCTTTGCAAACACCATCTGCTCCAGCATTATAAATGGCTTGTACCTCCGTATTGGTTAACGCTCGGTTGTACAACATCAATTCATCTACTTCTCCATGGAAATAAAAATCAAAATCATTTGGACCACTGGTTGGATTGTGATATTGTGCGCCAATAGTAAATGATAATCCTGTTGAACTTGCAGGCGGATTGGAAAATGTACTTTGATTAAATAAAAAACCATCTACATAAAGTGTATGTGTATTCCCTTGTCGTACGTACACATAGTGATGATAGAAAGAATCTTCAAAAGCAGGACCATTCAAAATGATATTGTCGCCGTTGCTATCTTCAAAAATAAATTCTGTGACATCAAATTCAAAGCGCATCAAAAATACTGCTGGTGCATCATTCGGGATATAGCCTGCTCCTTTACAAAACACCACTTGATGTGGATTGGCATATCCAATTCTTCGTACCCAAGCCATTACCGTCATATCGCCTGTAGTATCTAATTCAGGACTGTCAAAAACTAATGCTATGTCATCTATTCCATCAAAAAACAATGCTTCATCTACCATGCCTGTTGTATAACTAACTCCATTGAAAGGTATTGCATGGTTGTCATCTATTTTATCTAAAGTGGTCATATCTCCTGTCCACCAACTTACCATACCTGATGGCGGTGTTTCACATTGAGAAAACGAATGTTGTTGACTACAAATCGTAATCAATACAATAAGTAATATTCTTTTCATATCTAATAGATTTTAGCTTGGTTCATCACTATATGGATCAGTTTCTGAAAATATGCAGGTAGCCACTATGCTTACTTGAGAAACATTTTCGTTGGAATCTTCAAACTCATATATTAATGAGTATGTTCCTGGTTCTGAGGTTCTAAATGAAGTGTAAATAGTCGTAATAGTTGCATTGTTTTGCGTTGCAGCAGTTTCTTCATAATAATACACTTCTGCTCCTGCGCTATTTTTTACAGTTACCGAACCTCTAATGATCGTAGAAGCATCTGTAGCATTTGCTTGTAGAATGAGATAATCTGGAGAATCCATTCCTCCATCTGTGTAAAAAGTAGCATTTTCATTGGGTGTAATAATTGTAATTTCAGGAGCTGCAAGATCTTCTGGATTTATTTCTATAACATCATCTGTTTTACATTTAAAACTGCATAAACTCACAAATAATAGTAGTGCAACAATCTTAGTAGAAAGGATAGATTTCATAACTTAAACATTTAAAAATTAAATATTTGCAAGTTAAATTCAGCTCCAAGAAAATTGATAAGGGTATTCTCTGAATACATATAATTCAGGGAATACCCTTAGTTTTTTGATGTCTATTTTAAATGATTTATTGTGAACTTTGAAGTTGATTCATCCTAAAGCATATTAACCATTTTCGTCATACATAGCTTTGTCGTCATAGTAATTTGCAATTACTGCAAATATGATTCCTGCAACCTGTGATAAAATAAAAAATAACATACTTTAAAGATACGAAATACAGGAAAGAAAAAGTATTGCATTCCATAAAAAAAGCGAACCGAAGTTCTCTCTATTTTTTATCCAACCTTACAGTCACAAGATACTTTATTATTATTAGAAACGCACTTGCCTGAATATAAAGTACAGGTCTCGGCTCGATTTGTTAGTAAAAAACATGTAATTCCTATTGTACCACAAATAATACTTTCTTCAATATTTTTGCCGCCGCCTGTTACCATATTGATCTGTTGTAAATCCGTAATGGTTTGTTTAACTGTAAACTTTTAAGATGTTGTTTTTTCATATTTGTCATTTTTCATGATTAATCACCTCAAAATACTACAAATAACTTTACAAACACATAGATTAATAGTCGTAATTCTACAAATACAACCTTCAATTGAAAGACTCTTAAAATCATTTAGATGTCAATATAAAAAGCTAATAACTTTGATCTTAGCTTCTGTTATTCCATTATAAAGTATCGTTTTATTTTAAATAGTCATTGTATCTTTACTTTATTAATTACCAATCATTACATTTATAACTACATAAAGAAAAACAACTATCATTGATTGTTGGAATATCTATCGTTGGAATATCAATACTAGGACAAAAATCTACAGACCATTGACAAGATTCATCCCAAGATTTACCACATAAATTGATTCTTGAAGGTATATCATCCCCTACTGGATCTGCCGTCACATTGTTTCCTTGATTTGCAGCTCCACCAGATACGTAGTAACGGTTCAGTTTTGAAATTGATTTTTTGTTAAGTGCTAATGATTTCAAACTCTTTTTTTTCATGGTTGGTTTTATTTAGATTATATATTTTCCGCAAATTTATCATCAAAACATATGAAGACAATAACGTAAACACCACAAAATCAATATGATAATTCTCCTTTTTTTATTTTTACACATGTAAAAACATCATTAATATTTGATTTTTCAGCAACAAAAAAAGCACTGGAATCCAGTACTTTTATTTATTCATTTTATTCTAAAATAACTTTTAGGAAGCATGTTGCAACCGCCTAAAGAATTTATTTTAGTTTCTAAGTGTTCCCATAGATTTCTAGCTTCTAATTGAGCTACGGAATAATCTCTTCCCGAGGTGTCAAAAACTTCACTTTCTGCGTGACTTTTGTTTGCTACCTTGTCTCTACAATGTGCTTTCATAATATAATTAGCCAGGTATTCTATAGCTAATTCGCGTACTTGTCTACCTACATCACTCGCATGATCTGCTCCTGCTCCAAACCAAGAATTCTAAGTAGCTTGGTTTATCAATAATCTAAACACTGGAATTTGAGTTTCTGTTTTAAACATTTGGTTATAAAGATCATCACCATGCGTGATATAACGTTGTGCAGAAATAAAATTCGCCAGCGCATGTCCCGCTTTTCTTTCTAGTTTTACTGGAATATTGACTGTTCGTAGACACATTCTTAAAAATCCTGTAGTTCCCCAACATCCTCCAGTTCGTTTTTTAATTCCATCTGCAGGTCTTGTAATATCTATAGTTCCATTGATAACTTTTTCTATTGGAGGAAATCCACGGTATTGCCATTGATTGAATATACTATCAGCATCCCAACCACCAGAAAAATGTGTTAATTGTCGACACCAATCTACCAAACGACACACTGTTTGCAAATGATTACTTCCTATTAAATCATTAGATTCGAGAAATTGATACACTTTAAAAGGATCTCCTGGAGAGACAAAGCCCAACTCAAACGGAATATAATATGCATTTATACTATTGTTCCATCGTAATAAATGACGACTATCAAAAAGTAATCTTTTTTCTTCTGAATTTAACCGTCTTACAGACCAGTTGACTCGCTCATCAGCTTCTATTACTAAGGATTGTGCTACAAAAGCCAAGTAGTAATTCCAAGCTGTAACTCTGCTCATATTTGTAGAGGCATTTTTGTTTCCTGTTGGTGTAGAGCTTAATGCTGGTATTTTAGAAACACCTGTATTTCTATTGCGCAATACAATGAAATAGTAGTTTTTAAGTTCATTCTTTTCTGTAGAAGACCAATTTTGATACTTATGAAGTGCACCATTTGGCAATTCAAAATTGATAAAATCTTGAATATAACTACGTCTGTTCAACCAATGATCTAATGTAAATCTTGGTTCTAAATATCCTCCTTCTTCTTCCCCAACAGGTTCAAAACCCCATGTTGAAAGTCTTTTTCTGCTGTGATCGTAAGACATTGGTGTTTCTTTACGCAATAAATTAGTGATATAAGTACTTTCTTTTACTGATAAATCTGTAATAGTATCTGCGCCACCTGACTCATAATATACATTTATAGATGTTGATCAATATGTGTTTTGGAAAACAGCATATTTATTGATCTTTTTTCGCGCCATTACTATTCATTTTCTCCAACAGGTTCAGCGTTAAGTGTAGATAATCGTTTTCTACTATGATCATACGATATTGGCTTTTCGTTTCGTAATAAATCAATCACATACGAAGCTTCTTCTATTCCTAGATTTCTGATAGAACCTGCGCCACCTCCTTGATAATAAACTGCAACAGTCGTTTCACCTCCTATGTTGTGAAATACTGGATAATGCGTAACTCGTTTTCGTGCCATAATGTTAGTTTTTTGGTTATATATTAGCACAAAGGTCTTGTGAAACAAGATTTTTTAAAGATATAAAACACTAAAAATCAATAGAGTAATTCCCATTTTTTGATTTTATATAAAACTAGTTGGCGAGTCATTAATATTTTACAAATAATCCGTGTTGCATTTGGAGTGTTAGTAAGCGAAGAATATCATAGAAATAGCTATCGTTAAAAGTGTTGATATTTTCAGAGTATGCTGCATCAATAAATTCTTGATCGTTTGAACTAAGTGTCGCTACGGCAAAACAACCTACAAACGCACTTGTTTTTTTAGTTCTATACGTTTTCCCGCCTAAGGTATAGCCATCCGTTACATTGGAAATTCCTAATTTTTGGATAAATCCATTGACTGTCTTACAGTATTTTTTGGCGCATTCGTCTCCATACCAAACGTAATCTTTGGCAATTCGCCACGGTGTTCTGGCAGCATCATAGTAATAGTTTTTTCCACCGAATTTTGCCCAACTTACATTATCTGCTGGCGTGGATCCGTCCGCTTTACACCAATCTGGCACCAAACCTGTTTCTGCATTCCAACTTTTGAATAAAATATCGTAACATTTGTCACTTACCTTGTTCCAGAAATCGTCGTTGGTTACTTCACCAAACACTTTAAAATACGCAGGTGCAAAATAGGAAGGGTTTGTCGTCATACTTCCGCCACACGCGTCTCCAGCTTTTAATACATACGTTTCTGGCTCAACCATGTGTTTTTTGATTAATCCTACGTTTTTTTTGGCTTCCGCCAGATACGAATCATCTCCAATGAATTTGTGTGCTAGCAATAAACTATAAGCTACATCAACATCCACGTCCGTGGCAGCGTTTTCTCCAGCCATTTTTCCTGTAGCATCAATTTTCCAATTCATCAATCCATTTGCATCTAAATGCGCATTATAATATTTACGAAACGCATCAAAAGTGACTTTATCTTTCACCATGGCAGAAATTAACAATCCATAACCAATTCCTTCACTTACTATATGTGACATATCGTCAAATAAAATACGTTTTGCGCCTTCTGAACAACCATCGGAAGTTACATATTTTTGTTTCCAAATAGCTTAGGTATCTGATATGCGATGCGCTTCCAGATTGCTTGGAAGTGTTCCGTATTCATAAGAGTTTTGAGAGTTTGTAGTGCAGTTAATAAAAAGTAAAAAAGTGATGAGTAAGGTTGGTATCATTATTTTCATAAACTAAAAATAACATATTTTTTGTGACGAATCCTTTTTTGAAAAAATATGTTTAAAAATGTACAATCTTGAATCATATTTCTATATCGTTATAACGATTTTTGATTTTTTTTTTGTAAAAACTGTAACAGATTTCAATTTTTACATTCCTTAAGAAAAATCAAAAAATGAAAACATACATCTTCTTATTCACTTTAGTATTCTCAATATTTAGTATTGGTCAAACCAAACAAGAATATTTACAAAAAAACCGTCACGATTTACACAAAAAAACATTTCAATTTCCGCAAAAAGGTTTTAAAATTCTTGGTTTTGGTGCATATCATGGAAGTGTAAAAACAGAAGATACCGAATTGAATTTGTTATCATCGTTACACCGATCACAAACGATTTCTTATTATTTACCAGAAACTGATTATAGCATTGGACATTATTTTGATCAGTTTTTACAAACTGGAGATACCATTTTATTGAAAGTTCTAATTATTCATTATGGCACCAATGTTCCGCAAGAACGCAGTATTTCTATGTATAAAAAGTGGAAAAGGTTAAAAGAAATGAATGATGAATTGCCAAAAAATAAGAAGATGAAAGTTGTTGGTATTGATATTTTGACAACCTACAAATATCCTTCAAAACATTTGATTGATTTGTTAGACAGAAAACTAATTCAATCGGAAGCATTGACAGAATTACAGCAAATGGTCAAGTTAGACACCACTGATTATTCTCCGCGGTATAACAGTTATGCGAAAGGTGTTTTAAAACGTTTTGTCGCCGATGTAGAAACCAAGTCAGAAACATATCAGAAAGCCGTGAAAGATAAAGCTAGTTGGGATCATATTATAAAAAATATCAAAGTAACGTTTACAGATTTTAGCCGTTTGCGCGAACCTACGATTTATCAAAATTATTTGGATTTGAGTGAACGTCATGATTTTAAGAATAAAGCACAATATTTACGCATGGGCTTTTCGCATCTAGAAAAATCAAGAGAAGGTGAAAAAGGATATCCTTACTTTTTTACACGCTTGATTGAAAATAAAATTTATCCAAAAGAAGAAGTGATTGCTGTCATTGGTTATTTAACAAACAGTGAAGTTCTTTGGGATGAATTGTACGACGAGCAAGGCGAATACGAGGGCTTTACCACTGAGGCTGGCTTTGGAATTGGTGATTATGAGAAAGAGTATTTTAGAGGTATTGATAATTTGAAAAAGACCAAAATATCAGATCAAACATTATTTCGTTTGAACGCTGAAAACACACCATATTCTGGTCATATGCCCGATTTGATTGACGTGATTATGACAGAATCAAAATCAAATAGTGAAGCTGTAAAAGGAATGTCTACAACTGATTTTGTCGATTATGCCATTTTGATTTCAGATTCTCGCGCAAGCAAGCCTATTTTTGAAATGAAAGACTAAGCTTTCAAATCAATTTCTTTGATGTTTTTGATACGATTGCGTTCTAAGAAGGCATCAATAGTTTCAAAATGCTCAATTACACGTTTGTCTTTAAACTCAAATACTTTTTGTGATAATCCTTGTAAGAAGTCACGATCATGTGAAACTAAAATTAAAGTTCCATCAAAGGCTTTTAACGCGTCTTTTAAGACATCTTTGGAACGCAGGTCCAAATGGTTAGTTGGCTCATCCAGAATCAGCAAGTTTACAGGTTCTAAGAGAAGTTTCACCATTGCCAAACGTGTTTTTTCTCCTCCAGAAAGCACACTTACTTTTTTATCAATATCATCTCCTTTAAACATGAATTGCCCTAAAATATTTTTGATTTGAGTACGAATGTCTCCTTTAGCAACTTCATCAACGGTTTGAAAAATTGTCAAATTTGGATCGAGTAAAGAGGCTTGATTTTGAGCAAAATACCCCACTTTTACATTGTGCCCTAATGTGCATTTTCCTTCGTGTTCAATTTCGCCTAAAATGGATTTGATCATAGTAGATTTCCCTTCTCCATTTCGTCCGACAAACGATACTTTTTCACCGCGTGCAATTGAGAAACTCGCATCTTTAAAAACTACATGATCGTCGTAACTTTTCGATAATTCTTCTACGATGACTGGATAGTCTCCAGAACGTGGCGCTGGTGGAAATTTTAGTTTTAATGCAGAATTATCCACCTCATCAATTTCAATGATTTGCAACTTCTCTAACATACGTACACGTGAAGCCACTTGATTAGTTTTGGAATATGTTCCTTTGAAACGCTCTATAAATGCTTGATTGTCTGCAATAAATTTTTGCTGCTCTTGATAGGCTTTTATTTGATGTGATCTACGATCAGCACGTAATTCTAAATAGTGCGAATAGTTGGCTTTGTAATCGTAAATACGTCCCATCGTAACTTCAATGGTACGATTGGTAATATTGTCAATAAATGCTCTATCATGCGAAATTACCATGACTGCATTCGCCTTGTTGATCAAGAAATCTTCCAACCAAATTACCGATTCAATATCAATATGGTTTGTTGGCTCATCAAGCAGAATTAAATCTGGTTTTTGCAATAAAATCTTTGCCAATTCAATTCGCATACGCCAACCTCCACTAAATTCGCTTGTCATGCGTTGGAAATCATCTTGCTTAAAACCCAATCCTTTCAAGGCTTTTTCTACTTCTGCATCATAGTTTATTTCTTCCAAAGCATAGTAACGTTCGCCCAATTCCGATACTTCTTCAATGATTTTCATGTACGCTTCACTTTCGTAGTCGGTACGTGTTTCTAATTGCTTGTTGAGTTCTTGCATACGATCGCGCATTTCAAAAATATGTTGAAATGCTTTTGAAGCCTCATCAAATACAGTACAATGATCCTCTGTCAGTAAATGCTGTGGTAAATAAGCAATTACCGTATCTTTTGGACAACTTACTTTTCCGCGTGTTGCATTTTGTTCGCCAGCAATAATCTTCATCATGGTAGATTTTCCTGCACCATTTTTTCCCATCAAGGCGATTTTATCATTTTCATTAATGACAAAATTTACATCACTAAATAAAGTCGTTCCGCTAAATTCTACGGCAATATTATCAACAGTAATCATGTTCTCTATTTTAAGATTGCGAAATTAAGAAAAAGCACCTAGCAAAACACATAAGTTTTGTTTTTTAAATTTTGTAGGACTTCGTATTTGAATTAATTTTAAAACTAAACTCATGATTATGAAAAAAATTGTTTTGTATTTACTTCTTTTGATGTTTATCAACTGTACTTCAAATACTAAAAAAGAAGCATCTGAAGTTGTTGAAAAGAAAACTTCTACAGCTAAAACGTCCATAAATGTTATCAATGGAATTCCGCAAGGAACTTTTGAATATGAGCTTTACTTTAGTGAACATAGTGGAAGGATGAAAAATAGACCTTGCATCTTAAAAATTTCAGGAACTGCAATTACGGTGTTACAAAAAGAAGGTTAAACAAACCTTACTGGAGAAGAACTCATCATAAAAGGAATTTTAATAAAACATAAATCGGGCAAGTGTATTATTGCTGATTGTGAAGCTGATGCACAAGTTGATGAATATGGCGGCTGTACAGACGGACCAGTTCCAATTGATTTGGAAAAGAAAGTTATAGAATGTTGTTAAAATCATCAATTCATTATAAGAACATAAGTTTTGCAAGAAGCATTCTATGTAGAAATATTGCCATTTTTTTATTTAAAAACGCTTGTTTCTTAAAAGAAAGCAGTAAATTTAAAGTATTTTTCTTACCTTTAGAATCGTAGTTTCTTCCTTTAAACACAATTTCAATAGTATTTAAAACGAGAAAAGTATGTATGGTTATCAAAGTAGCACCGCTGAAAAACGGCATGAGTCATTTTTTCCAAAGAGAACTTCTTCTTTAGAATTAATCGATAATCGATCTCAAAGTGCTATCCAGCGAAAGCTACAAAACACTTCTTCTTCTGATAAGGTAATTCAATTAGGGCCTAACAAAAGACACAAAAATAATAATAAGAAGAAGAAGAAAAAAGATCCGTTTGCAAGACCCTCATTTACTGCTGACTCTAAAAAGAGTGCTATACTATTTCATAACACATTTAGCAAACACAATTTTAAATTCAATTTAGACAAACCAAATTTAAAAGGAGCAAATGCCGCACAACCACATCGTTTAGCATGGAAAGATATTGCACTCTTAACCAAGAAACATGATCAAGGTAATGATTCTAGCGGGTTTAATAGCATGACACAATCATTCCTTAGTGCTGGTAAAAAAAGAATTACAAGAATAGAAAGACGCTTAAATAAATACAAAAAAGAAGGGTATTCAAAAAGGCTTATTGATTTAACTAAGAAATTATTAAAACGTGCTGTAGGCTCTCATAATAGTTTTGAGACAGCATTAAATAATTACAATGGAAATCCTACACAAACCAATTTGACTGCTTTTTTAAAACAAGCCAATAGTTTTCATGCCAATGTTCCTGATTACGGTCCACATTTTGGAGTAAATCAGCCAGTGAGTGCTGCAATGCACTTAAATTTTAGAAGAAGTAGAACTAGAAAAAGAACACCTACAGGAAAACGTGGTCGCTCTCCTAGTCCAATGAGTCGTACAATCCTAGAAAAGTTAAGTAAGAGTCATGTCTCTTCTGGTATTGCTGTAGATAGTAAAGGTAGAATCATTACAACTTCAGGAAAAGTCATTAGTGTTTCTTCTTTAAGTGATGAAGTAAAAGCTCATATTTCAAAATTTAAAAAGAAGCGAATCAATAGCTTTAATTCAAAGGCATCTTTTGGTTCTCCATATGTAAAACGTTAATTTCTACGTATTTTTAACAACAGATTAATTAATCTCAAGACGATATTCATAAAGCATGCTCAAACCAACTTCTATTGTTCATGAAATATACCATGGTGATTCTCTTTCTTTTACAGAAAAAGAAATTCACTTTATTGAACAGAAGTATGAAAAGATTACTTTTTGTAAAGGAGATATTGTGCTTCATGCCAGTGAAAAAGTAGAGCACCAATATTTTGTTGCTGCTGGTTGTTTACGCACCTATTTAATTTCAAAGCCAGGCAAAGAACACACAATTCAATTTGCTATAAAAGGCTGGTGGATTAGTGATTATATTGCTTTTTTTAGTAATACCAAAGCTACATTATTTATTGAATGTATTGAAGATGCTACGCTTTATAAAGTTTCAAGTGATGATGTGGAGGCCATTTTTAATACTGTTCCTAAAACGGAACGATTTATTCGCAAAAAATTGCAGCGTTCTTTTGTAAGTTTCCAAAAGCGAATTCTTGCCAATTTATCACAAACCGCTAAAGAACGCTATATTAACTTTACACACGACTACCCAAACATTGAGCAATACGTTAAAAATTATCATATTGCTTCCTATCTCGGTATTACTACAGAAAGCTTGAGTCGTATTCGAAAAGAAATCGCACAAGAGCATTCTTAACATATATCAATTTTTTTCTACATACTTACACCTATCTTTGCGTATTAAACTTTTCCCCTATGAAGTATATAATGAGTGCATTGGCCATTATTGTTGTGGTTGCTGCATGTACAATGAAAGAAAAAAAACCTCAACCCGAACAAAAAATGAAGAAAGTATTGTTTGTGTTAACTAGTCATGATGTATTAGGAAACACTGGTGAAAAAACTGGATTTTGGATTGAAGAATTTGCAACACCTTATTATGTTTTAAAGGACAAAGGAGTATCTATTACGCTCTCATCTCCAAAAGGCGGACAGCCACCTATTGATCCAAAAAGTATGGGAGAAGATTTTCAAACACCTTCTACCAAGCGCTTCAATACAGATAAAGAAACACAAAAACTATTAGCTAATACAGTAATATTAGCTACAGTTAATGAAGCTGATTATGATGCTGTATTTTATCCTGGTGGGCATGGTCCTTTGTGGGATTTATCAGAAGACCCAACTTCTATAATGCTTATAGAATCCTTTTATAATAACAACAAACCTATAGCTGCTGTTTGTCATGCTCCTGCAGTATTGAAAAACACAAAAAACACAGACGGAACTCCTTTAGTAAAAGGTAAAAACGTCACTGGTTTTTCTAATACTGAAGAAGAAGCTGTACAACTGACTAAAGTTGTCCCTTTTTTGGTTCAAGATATGCTGAAAACAAATGGAGCAATTTACTCTAAAGTAAGTGATTGGGCTCCGCATGCTGTCAAAGACGGCTTATTGATTACAGGTCAAAATCCTGCTTCATCAGAAAAAGTAGCTGAATTGTTATTAGAAGCTCTGAAATAGTTTATCCTCGATTTCAATATGTAAATAAAAAAAGGGAACTTATGTAGTGTAAGTTCCCTTTTGTCTTTGTCCTTTTCGTATTTAGGAGTCTTTTTTTGCTTCTTTCCACTCGTCAAAACGTTCTTTCAACGCTCCACCTACCCAATAAGGTACAATGAACGTTAACAAAAGAATCATTAACCAAAATCCAATGGTTAAGATTGTAAGGAAAGCCAAAAAGCCTAAATATTGATCAAATTCAAACATATTTTCCGGAATTTATCGAATTTACAGCAAAGATATTGTAATATATTCAATATTCATACTGATTCGTTTAGAATTATTAACAATCAAATTTAATTTTTGTGAACATCTACCGCATTGTTATGTATCAACTTCACATCTTGATTGCTAATTGCACCTAAAGTTGTATTTACATGTTGCACTTCTTCAGCATCCGTTTCATGTGCTAAGGTGTTAAAAATAGGTGTATTTACTTTGGTGACTTTGTATACTTCACTAAATGTATAACTTGAATCTTTCATGCATGTAAAATCTCCCGTTGCAGAACTGTTGGTAGGAGAAGTAAAATAAATTTCAAAGTCTAACAAGCTAAATGTTGCACTATCATAGGTAAATATTATAAACGCTGGATTATTATCATGATTCACTGCAATCCCTGGTGTGGATATAGGAAACGAAACCATATTTTTTGGATCATTTTCTTTTCTCGGAGGCGATGGTGTCGATTTGTAATTACGTATCAATCCATCCGTTCGTGTATACCCATTTAATAGACCTGTGATATTAGGTTGATATTTCTCCAACAAACTAACAAATCCATTGTGTAATGGCTGTACAGTTCCACTCAAATCTTTACAGGTAAGACTCGTATTCCACATTGAAGTTCCTCCATAACCATCCAGTACTACAGGAATATGCATCATAATCATCATAAGATCATTTGCTCCTAAATGTTGCAATTGCTTTTCAAACCAATGCATTTGTTTTTCTGTGGCTTGTTGTTACGAAATACCATCATCTCCAAAGGCATATTCTCCTGCTGCATTCTTTTTACTATTTTAAGCAATATGTTCTTTTCTCCATGATCATATTTCTCCTTTTTAGCAGAAAAAATAACCGTATTCAACGCAATTACTTTCAATGTATTTGTTCCATCTTGTATATTTACGGATTGAAATCCAAACTCTGAATCAAAATCTAGACCTGATACTTTTACCGAAGAAGAGTTTGCATTGATTACTGGCCAAGGATTACTTGCATCTTTATCTTGTTTCAACACACTACCATCGCTACCATTTGTAAAAGAATGATAATCTCCTTCTAAAGAATCATTATTCCCTGGCAAATACAAAATCGGAATTCCTATTTGTAAACCTCTGAGATTCTCTAGCATTGTATGTGAGTTTTGTGCACGTTCACTATCAATATATGTAGGTAAGTCACCTAAGTATACCATAAATTTTGGTTGTTCTTGCTTAACAACAGCTTCGATTTTGGTGTATAAGCTTTTTGAGTTGATTCGTTTAGAAACTTATTTTTTCCGTTGTGGTGATAATAGGTTCGCTTTTTACTTTTAAAAACTCCATTCAATTGCGTTGTTGATGTAATATCTCTAAAGATATTTTTTGACTTATTTCTAAAATCTTTCCAACATTCTGTTTCATGTAAATACCAAGACGCATACTCACTACACTCATAACTAATCCATCTCTATATTTTGAATTAATCCCTTATTGATCATACCCTTGGTCACTGGTTCCGCTTTTTCCTACATCTTTTGCTGCCATCACTGCTGCTGGGTGATTTTGACTCGTTAAACCTGCATATTGTAAAGTCTGACGTTCAATAAACGGAGTCAAATACATCTCACTTACTGCATTTGCTAAAACACGGTTAATTAAAGTATTTGATAACAACGGAATATCTTTCACCGCACCGCCAACTACTTTATAATAATGCACAATTAACGTCATTCTCTTGATATGAATTTTGGTATCATATACTCCATTTTTAAGATATATTTTATCCCAAAACGAACGGTGATTCAAACTTCCAAGTAATTGTAAATTATGTAATGTATCAGGAAACTCTGTAACTTCTAATCCATGCGAATTGGTTCTCATAAGTTTAATAGGTAACTCAATTCGCCTACCTTCATAATTTTCAAAAATTAAAATCCGAGTCATATTTGTACTAGCTGGCGTATTGGTTTCTATCTGTAATGTGATAGATTGTGGAAGCCTAATAGATGTTGAAGTTTTGCTTGCATGATTAACTTTTTTTAAGGTTACATTTTTTCTCATGTAAATATTAAAAATGAATACAAGAAAACTTGCCATGAAAATCCCCAAATGAAAGCGTGTTTTCACCTTTTTTAATTCCTTTTCAAACAAAAAGTTGTAATTTTGCACTGCTAAAAACGAATCCACATGGAATACAGAATAGAGAAAGATACCATGGGCGAAGTAAAAGTTCCTGCAGATAAAATTTGGGGAGCACAAACAGAACGCTCAAGAAATAATTTTAAAATCGGTGCGCCAGCAAGTATGCCACTAGAAGTTGTATATGGTTTTGCTTATTTGAAAAAAGCGGCTGCTTTTACAAACTGTGAGTTAGGCGTATTACCTATTGAAAAAAGAGATTTAATTGCGGTTGTTTGTGATGAAATCTTGGAAGGAAAACACGACGATCAATTTCCGTTAGTTGTTTGGCAAACAGGTTCTGGAACGCAATCAAACATGAACGTTAATGAAGTTATTGCCAACAGAGCACATCAATTGGCCGGAAAAAAGATTGGTGAAGGCGAAAAAACCATTCAACCAAACGACGACGTTAACAAATCACAATCTTCAAATGATACGTTTCCAACAGGAATGCACATTGCTGCTTACAAGAAAATTGTAGAAACTACGATTCCAGGTGTGACACAATTACGTAATACCTTAAAAAAGAAATCAGAAGATTTTAAAGATGTTGTAAAAATTGGTAGGACGCACTTAATGGATGCGACACCTTTGACATTGGGTCAAGAATTCTCTGGATATGTTTCTCAATTAGATCACGGATTAAAAGCCCTGGAAAACACATTACCTCACTTAAGCGAATTGGCTTTAGGTGGAACTGCTGTTGGGACAGGATTAAATACGCCTAAAGGATATGCAAAACGTGTTTCTGAGTTTATTGCACGTTTTACAGAATTGCCTTTTATTACTGCTGAAAATAAATTTGAAGCTTTGGCTGCACATGATGCAATGGTAGAAACACATGGAGCATTAAAACAATTAGCGGTTTCTTTAAACAAAATTGCAAATGACATTCGTTTAATGGCGTCTGGACCACGTTCAGGAATTGGTGAATTAATCATTCCTGCAAACGAACCAGGAAGTTCTATTATGCCAGGAAAAGTAAACCCAACACAGTGTGAAGCCATTACTATGGTATGTGCACAAGTTATGGGGAACGATGTTGCTGTGACTGTTGGAGGAACACAAGGTCACTACGAATTGAATGTGTTTAAACCAATGATGATTGCGAATGTATTACAATCTGCACAATTGATTGGTGATGCATGTATAAGTTTTGACGTAAACTGTGCTGCTGGAATTGAACCAAATCATGGAAGAATTACTGAATTGGTAAACAATTCATTAATGCTAGTGACAGCATTAAACACTAAAATTGGATATTACAAAGCGGCTGAAATTGCAAATACAGCACACCAAAATGGTACAACCTTACGTGAAGAAGCGATTAACTTAGGATATGTAACTCCTGAAGAATATGACGAATGGGTAAAACCTGAAGATATGGTTGGAGCGATGAAATAATTGTTTTTGACTAAAAATATATAAAACCGCATTGAAATTTATCGATGCGGTTTTTTGTTGCTTTCTATTTACATCTTTTTAACAAGAAGATTTTTTAAAAAACTCTACTTCTCCAGTTGCTAAATAATAATAGGTTGTTTCAATTTTCACTTTCTTATTATCACATTCTGAATGAACAGCATTTCTAATGATTGTTGAACATCTTTGAAGTTCATTTTAACCATGAATAGCATTTTCTTTGATTACTTCTTCTAAGCCAGATTCACCTGAGCACACACAAGTATTGACTGCTGGTAGAATCTGACCTACAAATTGATTCAGATTATCACTTCCTGCATCTCCACCACTAATAGCTGCTTTAACTGCACAACACTCTGAGTGACCAAGAACTAAAATTTACTGGCATTTCAATACTTTAATGGTAAACTCAATATTTACAATATTATAAGTATCGGCTATATTTCCTGCAACACGCCATACAAATAAATCTCCAATTCCAGTATCAAAAATCAATTCTGGTGGCACACGGCTATCTGCGCAACTAAGTACAATTGCAAATGGCTTTTGATTATTTTTCTCAGTACATTCTCTTCGTTCTTTAGATTGATTCGGCTGAAGAGGTTTATCTTTCACATATCGCTTATTACCATCTTTTAAACGTTTTTTAATTGCCTTAAAATCAATTCTATTCTTAAAGTTTCCTTGACATTTTTTACTATCTCCACTGATAATTACAGTTTTATTGATTAGTTGCATTTTCTTATAGTTTAATAAACTTTATCTGTAATTAAAAAAAATCATCAACGTATATATTTAGAGAACGAGTAAAGAAAAATAAAGAACAAGTGTACAGATTAGCAACCAGCAAAAATTATATCACAATATCATTTTTCCCTGTGTACGGTGCTGGAATGTCTGTGTCATCAATTAATTGTCGGATATCAATTTCAATTCCGCGACTCATATCTGTAATTGGAACATCGTTTGGACCACCTTCAAAAGGATTTTCTGTATTTTCACCAATAGCTTCCATGGTATGAAAAACCCAAGCTAGTAGTGCGCTAAACGGAATGGAAAACCACTCAAAATGATCGGCAATAAATTCTCGAATCTGATGAATTGTGGAAGAACGTGAGGTATGCGTTGATAAATCTTTTAAAATATGATCGCCAATATCTTCAAAGCCATCCATAATTCCAAAGGGAAGTAAGATGATAAAAACCCATACAAAAATATAATTCAACGTGGCAAACTGTCTAGGATACGGGAAGTTTTTGATACGTTCACTTTTTCCTTGTAGTGTATAAAATTCCACCAGCATATTGGTCATTTCCATGTGACGAAAATCATCAATTAGTCCTTTTGTTTTTAATTCTTTTAAACGTTTAGACTGAATTCCGATTAATTGGGAAGCTTGATTTCCTTTGGCAAATACTTCATCATATTCTTCTTTAGAAATATAAGCTTGAATAACCTCAGCTACAGGTTCTTTATCTTCACATACCAAATATTGTTTGGAGCGAAACTCTTTATTAGAGCGCTTGCTCTTTAAATGCATTTCCCAAGGTTTATCTTTTCTTAATTGATAACGCAAAGCCGTCAACCACGCAACATGTCTATGCACCAACTCTCTTTTTATAGTTTTCAGTTCACTTTCTGGCACATTTTCTGAAGCAAAATCATCTGCAATGTAGTCTTTCACCATAATGGTCCATGAACGGGAAGCATTTACAATTCCTCCCCAAATTTTACGAGCTTCCCATAGACGATCATATGATGCATTGTTTTTAAAACTGACAATAAAAGCTACGGCCGTACCCAAAACACCTAAAGGCAACCATGGAACTCGTAGCCATTTCATGCTCAAAATATCAAATAAGATAACAGGAATTGTGGCAAGAATAAGAAATAAGAAAATGTGGCGACGTGTCCATTTTAAAACACCTCTAACAGGGAATATTCGTCTTGCATACATAAAATTGGTTATACAAGTCTTAGAAAGATATAAAAACCTAAACAACTATATACCTGCTACAATGAGGCATACAATATGTTTCGACAAAAAGTATTGTATGTAAGTTTTCGGAAAGAAATTTTCAAAACCAACAGAAAAAAAAGATTAGTAGTCGTATTTATTTAAATACAAGTATACAATATTCATTGACTTTGATAAGAAATACAATCCTAAACGAAACGATCTAAAATCAATAATTATAAACCATCTGTCATCTTTGTTCAAAACCTCGTGAATAACTCTTAAATTATCATATCATTTTTAAGTCAAAATAGCTACAAATACATTAAATTTGCGTTTTAAAAACAACACACAAAAATTACATAATGATTCATTTCTTTGGAAACGTACACAGCAAGGTATTTGCTGTTCAAACAGTAAAAGAATTATCAACAGAAAACGTTGAAAAGTTAAACTGGCTTTTTGGCAACGTATCAAAAATCGAACAAGCATCATTGGATGCTTTTTTTGTTGGTCCTAGAGCCGCCATGATTACTCCTTGGAGTACAAACGCTGTAGAAATCACGCAAAATATGGGCGTTGAAGGCATCATTCGAATAGAAGAATTTAAAGCTGTCGCAGAAGATTTTTCAGATTTTGATCCTATGATTTCTCAAAAGTTCAACGGTTTACACCAAGACACTTTTACGATCGATATTGAGCCTGAAGCAATTTTAGATATTGATGATATTGCTGCCTATAACGAACAAGAAGGTTTGGCCTTAAGCGTTGAAGAAATTGAATATTTAAATACTCTTTCAGAGAAACTCGGAAGAAAACTAACCGATTCAGAAGTGTTTGGATTTTCGCAAGTAAACTCAGAACATTGCCGTCACAAAATTTTCAACGGAACATTTGTTATTGATGGGGAAGAAAAACCAACTTCACTTTTTAAACTCATCAAAGAAACTTCGAAACAACATCCAAACGATATTGTTTCCGCATATAAAGACAATGTAGCCTTTATCAAAGGCCCTAAAGTAGAGCAGTTTGCCCCAAAAACGGCTGATAAACCTGACTTTTACCAAATACTAGAATTTGATTCTGTGATCTCACTAAAAGCAGAAACACATAATTTCCCAACAACGGTAGAACCTTTTAACGGAGCTGCCACAGGTTCTGGTGGAGAAATCAGAGATAGATTGGCTGGAGGAATTGGTTCATTACCATTAGCAGGAACAGCTGTGTATATGACTTCTTATTCTCGTTTAGAAGAAGACAAGTCTTTCGACTCCGCTGACAGCAAGCCTTGGGAAAAAGCAATGCCTGCGCGCGATTGGCTATACCAAACACCCATTGATATCTTAATCAAAGCCTCTAATGGAGCTTCTGACTTTGGAAATAAATTTGGACAACCACTTATTTGTGGTTCTGTGTTAACATTTGAACACGATGAACAGTCAGACAATTTAAACGTAACTTCTAGAAAATTAGGTTACGATAAAGTAATTATGCAAGCTGGAGGAATTGGTTATGGAAAAGCAGATCAGGCCATCAAACATACACCAAAAACTGGAGATAAAGTAGTGATTTTAGGAGGCGAAAATTACCGTATCGGAATGGGTGGAGCTGCCGTTTCATCAGCAGATACTGGTGAATTTTCTACTGGAATTGAATTGAATGCCGTGCAACGTTCCAACCCTGAAATGCAAAAACGTGCCGCAAATGCTATTCGTGGTATGGTAGAAAGTGATCAGAATCATATTGTTTCTATTCACGATCACGGTGCTGGTGGACATTTAAATTGTCTTTCGGAATTGGTAGAAGAAACTGGTGGAAAAATTGATTTAGATAAATTGCCTGTGGGCGATCCAACCTTATCTGCCAAAGAAATTATTGGAAACGAATCGCAAGAACGTATGGGATTGGTAATTGCGGACGAGCATATAGAAACACTGAATAAAATTGCAGAACGAGAACGTTCGCCAATGTACACGGTTGGAAATGTTACTGGAGACGATCGTTTTACGTTTGAATCTGCTACTAAAGGTGATAAACCTATGGATTTAGCCTTGAGCGATATGTTTGGAAGTTCGCCTAAGACCATCATGACAGATAACACAGTAAAACGTGAATATGCTGATTTAAACTACACAAAAAGTGAATTTGAAACCTATCTTTCGCAAGTATTACAACTAGAAGCAGTTGCTTGTAAAGATTGGTTAACGAATAAAGTAGACCGTTGTGTTGGTGGAAAAGTTGCCAAACAACAGTGTGCTGGACCATTACAATTACCTTTAAATAATGTTGGTGTAATGGCGCTAGATTATGCTGGGAAAGAGGGAATTGCTACTTCTGTTGGGCATGCACCAATTTCTGGATTAATTAGTCCTGCTGCAGGAAGTAGAAATGCTATTGCAGAAGCCTTGAGTAATATTATTTGGGCACCGTTAAAAGATGGGTTGCAAAGTGTTTCCTTATCGGCAAACTGGATGTGGCCATGTAAAAACGAAGGTGAAGACGCTCGTTTATATGAAGCCGTTTCTGCAATTTCAGAGTTTGCAATCGATTTAGGAATCAATGTTCCAACGGGAAAAGATTCCTTATCAATGAAACAAAAATACCCAAATGAAGAAGTAATTTCTCCAGGAACAGTTGTGATTTCAGCAGCAGCAAATTGTAACGACATTTCAAAAGTAGTAGAGCCTGTATTTAGTATTAATGCTGGAAACATTTACTATATCAATTTATCACAAGATACATTCAAACTTGGAGGAAGTTCTTTCGCTCAAGTACTACATAAAATAGGAAACGAAACGCCAACTATTGTAGATGCTGCTCAATTCCAAAATACATTTAATGTCATACAAAAATTGATCAAGCAAGATAAAATTGTAGCTGGACACGATGTCGCTTCTGGCGGATTAATAACAACATTGCTCGAACTTTGCTTCGCTGACAATAATGTAGGAGCAAATTTGAACTTTGATGCACTAAACGAAGCTGATTCAATCAAATTATTATTCTCTGAGAATAACGGAATTGTTTTCCAAGCGAGTGATGATTCTGTTGAAAATATATTGAACAAGGCAGGAATTACTTTCTATAACTTAGGAACTGTTACAGAAAGTGATCGTTTAAACATAAAAAATCAAGAGGATAAATTTAGCTTGAGTATCTCAGAATACAGAGATACTTGGTACAAAACCTCTTTCCTACTCGATCAAAAGCAAACGGCAAATGGTTTGGCAAAAGCGAGATATGAAAACTACGCGAATCAACCATTAACTTATACATTCCCTAAACATTTCACAGGACTTCTTGACTCCGCTCGAAGTGATGTTAAACGACCAAAAGCAGCGATTATTCGTGAAAAAGGAAGTAATAGTGAGCGTGAAATGGCAAATGCTATGTATTTAGCTGGATTTGATGTAAAAGATGTACACATGACAGATTTAATTTCGGGTCGTGAAACTTTAGAAGATATTCAGTTTATTGGTGCAGTTGGAGGATTTTCGAATTCAGATGTTTTAGGTTCTGCTAAAGGTTGGGCTGGTGCATTTTTATACAATGAAAAAGCTAATACGGCATTGAAAAAATTCTTTAAACGAGAAGATACACTTTCTGTAGGAATCTGTAATGGTTGTCAATTATTTATGGAATTGGAAGTTATCAATCCAGATCATGACGAACATGGAAAAATGACCTATAACGATTCTCAAAAACACGAAAGTGCTTTTACTTCTGTAAAAATTCAAGAGAACAACTCTGTTATGCTTTCTACCTTAGCAGGCACAACTTTAGGGGTTTGGATTTCGCATGGAGAAGGGAAATTTAAACTTCCATATGAAGAGAGTAAGTATGAAATTGTTGCAAAATATGGGTATGAAGGCTATCCTTCAAATCCAAATGGTTCTGACTTTAACACTGCTATGATGTGTGATAAAACAGGAAGACACTTAGTTACTATGCCTCATATTGAGCGTTCTACCTTCCAATGGAACTGGGCAAACTATCCAGAAGGTCGTAAAGATGAAGTTTCTCCCTGGTTAGAAGCTTTCGTGAATGCAAGATTATGGATTGAAGCTAAGAATAAATAACATATTTTGCTAAAACGAATTTTTCTCATCATACTTTTTGGAAGTTTCCTTATTTGCTGTCATCAGAAACCATCTGCTGTTGTAAAAGATATAGAAGTCACAAATGAACAAACTCCATATTGGATGCAGTTTATAATTTTGGAGCTCGGAAAAATAGCAGATTCTACTTTCAATGATTCTAAAGACTTGAATTCAATACTAAGTTTTAAAATCATAGATACAAAAGGTACTGTTAAACCTGTTAGTATGGAAAAAGCTATCAAACTATATTACTCAAACACTAAGAATAATAGTCCTTTAGTTTATCCAATATTTGAAATTAAAAATAGTTCTAAAGTCATTTTACCAGTTTTTGGAAAAGGACTTTGGGATAAAATTTGGGCAAAAGTTGTAGTATATAAAAAAACATTTAAAGTTCTGCAAATAGAATTTGATCACAAAGGAGAAACTCCTGGTTTTGGAGCAAATATTAGTGAACCTGAGTTTAAATCTCAATTTATTGGGAGCATACTCAATTTAAATCAGGCTAGCTATTCACTCTATAAAAATTATGAAAGATTAATTAAAGGAGATTCAAAAATTGATGCTATTTCTGGTGCTACCATCACAAGCATGGGAGCTATTGAAATGCTAAATAAAGGATTGTTAAAGTACAAAGTATATTTACATTGATATTCAAAAGATGTTTATTTATGTAACGAAACAAAAAAAAAGACCTGCAATACAAAATAAAGCAGGTCTTTTACTTTTTAACAATTAAACTACTGAAAATATCGATTTTCAGTTAATCACCATCATTGTCGGTAGACGTAATTGTAATCGAAAGAATACTTCGAACATCTACACTAAACAAGACACCTAATTCATTTAATTTTTCATGCAAGGTTCCTACTGTTGTCGAATTGGAAGTAATAGCATCAAATAATGGTACTGGAATTGCATCTATGGCAGCATATACTTCGTTAATTTTTGTACGTATTGCTGTATTCAATACTTCATTATCTGTCACATGCGCTACATAGTCCGAAATCCCTAAACCTTGTGTATTAAAATAAACATCTTCTACACTTTCTATATTTTCTTTTAAAATTGCTAAGGAAGTATTACTAAAATGTGCCTGTGTTGCTTCTGGATTGGTGTTTTGTGAGTTTTCTAAACCTGCAGGTTTTCCAATTTTAGTAACTTTTCCAGTATCAATAAGATTATAAATACCATTATACAACAAGCTAAATGAAGCATCAATTCCTGTTGAAGTATTCTCTATAAAGGTAGTCTTATAATTATCCCCTGATTCACTCCAAGTATTTACCAATTTAGCCGCACGAGTTTTTAACTCTTTTACTACATATTTTAGGTAGTTTCTTCTATTTTCAGAATTTACAAATTCTGTATTTGTTGCAGCTATATCTGTTTTAAAGAGTAAATATTCTAATGTAGATAATGTTTTAGCTTGCGGACTCAAATTTTGGACATATACTTCTGTAATTTCTGAAGGATCCGAAATAAAATTTTCAACTGCATTGGTAATCGTTGGCCAATTATACAATGCCTGATGTGTAAACTGATCACGTATCAAACCGATATTAAAAGTATATACTTTTCCGTACGAAATTGCAGTTTGCCTCCATTGTGTTCTAGCGCTTTCAAGCGCAGCTTCGTTAAGATCTATAAGGTAATTATTTACTTGCGTTTCAAACGTAGTTGCCTGATTTAAAAATGAAGTCACATTCGTAATAATATGTTGATTTGTGACATCGCTTACTAAGCTTTGAACTTGAAACTCATTTGTTGTTGGTTCAGTTGTTCCATTGTTATCATTACTTGAACATGCTACAAGAAAGATACTCATACATGCCAATCCTATTCTATACATATTTTTCATCATAATGAATTTAAAAAGTCTAATACTTGTTGACGTTCTTCCGCGGAAAGATTTATGAATTGATCTTTGCTATTTTCTGCTTCTCCTCCATGCCATAAAATAGCTTCTTCAATATTTCGAGCTCTACCATCATGTAATAAAAAGGTATGATTGTTTACGGTAGAAATTAGACCTAATCCCCACAGAGGCTGTGTTCTCCATTCGCGTCCATTTGCTTTAAAATCCGGTCTGTTATCTGCTAAATCCTCTCCCATATCATGCAACAGAAAATCTGAATATGGTCTGATCGTAACATTTTCTAAAGCTGGTAAAATCTCTGAACTTCCGGTAACTTGATTAATGGCATGACAACTAATACAATTCATAGTGTTAAACAGTTGTTTTCCTCGTAAAACTGATTCCTCTTGTACATTTCTTCGATTCGGTACTGCTAATGTGCTTTGATAAAACAAGACTCTTGACAACTGCGTATCGGTCACTTCTGGCTCACCTCCATTAGGCGCATTTTGACAGTCCAATTGTGGTGAAGGACAATCATTTTCTGGAAACATTGAAGTAGTTAATCCCATATCACCATGAAATGCTAATTCAATTTGCTGTTTCAATGTTGGAGCATTTGCTTTCCAACCATAACGACCAACTTCTAACTGTTGCGTTTCTTCGTTTAATACATAATTTGCTCTACCCGAAATCCCGTCATTGTTGGAATCAAATTCATCTTCAAACTTTAAAATTTCACTATTTGGTAAAGCACTAATCAATCCTAAACCAATTGTTTGCTGTCCAATTCTCGGAGAAGTTTGCACATTAGAGAGCGATCCAAATTGTTCGTTGGTAATAGTATACCTAGGTTTGCGCAGTTCATACATAGTTCCATCAGCATACGTGCCCAAAATGGTTTGATAACTTACTTCTACTTTAGCTTCAAAAGGAATTGTCTGATTACTCCTATCTTGAATTTGAGTACCATAACCCGGAACCGCAATGGGCGCTTCTATTTCAGAGGCATTAGGCAAACTAACACGCATTAAAAAACCTCCAGAATTTTGTCCTGTTACCAAAGGACGGCCTCTACCATCCTTAAAATGACAGCTTGCACAAGCTCTCGCATTAAATGTTGGTCCTAGCCCATCTCTTGCTGTTGTAGATGCTGGTGCGGAAACCCATGATTGATTAAATAAAGAATTTCCTGTTGCAAATTGTGATTGTTCCTGAAAAGTCAAGCCTGGAATTTCAAACCCAAAAGCATTGCTACTTGTGGAAAAGACTCCTAAATTTCCAGACGAAAATTCTTCTCCCTCTTCATACATTGGAATAGCTTGATAAGTTCCTTCATCTTTCGAGCAACCTGTAACTAAAAAAAGGATTCCTAAAAATAGTATTATTACTTTTTGTTCGATCATACGTAAAATAATAACAAATCTTAAGTGCAAAAACACTTAAGATTTGTCAAATACATTTATATTAGTTTATAAACTACATAATTTATTGCAAGTTGATTCCAATTACCGTTGCAGAAGCACTAATTTCATCCGCCCAGTCTTGTAATGCTTTTACACTTTGCATTACAATACCTAATGTTGAATCCATTGAAGTTTCTTGTGTAATTAAGTAATCAAATGGCTGTGCATTATTATCAATTGCATTTACTTTTGCTAATGCTTCATTTGCAGCTTCTAAAAGTTTTTGAGCTTGCGCCTCGTCAACTTGTTTCACTAAATCATAGAAAGAAGGTCCTGTACTTGAACCATATCGACCAAATACAACATTGTAAACACCTTGTGTGTTAGCTACAATATCTTTATCTGTATTGTCTGAAAAACAAGAATGCTCATCTTCTTGTCCAGAACCATCAATACCATCAATAGAATCAACTGGTGCAATAATACGCTCAGAACTTAATTCATCTCCGGCAATAAAAAATGCTCCATTGATCAATTGACGTAAAGCCACATCTTCGTCTAAACCTGCAAATACAGTTGCATATGTTCCGCCTGTACTCCAAGTATTCACTAACTCTTGTAAATCATTAATTAACAACTGAGTAACAACATCTAAATATTGTCTTCTTCTATCAGCATTTGCTGCAGTTGTATAATCTGTAAATGAACGTTGTCCTGGTAAATTAGCTGATGGACTCGTATTATCTTGTCCCCATAATAAAAACTCAATAGCATGCCATCCAGTACTAATTGATTTATCATTTTGAGATTCGTTTCCTCCAAAATTATTTGGATCCGTCAACGTTGCAATACTTATTGTAATGCTTGTATCGTTGATAATACTTCCTGCTCCATAAGTTCCCGCATATGGCTCAGTTCCAGCTGACACATAATCAATATAACTTTCGTCAATTGGCCAAGCATTCATTTGACCTTCATTTCCAATTCCCCAAGGAGTAGACGAAGACTGATCTGTATCTACAGGACCATTACACTCTCTAAATGCTTCTGTTGTACCATAAGAGTCTCTTGCAAAAAGCCATGCATTCTTTGCTGCTGTAAAATTGGCTTCTGTTGGTGTGGTAGTGAATGTTGTAATAGCTGTTTTCATCGCTTGGGCATCTTGTAATGCTTTAGTGTAATTTTGTAACACAACATTTGCATACTGATCAATCACTTGTCGTTTTGTAACCAAAGTAGATGGAGTTGGAGTTGTTGTTCCTTCATCATCACTAGCACAATTAAATAGTGTAAAACTTACAATTGCTAGCAAGGCTAGTCTTCCTAGTTTTTTCATTTAGATATTATTTAGATTAAATCTTAATTAAAATACAAATGTATTTGACATAATCTGATTATCAAAATTTATTTAGATTAAATTTAAATAAAAAATTTACACGATTTTTGACACATAAAATTTTAGTGTAATACATGTAATCATTTTTTCGAATAAATTACTTAACTTGTTAATTATTAAATATTTGTTGTAACAATTAATAATGTAAAAATGATAAAAAAATAAATGAAGGCCATTTTTTTAAATAAAAGATACAATCAAAACACAAAGTCAATCTATCAAAAGTAAAAATTAAAACTTTTCTTATTAATATTTATTTTTTTACTTTTATTTAATGTATTTACCTTGCGTTAAGCATGTTTTTTCTTTCAATAAAAATTAACTAACCAACACTTAGCAATTATGATTGAAGAATCAAGAATATTCAAACAGTTGAACAAAAAATGGTATGTTCCTCTACTTGTTGGAATTTTATTTATACTAATTGGCAGTTATTGGATGTTCAATACCACCGAGACTCTTGAAACATTTGTATTTTGCATAGGAATTTCTCTTTTAGTTTCTGGAATTTTCGATCTTTTTACCATGTCTCAAAAATCTGACAAAAAGACCTTGTATTTCAATATTACTATTTTATCAATCTCGCAAATTGGAATGGGTTTACTTTTTATCCTAAACCCAAAAATTACACACATTTTATTATCTGGAATCGTATGTTTTTTAATTTTCATACGATCTGTTGATGCAATTTCCTATGCATTTGAACTAAAAAAATACCAAGTAAAAGATTGGTGGATTTCACTAATATTTGGAATTTGTGGTATTTTGTTAGCATTTCTAATAATGCAAAATCCTGAATTTTCTGGCATGACACTCATTTTTTGGATTTCAGTCCTTTTAATTCTTTTTGGTGTCTTAAATATTTTTTTCGCTTTAAAAATGAAAAAAGTACATCAGATTTTAGATTCGATTCAAGAAGATTTTAAGCTAAACATAAACATCCTCAAAGAACAAATTACTTCCAAAATGAAAGAGAATAAAAATTATTAACTCCATATTAAAATATCATTATGAAACTAAAACTAACCTTTTTTATAGTAGTCTTTTTAATATCAACACAAAATTATGCACAAACCTTTACCATGGGTAAAAAATGTAGATCTTCCCTAGAAACTGCTCAAAGTACTCTTAAGTCTGGAATGTATGAAGATGCACTTGCTATTTTTGAAACTTTTTCATCTAAATGCAGAACCAAAGATGCAAAAGAAGCTGCTGCTGTAGGAAAAGCACAGGCTTACAACGGTCTAGAAAGATATCAAGAGGCAATTACAGAAGCAGACAAAGCTCTGAAAATCACCAAAAATAAAAGCCTAAACGGTCATTTTCAAAAGGCTGTTGCACAAAGTAAAATTGGAAATATCGCTGGATATAAAGCTTCTATTGAAAAAGTAATCGAACTTACAGAAAAAAATCAAAATACTGCTGAGCGTGCTTCCAACTATGCATTAATGGCAGCTTTGTATGAACGTCAACTAAATGATATAACGACTGCACAAGAATATCTTAATAAAGCCAAAGCGATGGATCCAAATAGTGTAAAATATTTAGTACAAGAAGGAACGATGTATTCCACATTAAAACAATTTGACAAAGCATTCCAAAGTTATGATGTTGCCAAAAGACTCGATCCAAATAATAAAGAATTGGCAATTGCTCGCGCAAATACGAGGTTGCGTATGCTTGAAGCAAAATATGGAACAAAAAGAGCACAAGAACTTCGCTCTAAAATGACTCCTTCGGAAAAAGAAATGGTCTGCGAAGATCTCAATACTTCAAAACGCCTTGGCGCTAATAATATGAATAAAGATATGTTTTTAGCACTTGTATGCAACTAGAATATACTAACCTAACATATACAAAATGAAGAAAATAATCGTACTATCGTTATCTGCACTACTTCTGGTAGGCTGCGGAACACTTAACAAACAACAAAAAGGAACTATTGCTGGTACTGCTGGTGGAGCACTTCTAGGAGCAACCGTAACAAAAGGTAATATATGGGGTATCTTGGCAGGAGCAACTATTGGAGGCATTGCTGGAAACCTTATTGGTAAAAAAATGGATAAACAGGCTAGAGAACTCTCGCAAGCAATCCCATCGGCTGAAGTAAATAGAGTTGGAGAAGGTATTAATATGACATTTGATTCTAGTTTGGCTTTTAAAATTAATTCTTCCGAACTTAGTAGCAGCTACTTAAGTGATTTATCGGCTGCAGCCCAAGTATTCAAAAGCTATCCTGATACAAATATTCTTATAGAAGGACATACTGACGATTCAGGAGCTGCTGAATACAACTATTCTTTATCTGAAAAAAGAGCCAAAGCAGTCTCTAATTATTTTATCTCACAAGGAATTGATGCTTCTAGACTAAGTGTTAAGTGGTATGGAGAAACCCATCCAAAATACCCAAATGATGAGGCAAATAGAGCAAAAAATAGACGTGTTGAGCTTGCCATCTATGCGAATGACGACATGAAAAATCAAGCACGCAACGGAAAATTAGACTAACTATCGAAATTAATTTTTATTTTAAGTCTATCCTTTTTCAAATTCATTTCAAACGAAAGCCCATGAAATCAAAGCATTTTGATTCATATCAAAGTAAGGGAATTAAAAAGTTTATCTTTGAGTTTAGATTATACCTATTTATCCAAAGTCAAAGTTAATTGAAAAAGAGTAGCTAGTACTTCCTTCTTGTCGGCAAATTTTGATTATTGGTTTCATAATAAGTGGGCTGTAGGTATGTAAAATGACATTATTGAAAATATTTTTAAATAAAATGGAAATAAAGAATTGTTAGAACGATCTTATCCATTCTTTGGTATTCTAGTGTTGTTGTAAAAACCTGAAAAGCGACTCAAGATTCTTGATAGGTCTGGGAGCTGAATTTAAACATGAGTAGACGCTAACAACAACTCGCGTTGGTCTCATTTATGACTATAACTTACACCAAAAAGAGGAATCAAGTTTTGCCTTTTTATGTATAATCAACGGATTTATTATAACTTTTGAGGAATTGTAATCACTATTAGTAAATCATTTAACAAACATTAAATTTAGTAAATACAAAATATGAAATATCTAACTCTTTTAGTTTTATGCATATCGAGTGTAACCATCGATAACTATTCTTTACAAGTATCGAATGATCAAAAAAGTATATGGCATGAATTAATCACACCAGACTTAGCGTCTTCTAAATCTTTTTACAGTAATTTATTTGGATGGACGTATGTAGACACAAATAGTAAAGGTTTTAAATACACAATCATATATAACCAAAATAAGGTTATTGGAGGAATGACAGAAATTAAAAGCGCACAAAACTCGACATGGATTTCCGCTATGCCATTAAGTAATGAAGAACTGAATAAAAGAATAAAGTCGGTCATGAGTAATGGAGCAAAAGTAGTGTTACCTCCTGTTAAAATTCCTGGGAAAGGTAAGCAAGTTGTCTTTGAAGGAAATATGGGTGAGGAATTCTGTTTAATGTCCACTAATAGTTTTTCAGAATTGCAAGACACTTCTAAGATTGATGGGAATTGGATTGGCATTGAACTCTGGTCCGATGATCCTGTAAAATCTTCTGATTTTTACCAGAATGCTTTTGATGTCAATACTGTTAAATCTGAATATGACAATAAACCGTATTGGAGTTTTATATTAAATGAAACTACAGTTGCGGGCATGCTTAAAAACCCTATAACAAATCAAAGTTCGCAATGGGTTCCATACATACGATTTACGGCAATCAATTCTTTAGTTTCCAAAGTAAAAGAATTAAAGGGTTACACATTATTGGCTCCAAATCAAAAAATAAGAGACGGTAAGGTTGCAATTTTTCAAGATCCTTCTGGTGCTATATTTGCCGTTCAACATTTTAATTAATTTTAAAAATTCATGATAATTTTATATGAGAAAATTCAATTTAAAAACCTCAAAAAAAATATATATTGTACTGTTTATATTGACATCATCAAGCTTATTTTATAGTTGTAGTAACCCGCGATGGGCAACTGATGTAGGACTCAATGTAACTTGGGGGCCAAATGGACCAAAAGTTCGTCCACATGTAGATTTGGATCTTTATAACGGAGGACGACTTTAACAAAACAAAAAAATAACTACTTATGAAAATATTTTATTTAAAAAAAGTTTCTATTATAGTATTGATCACCTTCTTTTTAACAAGTTGTGACGAGAAAGAATCAAAAAACGGAACGTCAACGTCAAGCGAAAAAATAGATCCTAATATAACACTATACTTTGGGGGTGATATAATCACTATGGATGGGGAAACATTTGCAACAGAAGAGGCAGTTGTAGCACAGAATAAAGAGATTGTATATACAGGATCGTTAGATGATGCGCATAAAAAATTTCCAAATGCAAAAAAACATGATCTAAAAGGGAAGACCATGATGCCTGGTTTTGTTGAACCACACGTGCACCCTTCTTTAGCTGCAACAATGCTTCCCAATGAGATTATAGCTCCATACGATTGGGTTCTACCCAACGGAACAAAAAAAGGAGTTACGGGACATAAAGAGTATATTGATAAAATTACTGCTTCAATTACTAATAATGCAAAAGAAGGAGAAATGTATTTCATATGGGGATACCATCAATTATGGCATGGAGAACTGTCCAAAGCAATTATCAATAGCATCACAAAAGATAAACCGGTAGGTATTATTCATCGTTCTTTTCACGAAATTTATTTAAATGACGCTGCTTTAGAATTACTTGGAATCAAAGAAGAAGATTTTAAAGGAAACCCTCAAGTTGAATGGGAAAAAGGACACTTTTATGAAGGTGGATGGCTGGCATTGGTTCCAAAGATGGCTCCAATCATGCTTGAGCCAGTTCGCTATATGGAAGGATTAGGAATGATGACACAACTGATTCAAAAAAATGGAATTACCACTGTGGCAGAACCTGGCTTTCCAAGTTCAGATTTTGATGGAGAATTGGCTCTTCTGAAAAAAGAAATGGAAAAAAATCCACCGTATGATGTATATCTAATTCCAAGTGGAACTCAGCTATTTAGTATGAAAGGAGGAAATGAACAAGCAATGGCATTTATGGAAACCCTAGAAAATACTTATAGTACTGATAATATTCATTTTTTACCTAAACAGGTAAAACTCTTTTCTGATGGTGCTATTTATTCTCAACTCATGCAAATGAAAGAAAACTATGATGATGGACACAATGGAGAATGGATGACTCCTTTAGATTTATTCAAGGAACAAATTAGTCTATATTGGGACAACAACTATAAAATTCATGTGCATTCAAATGGAGACAAAGGAATTCAACAAGTATTAGACTACTTAGCAATCGACCAAAAACGAAATCCAAGAAATAATCACAGACTTACATTACATCATATGGGGTATTTTACGGACGCTATGGCAGAAGAAATTAAACAATTAGGTGTAGAAGCTTCTGTAAATCCATATTATCTTTGGGCATTAGCAGACAAATATAGTGAATCAGGTCTGGGAAAAGAACGAGGTGAAAATCTAGTGCGTATTAATAGTTTGGTCTCAAGAAAAATACCTGTTTCATTTCATTCAGACTTTTCCATGGCTCCTATGGAACCACTAACCTTAGCATGGACAGCCGTAAATAGAGTAACTTCTGAAAACAATGCACTATCACAAGATCAAAAAATTTCAGTCTATGATGCCATGCGTGCCATTACGATTGATGCAGCAAGAACCTTGAACTTAGAAGAACAAATTGGATCAATAGCGGAAGGAAAAACAGCTAATTTTGTAATACTTGATAAAAGTCCTTTTAAAATTAATCCAATGGAAATCAAAGATATTAAAGTACTAGCGACCATTTTTAATGGTAATTTTAACATTATTAAATCTAATAATTTGAAAACTAAATAAAATTATGAAAAACTTATATGCATATCTTTTACTAGTAACATGTGTTTTTACTTCCTGTAATAGTGACTCAAAAAAGACGGCCAAAGAAACACCGAAAGCAGAACCCTACCGATTACAACAAACGGTTTACTTTGGAGGTGATATCATAACAATGGCTGGTAGTTCTCCTGAATATGTTGAGGCAGTAGTGCAACGAGAAGGGCAAATCATTTATACAGGCAGTAAAGCCGAAGCAATAAAACGTTTTGAAGGAAAAGCTGACATGGTAGATTTACAAGGAAAAACTATGTTACCGGGGTTTATTGATGGGCATGCACATTTTGGAAACTTTTCATCGCAAGCAGTCGGAGCTCAAATTCTACCACCTCCAGATGCAGGTGCAAATAATATTCCCGCCTTGATAGAAATATTGAAAGCGTGGAATACCCCTGAAAATAGAGCATTAACAGGATGGATTTTTGGCGCTGGTTTTGACGATAGTGTAATGGAAGAAAAGCGTTTCCCAACCAAACATGACTTAGATAAAGTGACAACAGAATATCCAATAATGATAATTCATATTTCTGGTCATTTTGCAGTATTAAACTCCAAAGGACTGGAAATGTTAAATATAACTTCAGAAACAAAAAATCCAGAAGGGGGACTAATTCGAAGAGAAAATGGAAACGAACCAAATGGCGTCCTAGAAGAACTTGCTGCCATTCCATATTATGGAAAAGCACTCACTCCTAAATCAAAAGAAGCCGCAGAACGTTTTTTTAATGCTGGGCAAGACATGGCACTGTCTTATGGATATACCACCGCACACGAAGGTAGAGCTTTTCTTGAAAACCATGGATTTCTCTCTGATGCGGCTACAGCAAATAAACTAAAACTAGATGTAGTAAGCTATGTGGATTATATGGTGGTTGACACACTAATGAACACAAAATGGTACTCTAAAAATTATACAAATCGATACCGAATTGCTGGAATGAAAATTACTTTAGATGGTTCTCCACAAGGAAGAACTGCCTGGAGAACACTTCCTTATCTCATTCCGCCTGATGGTGCGGAAGAAGGCTATTTAGGCTATCCTGCAATTCCAAAAGATAGTGACGTTGAAGCATTGTACCATAAAGCTTTCAAAAATGATTGGCAAGTAATTACCCATGCAAATGGTGACGCGGCTATGGATCAAATGATTAGAACAATGGGGAAAGTATCTGAAAATTATGATAAAAAAGATCGTAGAAATGTATTGATTCATGGACAATATGTTCGGGAAGATCAACTTGATGATTTTAAAGAACTAGATGTCATCGCCTCATTATTTCCATTACATACCTTCTATTGGGGAGATTGGCATAGCCAAATCATAGGAAAAGAGCTAGGAAATAAAATCAGTCCTACAAGAACAGCACTTGATAGGGGTTTACGAATTACTGTGCATACAGATGCGCCAGTTGCCTTACCGAACCTCATGCGAATGGTAGGAATAACTGTAGAACGAAAATCTAGATCTGGTAAAGTAATTGGCGAAGGTGAAAAATTAACACCTTATGAAGCGTTGAAAGGAATAACGGATTGGTCTGCATTTCAGCATTTTGAAGATGATAAGAAAGGAACTATTAGCAAAGGTAAACTAGCTGATTTTGTAATATTAGATAAAAATCCACTGAAAGTTCCAGAATCAGAAATTAAAGAAATAGTTGTATTGGAAACTATAAAAGAAGGAATTTCAATTTATAAAAAATAAGAAACAAAAATAGGAGTGACACGAGAACCTCACTCCTATTTTAAAATTTTAATATTATAGATTTGGTATGAATAACATTTCAATACAAAATATAAGCACAAAATATGCAACTGATACCATTGAAATCTATGATTTTTTTGTTGATCATACCTCATTACAAAAAATGTTAAAAACAATTTTCACAAGGGCGTTTCACGGATTTTTTTCAACTATTAGGAGGTACTCCGATGTTTAAACAAGATATAGGTATCGATTTTAAGTTCATCAATGAGCTGCCTAAAGAAAAAAATGAGGTCTTAATTACTGCAATTTATGGATATCATGATCTATGCTGTATCTATTTGTTTACAAAGGTTTCTTTTGAAAATGCTATTGTATACTGGAATGATATTGGAATAAACAATAACTTCGCATTCGAAAAATTAAAATAATAAATAAAATAAGAATCATGAGAAAATTATTATTGGCTGCAATTGTATGCATAATTAGTATACAATGTAACACGAACAAAGAATCCAAACCTACTACAAATGAAACTAGCGTGAATAAGACTAAAAAAGAACTTGTTGGCGGATGGAGTGCAGTGGAAGCTAATGATACTGTAAAAGAATTAGCTTCATATGTTTTAGAAACTAAACAAATTGATGTTCCTATTTCCAAAATTACAAATGCTTCTAGTCAAATTGTCAGCGGTAAAAATTACAAGTTTGAGATGAGCTTAGAGAATGGAGATCACTACATGGCACAGGTATATGTAAACCTCAAAAAAGAACGAGAAATCATAAAATTTGAAAAACTTAATCAGTAATCACATTATTACAACGAAATATTTAATCGCATAATGACATTTTTGTTAGCACAACTTTCCTATTGACACAATTTGGAGAATGAAAAGTAATGGCAAAAAATACTATTTATGAGCATGAAGAAGACAACATATTCTAAAGAAGAGACCAACGTAATTTGACAAAATTTAAACTAAAATGTACACAAAGAACACTAAAGTTTAAAAAAACTGTTGTATCTTAAAGAGGTGGTTCTACTGATGAGAAAATTAATAGGAACATAAATCTTGACAAAAGTGACGATTTCACTTACCTTTTCTGTCGATGAAAATAAAAAGACACAGAAGATACAATTAACTTACGAGGCAACAGCCAATGTGTTACTTAAAAAAGAGCTAAGATTGAAACACTAGGATTAATTTCTAGACAACTAAAATATCATGAAAATAATAACTAAAAATAAATATTATTTCTTTTTTACACTTATTTTTTGTGTTCTGGAAGTAAACGCACAAGAAGGAAATACGGAACAAACTGTTGACGCATCCAAACCTACGAATTTATATACCCAAGTGAACGGCCAGTTTGAATACCAATCCAGAAAAAATAATCCTGATATTTATGGAACACGTTTCAATGTCCAATATGCTTTTAATCCTGATAACCTCCTGCTAGTAGAAGTTCCTTTTTTATATAATGAAGGAACTAAAAACTTCGGTCTTTCTGATATTCGCGTGCGCTATTTCTACGCAGCTAAACGAAACATTAGTAAACGACTAATTGCCATAGCTCCTTATGCTGATATAACGATCCCTACAGGTTCATTTAATAATGGACTGAGTGGTGATGTCTGGTCGATGTCAGCTGGTTTAGTTTTAGGGTACGTATTAACTCCAAAAATTGCGATGTTTCCAGGAGTTGGTTATGTACATGTCACAAAGCCATCAAATTTTAATGGCACTTCACAAAATGGAATTAACTTTCAAACTAATCTGAGTATCAGCTTTACACAAAGAGCCTTCTTATTTGTGAATCCTATTGTGACTTTCTTATCAAATACAACTTGGTCAGGAGAATTTAATTTTAATTACATGGTTACTCCAAATAAATTTAAAGTTAATGCAGGATATTTTCCTATATTTTCAAATGATATCCATACCTTTCGTTTAGGTTTAACACTATTTTTATGACAACAAGAACATTTAAAAGTAACATCAAAAGTATCAAATTAAAGACATTTAGTATTTTTATATTGGGCTTTCCAATATTACTTTAGGTTTATTTTCGGAACTACTCAGAAGGATTTAGATCAGGACATTTGATAAAAGTTTCAAAAAAGGAGTTGTTTTTAAAAGTTTTGAAGTAGATTTAAATTACGATGGAATTGGATTGAAGGATGAACTCTAATGAAATACATGGCCTTTATAATGTTGAATAACACTTTAGTTTATTACGTTCTACCGTTCGAGGGAAAAAAAGTCAAAGTCCATTACAAAGAACGCTTTAAAACATTAGCATGACTTGGTGATACTAATTATAATGCAACAATAATGAGTCCATTGGAACTCAATAGCATTCTACCAATACCTTATTTTATTTTTTTTCTAAAAATTTTTTAGATTAAATTTAAAAATTAAATCAAATGAAGCACATCCGGTACACGAGCAAAATTTGAACTTAAATAAAATATTTTTACTTAAAATAACATCAATATGAAAAAAATAACGTTACTTTTTGGGCTATTACTCCTCATGGGCTGTGCTCCAACAATGGACTTTACTTGGGCAAAAGACTCTTATCTGGTAAGAAAATTTAATAAAATAGCAGTCGTTGTAGTAAGCAAAGACCAATCAATTAGATCAGAAGTTGAAAATAGAGTTGTTGCAGATTTACGTAAAAATGGAATCAACGCAATAGCAAGCATCAACAGTTTTTTACCTGTTAATGCATCCAAATCAGACTGGGAAACAGAAACTATCGCAAAAAAACTTAAACAGATAGATTGCGATGGAGCCATTGGTATTAGCTTGGTAAATACAAGAGATAGAAAGGACTATGTCCCTGGACAATCATATTTGTATCCAGTTGGATATTACAGGTATGGACGCCATGTGTATACAAACTATAACAGGGTATATACACCAGGGTATTATGAACAAAGTAAGGAATATATAATTGAGGCTAACTTATATGATTTAACGGTCAGTACGAAGGAAGAAGAAGCAATGGTTTGGAAAGGTCATTCATCTATCACCAATCCAAATTCCATAGAAAGCGGTGTAAATTCCTATGCGGATAATTTAATTAAATACATGATTCAAAATAATGTACTTTTAGGTACGACCAAATAATATGAAAAAGATTTTCGGTATGTTTTTTATTGCCATCATATGTATAGGCTGTGAAAACAATATGAAAAAAAAACAACAACTTTTTGGGTAAACAGTGCTAAAGTTGATTGTGCCGGTGTTAGTCAAATGCAATGTTTACAAATAAAACGCAGTAAAGAGGGAAACTGGGAAAATTTTTATCAAAAAATTGAAGGATTTACTTTTGAACCAGGTTTTATATATACTATTGAAGTAACCGTAGATTCTCTTCCAACAAAGGATATCCATGCTGATGCATCCGCTCTCAAATACAATCTTGTAAAGATTCACACTAAGGAGCAAGACCGCAGACTGCGCTTACACGATATTTGGGTACTTAGCCATGTCAATAAAAAACAAATTGACGATACTGTAAAACGTCCTACTATTGAAATATCAATTTCAAAAATGTCCCTACAAGGAACAGATAGCTGCAATAGAATCAAAGCAATAATTGAAAAAGTTTCTGAAACAGATATTACATTTGGAAATATTTTAGGGACTCGTAAAATGTGTCCAGATATGTCTCTAGCAAATATATTTAATGACAATCTTAACAAAGTTAAAAAATATAAAATAGAACAGTCAAGATTATTTTTATATGATTCCAGTGGAAAAGAAATCCTTCAATTTCGAAAAATTGATTGATCTGTATTATTGATAAATTATTCAGAAAAATATGAAAACACAATTTATTACAATAAAATTATGGTTTAAAAAATTCTTATTTTAAGTACTATTTATCCGAATCTGTTAAAAAAACTTTATCTTTTTTGATGATTCACTTTGAAATTCGTTAACAATTTTCATATTTTGCAAATTCATACAAAAAACCAAATCAGAGAATGACGAATGTAACCCGATTATTTGATTTCCCTTATTATCAGTTAGCAAATTATCCCTTAGCAAAATCCCTTACCACCTTTTACGAAGGAAAATGGGTTTCTATTTCAACACAAGAATACGTAGATCAAGCCAATGCAACTAGTAGAGGTTTGTTGCGTCTGGGTGTTAAGCCAAATGATAAAATAGCGGTCATATCTACAAATAATAGAACCGAATGGAATGTCATGGACATTGGAATCTTGCAAATAGGTGCACAAAATGTTCCAATTTACCCAACTATTTCTAAAGAAGATTATGAATATATTTTAAATCATTCTGAAGCCATTTATTGTTTTGTTTCCGATGAAGAAATTCTTGAGAAGCTAAATGCGATTAAAGGAAATACCAAATTAAAAGGCGTTTATACTTTTGATAAAATCAATGGTGAAACCAATTGGGGAGAAGTTTTAAAATTAGGAGAAGATACTAGCAACGATGATGAATTGCAAGCACGAAAAGATGCAGTAACTCCTGAAGATTTAGCAACCTTAATATATACTTCTGGAACTACAGGAAGACCTAAAGGTGTAATGTTAGCACATAGCAATCTTGTGTCTAACGTATTGGATAGTCAAAAACGTGTGCCGCTTCATAACGGACAAGCAAGAGCATTGAGTTTCTTACCAGTTTGTCACGTATTTGAGCGTATGATCCTTTACTTATATCAATACTGTGGAATTGAAATCTTTTTTGCAGAATCTATTGAAAAAATCAGTGACAACTTAAAAGAAGTACAACCTCATGTAATGACTGCTGTACCACGTCTCTATGAAAAAGTATATGATAAAATCTATGCAAAAGGAGCTGATTTAACAGGAATCAAAAAGAAATTATTCTTCTGGGCTATTGAGCTTGGATTAAAATATGAACCATACGGAAAAAATGGAGCTTTATATGAATTCAAACTTAAGATTGCTCGTAAATTGATCTTTAGCAAATGGCAAGCAGGTTTGGGAGGAAACTTAAAGTTAATGGTCTCTGGAAGTGCTCCACTACAAGCACGTTTAACACGTGTATTTGCTGCTGCTGGAATTCCGATTATGGAAGGATACGGTTTAACAGAAACTTCACCAGTAGTATCTGTAAATGATCAACGAAATGGTGGATTTAGAGTCGGAACTGTAGGACGTGTTATTGATAATGTAGAGGTAAAAATTGCAGAAGATGGGGAAATCCTTGTAAAAGGTCCAAACGTAATGCAAGGATATTATAAAGATCCAGAAAAAACTGCCAGTGTCATCTCAGACGGATATTTCCACACAGGAGATATTGGAGAAGTAAGTGCAGATGGTTTCTTAAAAATCACTGACCGTAAAAAAGATATGTTCAAAACCTCTGGTGGAAAGTATGTAATTCCTGCCTTATTAGAAAACCGATTCAAACAATCGCGTTTCATAGAACAAATTATGGTTATTGGTGAAGGAGAAAAAATGCCAGCTGCCTTAATTCAACCAAACTTCGAATTCATTAAAGATTGGATTGAACGAAAAGAGAAAAGCATCGGAGCTACAGAAGCAGAAATCTGCGCTTCAGAAGAAATCATTGCCCGTATTCAACAAGAAGTAGATGAAGCAAATAGTAACTTTGGAAAGTGGGAACGAATCAAACGTTTTGAACTCATACCAAAAGTATGGTCTATAGACGGTGGTGAACTTACACCAACAATGAAAATGAAACGAAAAGTCATCAAAGAAATCTATAAAGATTATTGCGATAAAATATACGACAGAGCATAAATACCTTAAACCGTTCAAGTAAAATTGGACGGTTTTTTAATTTATGGTATATCAATAAATATCTAAAATTCTCGATTTTACGGGTATTTTCTATCATTCTATTACTACAAGTATTAATTTTTTGACAAATTCATAAAATTATTTTTCATTTTACTATGCATGCATAGTATTTTTTTCATATATTTGAAGCACAAACAACTATATGAAAGAAAAAACAATAGATCATGTAATGCGAGCTACATGGCAAGCCATCTCCAAAATGTACAATGAGGAGGCAGGAAAATACGGCAGCACAATGGCAACAGGTTTCACATTACTTAGTATTGATCAAGAAGAAGGAACACCATCTACTGCGCTAGGCCCAAAAATGGGTATGGAAGCCACTAGCCTATCACGTACCCTAAAAGGTATGGAAGAAAAAGGACTTATCTACAGAAAAAAGAATCCTAAAGATGGACGGAGCGTATTAATATGTTTAACTGATTTCGGAAAAGAAATGAGAGATGTTTCTCGAACCACCGTATTACGCTTTAACGACGCAATTCGCGCTAATATTGAAGAAGAAAAACTCAAACACTTCTATGAAGTCTCAGAAGTCATTCTAGAACTCATCAGTAACAAGAAGATATATACTGATGATGAAATAGAAGCAACTACAGAAAATAAATAATAACCAAAAAAGCATACTAAAAATCTACTTATTCATTACAAAGTAAATTTTGCCTAACAATTTAAAAATTGAAAAAAAGATGAAGCGACCAATTAACAAAATAGCAGTAATCGGTTCTGGAATTATGGGTTCTGGAATTGCCTGTCATTTTGCCAATATCGGAGTCGAGGTTTTACTATTAGACATAGTGCCTTTTGAACTTAACGAAAAAGAACAAGCGAAAGGTTTAACGCTTGAAGATAAAATTGTACGTAATAGATTGGTAAACGACAATCTGAAAGCGTCTCTTAAATCAAAACCATCTCCTATTTATTCACAGAAATTTGCAAACCGAATTTCTACTGGAAATTTAACAGATGATATTCATAAAATAAAAGATGTCGACTGGATTATTGAGGTTGTAGTAGAACGTTTAGACATCAAACAAAAAGTATTTGAGCAAGTTGAAAAGCACAGAAAACCAGGTACGTTAATTACGTCTAATACCTCTGGTATTCCTATTCAATTTATGAACGAAGGACGTAGCGAAGATTTTCAACAACACTTCGCGGTAACACACTTCTTCAATCCGCCTCGTTACTTAAAATTATTCGAAGTTGTTCCAGGTCCAAACTGTAAGCAAGAAGTAACAGACTTCTTAATGATGTATGGAGAAAAATTCCTTGGAAAAACGTCTGTATTAGCAAAAGATACACCAGCTTTTATTGGAAACAGAATTGGAATCTTCGGTATTCAAAGTCTATTCCACCAAGTAAAAGAACTTGGATTAACCATAGAAGAAGTAGATAAATTAACTGGTCCTGTAATTGGTCGTCCAAAATCAGCTACGTTCCGTACAGTTGATGTGGTAGGATTAGATACTTTAGTACACGTTGCTAACGGAATCTACAACAACTGTCCAGATGACGAAGCACACGACTTATTTAAGTTGCCAGGTTTCATCGAAAAAATGATGGAAAACAAATGGTTAGGTAGCAAAACAAAGCAAGGTTTCTATAAAAAAACAGTCAATTCAGAAGGAAAAAAAGAAATCCTTTCATTAGACTTAGACACGATGGAATATCGTGAGAAGAAAAGAGCAAAATTTGCTACTCTTGAATTAACAAAAACAATCGACAAACCAATTGATCGCTTTAAAGTATTAGTTGGCGGAAAAGATAAAGCAGGAGAATTCTACCGTAAAAACTTTGCAGCAATGTTTGCATATGTACAAAATAGAATTCCTGAAATCTCTGATGAATTATACCGAATTGATGATGCTATGAAAGCAGGTTTCGGATGGGAAAATGGTCCTTTCGAAATTTGGGATGCTGTAGGAATCGAAAAAGGTATTGAATTGATGAAAGCGGAAGGTTTAGAACCTGCTTCTTGGGTAACAGAAATGGTTGCTGCAGGAGAAAAGAGCTTCTACACCGTAAAAGATGGCGCTACGTATTACTACGACATTCCTGCAAAAGCACAAACAAAGAAACCTGGTCAAGATGCATTCATCATTTTAGATAACATCCGTAAGTCAAATGAAGTTTGGAAAAACAGTGAAGCAGTTATTGAAGACTTAGGAGACGGAATCATCAACTTAGAATTCCAATCTAAAATGAATACAATTGGTGGTGGCGTGTTACAAGGAATCAACAAAGCTATTGATTTGGCTGAAAAAGATTTCCAAGGATTAGTAATTGGTAACCAAGCGGCGAATTTCTCTGTTGGTGCAAACATCGGTATGATTTTCATGATGGCTGTAGAGCAAGAATATGATGAGTTAAATATGGCTATCAAGATGTTCCAAAACACAATGATGCGTGCACGCTACTCTTCTATTCCTGTAGTGGTTGCGCCTCACGGAATGACACTTGGTGGTGGATGTGAGCTTTCAATGCATGCTGATAAAGTGGTTGCAGCTGCTGAAACGTATATTGGTTTAGTAGAATTTGGTGTCGGAGTAATTCCTGGCGGTGGAGGTTCTAAAGAAATGGCGATGAGAGCTTCGGATACGTTTAGAAAAGGTGATGTAGAATTAAACGTACTACAAGAATACTTCCTAACTATTGGAATGGCAAAAGTAGCTACTTCTGCATATGAAGCATTTGACATGGGTGTTTTACAAAAAGGAAAAGACATTGTTGTGGTAAACAAAGATCGTCAAATCGCAACGGCAAAAGCACATGCGAAATTAATGGCGGAATCTGGATATACACAACCAGCTCGCAGAAAAGATGTAAAAGTTCTTGGAAAACAAGCTTTAGGTATGTTCTTAGTAGGAACAGACGCCATGGAAGCAAGTAGATACATCTCTGAACACGATAAGAAAATTGCTAACAAACTTGCCTATGTAATGGCTGGTGGTGATTTATCTGAACCTTCTTTAGTAAGTGAAGATTACTTATTAGATCTTGAGCGTGAAGCATTCTTAAGTTTATGTACTGAGCGTAAAACCTTAGAACGTATTCAACACATGTTAAAAACAGGGAAACCGTTGAGAAACTAGTATTCTTAGACAGTTAGATAACTTATTAATATTTTGGAATCTAACATATCTAAAAATCTAATACTCTAAAAATCAAAGACAAAATGAAAACAGCATATATAGTAAAAGGATATAGAACCGCAGTTGGGAAATCTAAAAAAGGGGTTTTCCGATTCAAAAGAGCGGACGAGTTAGCTGCCGAAACGATTCAGTATATGATCAAGCAGTTACCTGAATTTGACGTAAAACGAATTGACGATGTTATTGTAGGAAATGCAATGCCAGAAGGTTCACAAGGATTAAACATGGCACGTTTAATCTCTTTAATGGGATTAAAAGTAGAAGATGTTCCTGGAGTAACGGTAAACCGTTTCTGTTCATCAGGATTAGAAACCATCGGAATGGCAGTCGCTAAAATCCAATCAGGAATGGCCGATTGTATCATTGCTGGAGGAACAGAAAGCATGAGTTCTGTACCAATGACAGGATTCAAAACCGAATTAAACTATGACATTGTAAATGCAGGTCATGAAGATTATTATTGGGGAATGGGAAATACTGCAGAAGCTGTGGCAGATCAATTTAAAGTTTCTCGTGAAGATCAAGATGAATTTGCCTACAAATCTCATATGAAAGCTTTAAAAGCATTGGCTGAAGATCGTTTCCAAGATCAAATTGTACCAATTGATGTCGAACAAACATATATTAACGAAAACGGTAAGAAAGCAAGTAAAAAATACACTGTTACAAAAGATGAAGGACCTCGTAAAGGAACAAGCATTGCTGCATTGGCTAAACTTCGTCCCGTATTCGCTCAAGGCGGAAGTGTAACAGCTGGTAACTCATCGCAAACAAGTGACGGTGCTGCTTTTGTAATGGTCATGAGTGAAGATATGGTAAAAGAATTAAATCTTGAGCCTGTAGCACGTATGGTAAGTTATGCTGCTGCTGGAGTTCCACCACGTATCATGGGAATTGGACCAGTTGCTGCTATACCAAAAGCATTAAAGCAAGCTGGACTGACACAGGATCAAATCTCTTTAATTGAGTTAAATGAAGCATTTGCATCACAATCAATAGCTGTAATCAGAGAATTAGGTCTTAACCCAGACATCATCAATGTAAATGGTGGTGCCATCGCTTTAGGACATCCATTAGGCTGTACAGGAGGAAAATTATCAGTGCAGTTATTTGACGAAATGCGCAAGCAAAACATGCAAGGGAAATACGGAATGGTAACCATGTGCGTAGGTACAGGTCAAGGTGCAGCGGGGATCTATGAGTTTTTGAACTAATGTTAGATGTTGAATTTTGAATGTTGAATTGTGGCTATCAAAAAAGAAAGCAAAATTGCTGAGAAAAGCTTTGAATTCGCATTAAAAATTATTCAACTCTATAAAGAATTACAGGCAGATAATGAATTTCTCATTTCGAAACAACTACTGAGAAGTGGTACAAGTATCGGAGCAAATGTTCAAAAATCTTCTGCTGCATTCTCAAAAAAAAGATTTCGCACACAAAATATCAAGCGCATCAAAAGAAGCAAGAGAAACCAAATATTGGCTACAATTATTACATAAATCAAATATAACAAACATAAGTGTTGACATACCGTTGAAAGAAGTTGAACAGTTAATTAACATTATCACGAAGATTGTTAAAACAAGCCAACAGAATTTAAAATAATTCAAAATTGAACATCCAACATTTAAAATATTAAACACATGAGCACAGAAGCAATAAACAAAGACATCTTACGCGGAGGACAGTTCCTAGTAAAAGAAACAAAATGTGAAGACGTATTTACTCCTGAAGATTTTTCTGAGGAGCAAATCATGATGAAAGAATCTGTAAAAGAGTTCGTTGATCGTGAAGTTTGGCCAAATAAAGAACGTTTTGAAAAGAAAGATTATGCATTGACAGAAGAAGTGATGCGTAAGGCAGGTGAACTTGGATTTTTAGGAATTGCAGTTCCTGAAAAGTATGACGGAATGGGAATGGGATTTGTTTCTACGATGTTAGTATGTGATTATATCTCTGGTGCCACTGGATCTATTGCCACAGCTTTTGGAGCGCATACAGGAATTGGAACCATGCCAATTACCTTATACGGAACGGAAGAGCAAAAGCAAAAATATGTTCCTACACTAGCGATGGGTGAAAAATTTGGAGCTTACTGTTTGACAGAGCCAGGAGCTGGATCGGATGCAAACTCTGGAAAAACAAAAGCGGTTTTATCTGAAGATGGAACGCACTACTTGATTTCTGGACAAAAAATGTGGATTTCAAATGCAGGTTTTGCTGAAACATTTATTGTATTCGCGCGTATTGAAGATGACAAAAATATCACAGGATTTATTGTAGAATATGACAAAGACAATCCTAACGGAATGACCTTAGGAGAAGAAGAACACAAATTAGGTATTCACTCCTCTTCTACCCGTCAGGTATTCTTTAACGAAACAAAAGTTCCTGTAGAAAACATGCTTTCTGAAAGAGGAAATGGTTTCAAAATTGCAATGAATGCATTAAATGTTGGACGTATCAAATTAGCTGCTGCTTGTTTAGATGCACAACGTCGTGTGATTACAGAAGCTACAAAATATGCAAACGAACGTATTCAGTTCAAAACTCCTATTGCTAACTTTGGAGCTATCAAAGCAAAATTAGCCGAAATGGCAACTTCTTGTTACGTTGGTGAATCTGCATGTTACCGTGCTGCCAAAAACATTGAAGATCGTATTGCAATTCGTGAATCAGAAGGAAATACACACCAAGAAGCTGAATTAAAAGGTGTAGAAGAATACGCAATTGAGTGTTCTATCTTAAAAGTAAAAATCTCAGAAGATATCCAAAATGTAACAGACGAAGGTATCCAAATCTTTGGAGGAATGGGATTCTCTGCAGATACACCAATGGAATCAGCTTGGAGAGATGCGCGTATTTCTCGCATCTATGAAGGTACAAATGAAATCAACAGAATGTTAGCAGTTGGAATGTTGGTTAAGAAAGCTATGAAAGGGCATGTAAACCTATTAGAGCCTGCTATGAAAGTAGCGGATGAATTAATGGGAATTCCTTCATTCGATACGCCAGATTACTCTGAATTATTCTCAGAAGAAAAAGAAATGGTAGCGAAATTGAAGAAAGTATTCTTAATGGTTGCTGGATCAGCTGTTCAGAAGTTTGGTCCACAATTAGAAGAGCACCAACAATTGTTAATGGCTGCTGCTGATATCTTAATTGAAATCTACATGGTTGAATCAGCTATCTTACGTACAGAGAAGAATGCAAAGCGTTTCGGTGAAGATTCTCAAGAAGTTCAAATTGCTATGACACGTTTAAATCTATTCAACGCGATTGAAAAAATCACAACCAAAGCTAAAGAAGGAATTATTTCTTTCGCTGAAGGTGATGAGCAACGTATGATGTTAATGGGATTAAAGCGTTTCACAAAGTATACAAACCTGCCAAATGTAGTTGCCTTACGCAACACAATTGCAGACAAAATGAACGCAGAAAACGCATATTGTTTCTAAAATATTAAAGATAATTCTAAACACACTATTTAGGTTTTAGAATTTAGTTGTTTGTTAAAAGTCATCTCGCTGAGATGGCTTTTTTGTATAATTACTTTTAATGTTCTTAAACTTTACTATAAATATTTCATTATATTCTTATTGTTTCACAAACTTTTTTACTGTTCCGTTACTGAATTTGATAAAATACACACCAGAATTTATTCCTGTAAGATCGATTTTATTGTCTTCTAAAAGTGTTCCTACTAAAATTAATTTTCCAGTAAGGCTTATTATTCTAAATTTTTCATTTTTAGCAAACCCAGAAACATTAAGATATCGAGATGATGAATTAGGAAATAACTTTACCTTTTCTTTTTGAACTTCGTCAACACTTAAGGTAATATCAATTTTAGAAATTTTATTACCATTACTTTCTGCAATGTAAAGCGTGTTTTGTTTTGTTAGTATTGAATAAGGATTAGTAAGACCAGTTACAACGTCTACAACTTGTCCACTAACATAGTTGTAAAAAATAAAGTGCAAAGTAAAAGTTTTTATTTTTTGCTCATAAACAACTACTTTTTCTTCTTAAAACCCCACGCTAGCACAAGTTTTCGAACTCGTGCTCACAAACAAACTAAAAACAGATTCTTGCCTTCGCAGGAAGGCAAAGATTCGACGAAGTCAATAACAAAAGAAACAATCAAAAAAAATTAAAACGCCATCTCAATGAGATGGCATTTTGTTATATATTGTTCTGTTACACCAGTTCCAATTGCAAAAAAGGAAAAACTAGTCAACGTATTCTGATTATTTATTTGTGATATCTAAAATACAGCTTCAGTAGTAGAGACTTCTCCAAAAGTAATTACTATATTTTTAAATCCGGCTACTTTACCTGAATCAATTCCATTTGCGAATGTTGCAGGAATACTTTTAAAAGCTCTAGTAAATGTAGCCTTAATATAACCTGGTATATTATTATCAACTTTGCTAAATGTTACCCCATTCCCTGGAATAGGAAAAGAATCTTCTGTAATTTCAGTTTGAACATGATGTATTGCTTTCATTAATTATTTTTTTAGTTTTCCTACTCTGTTTAACACAGACTTTTCAGATTTCCGCCTTTATAATCAGAGATAAATACATATAGCTACTCAATCGAATTATTTATTTCTGATAACTCAACAAAGTTGAAAAAGAAACTAACCATATAATTTCGTAATAATCTAAGCGTAAAAAATTAACACATAAGTGTTGATTATATTGGCATGGTATTGTTTTGTAAACAAAGGAGGAATAAGAAACTTCACTCTAAAATAAAATTGTAAGATTATACGAAATAATTTACCTTTGGAAAGAATGAACGCGTATTGACAATACGCAATGAAATAGAATTGACTTAAAAATACCAAAATGAACTCAGAATATAATATATCCGAAATCTCCTTGGACGAAGAATTACCAAAAGAATTCAAACTAGAGCGATCTCGAATTATGTACATCGAAGATAAATCTACAGATATTGAAGGAAGCGCTAGAATTGGTAGAGTATATTTTTCAAAATCAGGGAAAACACTCTATTACAGAGGACGTAAATTTAGAAGCCTTAAAGGAAGTGGCTTTAAAGCTAATTTTTTTGATGTGGAAAGCGGAGACGAGTTTTGGATTTCTGGACCTAAAAAAGATCGAAATGATCGTCTCTACGGAGGGCAAGTTGGTGTTGTAATTGATGCAGACGTAAAAGAAGACTATGCAAAACTTATCGAATAAGTTTCAATTTATATGAAAAATACCTATAACGTCGGCAACCTCATCTATGACGCAAGTATCTATGATAGCATGAACACCAATATGAACGATTTGCCATTTTACAAACGTTGGTTGTCCAAAAATAAAGACGCACGTATTTTAGAATTGTGTTGTGGAACAGGCAGACTCACCATTCCACTAGCAAAAGAAGGTTTTGATATTACAGGTGTAGATATTACCGCTTCTATGTTGGAAAAAGCAACTATAAAAGCAGCTGAAGCTAATTTAAACATTGAGTTTATAGAAGCTGATATGCGTGCACTAGACTTACCTCAACAGTACGACCTTATCTTTATTCCATTCAATTCCATACATCATTTATATACGAATGACGATTTGTTTCAAACATTACAAACTGTCAAAAAACATCTTAAAAAAGATGGAGTTTTTATATTCGATTGCTTCAATCCAAACATTCAATTTATCGCACAAAGTGGCAAAGAGCTCAAAGAAATTGCTCACTATAAAACAGACGATGACAGAGAAATTTTGATAAAGGAAATTATGCAGTATCAATCTAAAACACAGATCAATCGTATAGAATGGCACTACTTTATCAATGGAAAATTTGATTCTATTCAAAACTTAGACATGCGTATGTTTTTTCCGCAAGAATTAGACGCGTATTTACAATGGAATGATTTTAAGATTCTTCATAAATTTGGTTCTTTTGAAGAAGAAGCCTTTTCAGATACTTCAGATAAACAGATATTTGTTTGTAAATAAAGTGCCTATAAATAGAACAGTTTTCAAAAAAATCATTCACTCTTTTCAGCTTCAGAGTTTTTAGAAACCGAATTGATGGTTGATAAAAACAAACAATTTGTACTAAATGAATTTGAAGCCATGGCAGATTTAGAAATTCAAGAAATGAATGGTTGGAAAGCTGTTGCCCATCGTCATTTTACGAAAAGACCTATTGGGGATAAACCTTACAACTCAGCAGACTTATTAATACCTGTTTCTCAATTTTCTCAAGTATTACTTCAAAACGATTTATAAAAATTTGATCTTATTGAAATCGATGATACTTTTGGTAGGCACTATGCAAAAAAAATTACGGAATATGCTGGTTATGGAGCTAATGATTTTGCTATTTTCTTTACCATAAAAGATATGTATATAGAACATATTTGGGTTGAGTTACTAGAATATGAAAACCATAGTATTACTAAAATATGTAAAGCACTACATGCTATTGGACATAAATATCAAATGATTTTGGTTGACTGGTACTTAAAATTAAAAGTAGATCTTACCAATCATCAAGAAATAACAAAATACTTAACTACTTTAGAAGAAGAATATAAAGATGTCTGAAAAATTATAATCATGAATGTGCATTTAGATAATTCTCAAGGATAAAGTCTTCTTTTTTACAACTTATAATACTCTTAAAAACCGTATTTTTGCCATCAATCTTAATTAAGAAACATTGATCACATTTCCAGACATACCTACACACAAAATTGCCATAAAACTAAAACCTTCTGCGGAAACTTTGGTTAAAAAAGGACATCCATGGATTTTTGAAAACAGTATTGTAAAGCAAAATAAAGAAGGGAAATCTGGAGATTTAGCAGTTATTTTTGACAACCGAAAGAATAAGTTTTTAGCCTGTGGATTTTACGATCCCAACTCTCCTATTCGGATAAAAATTTTACAAGCCAACAAACCTGCAACCATCAATACAACATGGTTTGCAAATAAGATTCAGGAAGCGTATCAGAAACGAATTCCGTTACTACAAACTGATACGAATAGTTATCGTCTTATTTATGGTGAGAATGATGGTTTGCCTTCCTTAGTTGCAGATGTGTATGACAATGTTTTGGTAGTTAAATTGTATGCTTCCTATTGGTTTTACTATTTAAAAGATATTTTACCTGAATTGATCAAAATCAGCAAAGCAGAAACAACGGTATTGAGGCTGAGCCGAAATGTAGCAAAAGAAAAAAATGAATTTGATTTAACGGATGGACAAGTTTTAGATGGCACACTTACCAATGAAGTCATCGTTTTTAAAGAACACGGTGTCAACTTCTCTGCTAATGTCATTCACGGACACAAAACCGGGTATTTCTTAGATCATAGAGCCAATAGAAAAAAGGTTGGAGAACTTTCCAAAAACAAAACCGTTTTAGATGTATTCTCGTATGCAGGTGGATTTTCAGTACATGCGCTAGTTGGTGATGCCAAAGAAGTGACAAGTTTGGATATTAGCGCACCAGCCTTAGAAATTGCAAAAAGCAATGCAAAACTTAATACATATTCGGGAACACATAAAGTAATTGTAGGCGATGCATTTGATGAATTGAACAAACTAGCACGTGTCAATACGAAATTTGATATTGTTGTGATTGATCCACCATCGTTTGCCAAAAGTGCCGCAGAAGTGGACAAAGCTATTGCAGGTTACAAAAAACTCACACAATTAGGCTTACAACTAGTCAAGCGAAAAGGAATTTTGATCTTAGCTTCTTGCAGTTCACGTGTTACTTCTGATATGTTTTTTGATTTGGTGGAAGAAACACTTCATAGAAACAATGCGAACTTCACCATTTTAGAAAAAACATTGCACGATATTGATCATCCCATTGGTTTCAAAGAAGGCGCGTATTTGAAGTGTATGTATGTGCGCGTTTTATGATAACATACATTAGCATTCAATAGTAAAAAAGTGGTTTATTTTATATGTTGACAATTATAAGGTATACGAAGGTTCTTTTAAGAACATATAATAACTTTAGTTAAAGTTATTATATGTTTGATAGTCTCTTAATTTCTGAATCTAATGCAAACTATCTATATTAGCAATTTCTGGATGTCCCACAATCGCAAAGAGGGTTTTCTGAATGACAATCTTGTTCATCTGAAAGACATGCATAACAAGACAAACCATTCGGATGCGTATTTCAAAAACATAAAAAACCACCTCCGTTTATGGTTTGTATTTTGATGCTTGAAATTACTTTTTTGTTAAGCGATAATTTCATTTTTTTCTGTTTCATAATATAAAGTTTTAAAATTAATGTTTGTAAAGTATTCGGTATTAAGAATAAGAAAAAGTATCCATGCTCGTCATTTATAAATAACGAACAAATAGGCAATAAAAGTGAGCATTTTCATAGTTTCATACAATAAAAAACTAGTACTAACCTATTCAAGAATAACATAATTCCCTATCTTCATTCCATGAAAAAACACATTCTCTCTATATTGCTATGTTTTGTATGCTTCTTAGCAACCGCACAAACTTTTGTGTACAATAGAAACTCCAATTTTACAAATGATATTATTTGTACGGTAGAAGATGGAAAAGTGTATAATGGTAATTCAAACTTCAGGCTGGATATTATAGCAAACGTTAAAGATTCTAAGATATACAAAGGAAACTTCACCTTTATCAAAGACATCATTGCCAATGTTAGAGATGGAAAAGTGTACCGAGGGAATTCTTTTTTTCAAGGTGACATCCTATTCAATATTCGTGATGGCGTAATTTATAATGGTAATTCTATTTCTTCTTTTGATATTATCGCAACCATTGAAGATGGCAAAGTATACAAAGGGCGATTCAATTTTAGAGGAGATATCTTATTCAATTTTGATGGAGAACTTTGCTTAGAAGAATTTGTAGCAGTTTGGTTTGTGTATCATCAATAATTTTTTAAAATAAAGTTCTAAAAAGAGAGAATCAATCTAAAGTAAACCAGTAAACTATCCTGTAATGTGGAAACTTTTTTCTAATTGTAATCTTTATCTTCTGTTGAAGAAGAATTAAAACAATTAAACTAAAACTATAACCCATTTTAACATTTTCTACACTAATGATCAAAACCCTAATTAAATTTATTTTTTTATGCTTTTAGGACACAAAAACATCATACAAATGTATATGCCCAATACAATAATAAAGCCTGTATTGGTAAACGAATCAGTGTTGAAATAACGAACTTTCCTTTACGTTTTGCTTTTTGAAAATGATACACATTTGCAGGAAATATGAGAATGAGTATTATCATAATTCCAATAGCAGCATAGATTCGTGTAGTTTCGAACAATACTCCGATTCCTAAAATAATTTCTACAATACCAACCACAATATTTACCATGGCAGGTTTTGGAACCCATTTTGGAGTAATGCTTAAAAAAAATTTCGGTTTCCAAAAATGACAAATTCCTGCAAAAATATAGACACCTGCCATCGTATATAATGAAATAAGCTGTAAAATAGACATGTACTAAAGTTAGTTAATTATTTACAATGTACTGATGTGTTAAAATTTTCTAACTCATAATAGTTGTTCTCTAAAAGGAACACAAGATTCACTCAATACTAGCTGTCAAAATTTGTTTTCCGCTATAAAATTAGTAGCTTGGAAACCGTACACTAACTATTAAAAACCGATTTACATGAAAAAATTAGGACTTTTATTTGTAGCTTTTACACTAATTGTAGCTTGTGGAACAAAGAAATCTGCTTTAACTCCTAGTAAAAAAACAGCCAGCATCAAAAAAGCTAAAAGTAAAAACTTTAAACAAACTTTACGAGATCAATACACTTTCGTAATCACTGAAATTTCTAGTGATAAAACCTATGGTTATTCTCCAGAAAATGCTGTAGAAGTTGGTGGAGTAAAAGACTCTGAAGGTCCATTGAATGAACAACGTTATTTGAATGCATTGACAGGTCCTAATGGAGAAGAGATCTCTTATTTTAGAGCTGGAAGTTGCTGCCCTGTACCTAGTGAAAATGCAATGTTTGGGGACCATGCTATGCTAGACAATTATCGTGTAACTTGGCAAGGATCAAAAGACACAGTTTCTATTTACATCAATATGCATGATTCCAGTCCTTTAAAAGCTCCTAAAGGTTTCGGGTTACGAAAATAACACTATATACATCAAACAAAAACGTCAAAATTGATATACGAAATATTCAATTTTGGCGTTTTGTTTGTAAACTAACCTTCAACTATATTGGCAATTAGAAAACTGATTTTCACTTTACTTTCTCTTTCTTTATTAGTTGCCTGCTCAGAGCAACCAAAAATAAATAAGATCATTGCTCATGATTATAGTGAATATTATGTTCTTGCAAAAAAATACCAACTAAACGAAATAGAAATCATTGATACTGTTTGCATCAATGCAACACAACGTGCCTTAAAAGATGTGAAACAAGGAAAGTATACGTATCATCAATTTTCAGGACTTGGAAATCGAAATAAAGGCTTTGACGAATGGGCTACACTTTTCAAACCCTTTAATATCAAAACTAAATCTGTTTTAACATCTTGTATTGGATTTTCAGATCAGTTTGAAGAGTATTGTTATGAAATAAAAATGAATGAGCTCATAATTGATAAATTTGGAGTTTGTTTTATTGATTCTATAAAAGTAGAAGCTGAAAAACTATATATTTTAAAACATCCAGATAAAGTATATGATTATTTTGATTGTGATCGTAACACTAAGCAATCAGAAAGGCTGATATCACTGAATAAAGCATACGAAGATTCTTTTGTGTATCCCGAAGATTATAAGTTCAAAAGTGGTGAGTATTTTTCATTTACTAGTGCCGATTTTATTCTCCTTAAAGATGGCAGTATCAAAGATCTAGAGGTTTATACCGAATTTCAAGATGAAGCAAATAACAAATACAAAAAGTTATTTACAAAGCAACTCAAAGAATTTGTTCTCAATCAAAAATGGGAAGCAGCAACGAGTTACGGATACCCAGTACATAGTGAAATGTATTTTAGTATGTTTTATAGATAAATTGTATCTATCTTATACTTCCGTATTCTTTTCAATACACTACTTAAACTTTTTATACCAAAAGACATCCTTTTTGTTAAAAAACGACACTCGTACACAGCTTCTTTTTAAAATTGTGTAACTTTAAATCAATTAATCAATCAAACCTCCCATGAAAAAATTACTACACTTGCTGGTAATTACGATTCCGCTTGCCGTTTTTTGTCAACCAGATACCGAAGTATACCTTTTCGATTTATCAACAGAAAACAATCAAATTCAGCTTACTAACGGACAAAATATTTCGAATAATGAAGGCTATGACAATCAACCTTCCTTTCAAAATGATCATACAATTCTATTCGCGTCAACGCGGAACAAACAAACCGATATTCTACAATACAATAGTATCACAGGCGCAAAAAAATGGTTGAGTGACACGAAGCAAGGAAGTGAATATTCGCCAACACAAGTTCCTAAAAGCAAGTACATTTCTTCAATCAGACTAGACACCACTGGTTTGCAATATTTATATTATTACAGAAAAGGAAAAAGCAAAGCGTTGCTAAAAAACTTAAAAATTGGGTATCATGTGTGGAACGCTAGAAATGTATTAGTTTCTTTTGTCTTAGGTGAACCTCATAGACTTGTTGTCTCTAACTTTAAAAACAATACTCATTATACAGCCGACACCAATATTGGACGATCTCTTCATAACATTCCCAATACAAATTTGGTAAGTTATATCAGTAAAAAGAATGATGCTTGGGAAATTCGTTCGCTAGATGTAAAGACTTATGAAACTAAAAAAATTGCAAATACAGTTCCAAAAGTTGAAGATATGTGTTGGCTTGCGAATGGTTCTATCTTAATGGCAAAAGGAAAAGCATTATATCGCTTAAACCCTTCAACTGATACTGAATGGAAAATTATTAAACTATTCGACAAGGAAAATTTTGATAAAATCACACGAGTTACGGTAAATGCTTCTAATACAAAATTGGCTATTGCGGCCATCCCAGAAACTGAACTTGAACCAACTTTGGAAAATATTCGTTGGATTTCTGGGAATTGGAAAGGCGAAGCTTTTGGCGGAATTACCGAAGAAAACTGGAGTGAGCCTTCTGGCGGTTCTATGGTGGCAACTTTTAAATTAATTGTAGATGGAAAAGTCAATTTTTACGAGATTGAAACCATTTCAGAAGTAAATAATAGCCTTCTATTACGTCTTAAGCACTTTAGCAATGAATTGAAAGGTTGGGAAACGAAAGATGAAACAGTTGATTTCCCATTGATAAAAGTCACAAAAAACAAAGCCATTTTTGAAGGTATGACTTTTGAATCTGTCGATAAAAATACAATGATTGTTTATGTTGCCATTGGTCAAAAAGATGGTAGCACAACAGTGGTTCCTTTTCATTATACAAAAACAACAAATTAAAAACGCAAACTTATAATGCTAGCTATGAAAAAAATTATCTCCTCTATCCTCCTTTTTTCTGTAACATTTTTAATGTCGCAAACCGATCAACGTTTATATGATATCATTGATGCAGTTTCTGCAGATCGCATCGAAAATGATATTAGAACACTGGCAAATTTTGGCACACGAAATACTTTTAGTGACACGATTTCTGAAACCCGCGGAATTGGTGCTGCCAGACGTTGGATAAAGAAAGAATTTGACAACATCTCAAACAATTGCAATAACTGCTTAGATGTCTTTTATCAAAAAGATTTTGTGACAAAAGAAGGGAATCGTCGTGTTCCAAAAGATGCATGGGTTGTAAATGTGATTGCAGTTCAAAAAGGAACAAAATATCCAAATCGTTACATCATCATGAGTGGTGATATTGACTCACGTGCTAGTGACACCATGGATTATACAACAGATGCGCCTGGAGCAAATGACAACGCTTCTGGTATGGCTGGAGCTATCGAAGCTGCTCGTGTTTTATCGAAATATAAATTTGAAAATAGTATTGTTTATGTAGGCTTATCTGGTGAAGAACAAGGCTTGTTTGGAGGACAAGGTTTGGCTAAATATGCAAAAGAAAAAGGTTGGGATATTATCGGAGTTCTCAATAATGATATGATCGGAAATATTGAAGGTGTTGATGGTGTAATTGATAATCGTTCGTTCCGAATTTTCTCAGAACCAGTTCCTGCCAATGAAACAGAACGTCAACGAAGAGCGCGCCGTTTTTATGGTGGTGAAGTAGATGGAATTTCAAGACAATTAGCCCGATATGTTCACAAGCAAACAAAAATATACATGCCAGAAATGAATCCAATGATGATTTATCGCTTGGATAGATTTGGGCGCGGCGGGCATCACAGACCGTTTAACGACCTAGGTTTTGCTGGAATTCGAATTATGGAAGCACACGAAAATTATAATCGCCAACACCAAGATATTCGTGAAGAAAACGGTATCAAATATGGCGATGTTATTGAAGGTGTTAATTTTGATTACGCAAAAAAATTAACTGCCGTAAACGCCATTAATTTGGCAAGTTTGGCTTGGTCACCATTACCGCCACAAGAGGTGAAAATTGGTGGAATTGTAGAACCTAGTGCTAAATTTCGTTGGAAAAAAACAGAAGATGAGAATGTAATCGGTTATAAAATTTACTGGAGAGATACGACAGCTCCACAATGGCAACATTCCCGTTTTGTTGGTGATGTTACAGAATATACTTTAAAAGGCATTGTCATTGATAATTACTACTTCGGAATTGCTACCGTTGGTAAAAATGGGCATGAAAGTTTGATCGTTTTTCCATCGAAAACCTTTAGATAAGCTACAATGAAAAAACTACTGACATAGGAATTGTAATACTCTGCTTTTACTTGATTACAGCATGTTCTAAAGAAAAGCATCACAAAAACGAAGTTCTAGTTTTAGGAACTATTCACAGTAGTCATTTGACAAAAGCTACATATTCTATTGAAAAATTAACCAAGCTTATTCAAGAAATACAACCTGATATCATTTTAGCCGAAATTCCACCCGATCGTTTTGAAGCTGCTTTGGAAGGATTCAAAAGAGATGATAGCATATCGGAACCACGTGTAATGCGTTTTCCTGAATATACAGATGTTATTTTTTTGCTATCTAAGACAATGAATTTTGAAATTATTCCTACTGCTGGTTGGACACGTCCTATGGCTAAGGAACGGCAAAAGAATTTATCAATCACTTTACCTTGAAGAGGTAATTCACTAATTTCATCTAGCAAAACAAAGAGCTATTAAAAAAATAAAAATGAAGCTTTTAAACTAAATTTAAGAGACTAAGTACATTCTTTCTTTTCATAGAATATTAAAATCTAAGTAAAACATGAATATTACAAGAGCTTTCTTATTTCTCAGTATACTTATCTTTTTTTCTTGTCAATCAAACAAAAACAAACAGGAAGGAGAGAAATCATTTGTCATTACTAATAAAAGTGTGCTAGACTTAAAAGATAGTATTGCTAATTTCAATGAAGTCCAAAGCAGTCACATTTCATATGCAGGAACTCCAAGTTCTCAATATAAAAATTATAAAAACTTAGTACAAATAGCATCTATAAAAGAGTTATATCAACTAACAAAAGATACAAACAATGTTGTAGCAACCTATGCTACTTTTGGATTGATTGATAAAGAAAGTCCTAAATTTATTGATGTCTTTGAACATTTCTTAAAGACCGATAAAAAGGTACAAACAATGAAAGGATGTATTATAGGTTCTGATTTAGTTTATTCTGAGATCTATTTTAAATATTGGAATGAACTACACCTTTCTACTGAAGATGAAAAAGTTACATTTCAAAAGGATGCACAATTATTAAAGTTAGATAGTTTAGTTCTTGCTACCGATAATGTAGATTGGTTATTAATCAGGACTGTTTTTAAGAACAGAATTTTTGATTCAGCATATTTGCCTTTAATTGAAAAACAAGCTTTCCATAAAGAAAACATAGAAGCGATCAACTATATTTTTAAACATCACAAAACAGATTATGAAAAACAGCTTATCTCAGCACTTAAAAATTATTTAAAAAGAAAAGAGATTATTCCAATGTTTTATGAAGACATTTTTAAAATGATGCATTCTTTTCAAATAGAGGAATTAGATGCATTATTAATACAAGAGTTGGATAAAATAGAAGCTAAATATGGAAAAAGTTCTGCAGAATATTATAAAAAAATGCTGCAATAGAAAAATATAATACCTACCTGATAAGAGGTATATAAAAATTCAGAAACTCCTAAAATAGAACTAAATACTACTGCGTGTAATGAATAATAAACGTATTCTTCTTTTCACTTTGTTTAATTCCGTAACCGCTTCCAAATTGGACTTTAAAGTTTACACCTTTCACATAATTAGACAATGTTGCTGCTAACTTTTCGGCAATGTCTTTTGTATTTCTATCATAATAAAAAACGGTAGGAACCTTGGCAAAGAAACTATATTGTTTTTTCCAATCTGGATATACTTTTAGGTTGTAATTTTCTTTTTTGATAATTGTTGCCAATTGGCTTTTTATTCTTTGATTGGGTTTATAGGAATAAAACCGAACATTGTATTTGATATTATTATTATTCACACGTAAATTGGCAACTTGACTCTCCGTAAGTTTGATATTTGTTACTGTATTTAATGGTTCATAACCTATTTCTATCGCTGCCTTTTTCCACTCTTTTGTTTTGGGATTATCAAACTCCTTTACATTGTTAATACGTACATTAATCTTCTTTAAAGCTTCTAATAATTTTGCGACTTCTACTCTATTTACATCTGTACCAAACCATAAAGTGTTTATTTTGATGTAACCATTATCATTCGGTACATCCTTTACATTCAATCGAAAACTTGGGTCTTTCATATTTTGAATCATATTTACAATACGATCACCATCCGCTTTTCGTTTGTAATAACGAACAATCGTATTATCGCTGATATTATTAGTGATTTGATTCAATCTATCTTGTGCTTCATTCAAATTTGCTATTACAACTGCTTGATTACTGCTAAATCCATTCCCTTTTGCCAATTCTTTTCGGATGATTGATAATTCTTGACGTAAAGTCTTTACCAAACGCTTGATAGAATCTGTACGAATTGAATCTTGTTCACGTAATTGTCTATTTTCAATCTCTTTGGTTTTCAACTTCGCAATCATGATTTTATTTTCCTCAATTGTATCTTCATTTTGCGCAATTAGAGCCGCACTTTTCTTTGCCTTAGTTTCATAATTGATAATCACAATCGTAGCGATGACAGTAATCATAATCAAGGTAATGACTAAGATTATATAATTGTAACGCTTGTCCTTTTTGCGAACATCAGCAATAGTTTCTTCTATTGATTTATAAGTCTTCATATACTTCTCAGTCTTTTTTAAATAATTATTAATCGCTTAAATTCGTCGTTTAATTCTCTACGTTCATGTGGTGAAAGTTGTGCTAAGGCATTCAACAAGCGTTTTCGTTTTATTTCAAATACTTTAATCAGCGTGATTCTATTTTTCCGCTTCTGAATTTCTAAAAAAGGATAACTCCCAAGGGCACTTGGAATGAGTCCTAAAAGAGAAGAAGTCAAATCGCTATTTCCTTTAAAATATAAAAACACAAAAAGTCCTATTCCAAAAGTAACAGCTAGAATGATCAATCGATAATGAAAACTGATGCTTTTTTTGTAACCGTTTTTAGCAATTGCAATTTCTTCTTCAGAAACTATCGTATTGATTAAAGCATCTTCGGCTTCTTCTTCTTTTTCCAAAAGTCTTTCATCTTCAATCAGTGCTTCCTTATTGACTATTAATTTTGGAATATTTTCATCGCCTTGATCGGTCATAGCAATTCGCGATAAAGCAATTTTAAACGCATCTTTAATTGTTCTACCATTAAACAATGCATTGTAAAAATTTCTAGAAAAACTAATGGCAACATCATCGGGGATTTCGTTTTTCATTCCGATGATATATGCAATATTTTTATTGAAATCGTTGATTCCAGCCAAACTATGACAAGTGTTTAAAAACACACAATTGATATGATTTGTAAAACCTGATAATACATCAGATAAGCGTTGAATAGAAACTTCTTCTTTGTAACCTTCAATATCTTCTAAAAGTAATTGTTCATCGGTATTTCCATGTCCAGAAATATGTAAAATGTTTGGTTTTATCTTCAGTAAATGATCAATCAAAAGATCTTTGGTGACAGCGCCTCTCGATTCGAATTCGAATTTAGTTTTGTCATCACTACTGGCTAAAACATCGCGTATAGCATTTTCTTCCACATCTAATCGCAGTGCATCACTATCAATTGGATTGGCTTTAATGAATAATATGTTAACTGTATTTGAAATGATATTATAATTTTAAATTCATATTTGTGACTATTTCTTCCATTTGTGCACTTTCGTTACTATCATTACGAACATTGACACGCGAAAGGATAATTCGTTCAGGATCGTCGCTTTGAAACGTTTCTGTGGCAGCTTCAAAGGACAACTGACCAATTTGCTCTACAAAAGACACGTTTACCTGATAGGTTTCTGCATCTTTAAAAGTATTGAAATGTGTTGATCGCACACTTTCTTCAGAGCGACTTACAGGCTTAATGATGCGTTTTTTTTGCATTTGCCTGCGTTGACTCGTCAAAAAACCTGCTCTATACAATTCTCCATCTTTTACATAATACACTACTTTCCAAAATAAATACGGTAATCGTACCGTTTGATCATTTACTTTTTGCAAAAATTCAGGATCGTCTTCACGAAATACTGGACCACTGAACAAACAGATTTTCATACTGTTTTTAATCACTTCATGGTGTAAAATATAATTTTCAATACGTTTCCAAACGCCTCTATTCAATTTGCTTACTTGCGGAGCCGCATTGGTATAAAAAAATGTGGATCGTGCAGCCATACGTGCAGCTTCTTCATCAATTCCCCATTGTACATATTCACGTTTTGCCAAATGACCTCTATCAAAATCGTAATTTTTGGCACTATATAAAGCATTTCCCCATTGTGCTTCTTCAGGAATGCGTTCGTCTTTTGCCCAACGTTCACTTCCATCAAAAATACTATCTCTTTTAAGCTTATGGAATCGTTTTCCATCAACATTTACTGCCGAATAGTACGGGAATTTTCGAAACGGATTCTGCAGCACACTGTAATTTTGATAAGGCAAATAATAATCTGACACATTCAATCCAGCTGCTGAAAACTTCGCAATCTCTTCAGCATCAATGCTTGGTGCTTGTACTGAATGCGTTTCGAAAAAGGTAGCTGAGTAACTCAAAATCAGTCGTATTAATGTGTTTCTAAATTATTAAATTCTGTCAGCCTACACAACTCCATTAAAAAAAGTTTCTGTCTTTACAGTGAAACAATCAAATCCTCTTCATTGGTCACGTTTGGTGTGTGTAAATCTGTATCTTCTAAAAAGCCATTTGAAAATACTTTTTGCATTTCCGTTGATAGCAATCCGCTACGATAACTTTTCCATTCTCTTACCTTATCTCCAAACATAATTTTTACCAAATTCGGAAACTTCCAATCAGAATTTTTTCCCCAATGAATGGTAAACGGAATGTTATTTTTTTGCAACACTTCTATCATTCGTTTTGAATATTCTGTCAAACTCATAATTTTCCGCGACTTCTCCCATAATACTTCATCAATTTCCAACATACAGGTAGTTGGAAACTTGGTAAATCCGAGTGTAGTATCTGTTTGTTTTACAAATCGCATGGCAAAAACTCCTGGAATTGGGCCTTCTTTTTGTGTCATTTCTTCTAAAACCTTATATGCTTTTGAAGAATTCGTATGATCAATTGCTATTGAACAAGCAAATGCAGGTCCTTGATACGGCGCATCCCAAAAGGTTTCATATAATGTTCCTAAAGTTTCCTCATTCACTTCTGGTAAAATGCTTTTTTGCAATCGTTTGATAAACCACGGAATTGCTTTTGGATACTTTTCAGACATTTTAATCAATAAATAAATCAAGTCTTTATACAATGATTTTTTTATGATTGGAAACGGATCTGGATACGGAATTTGATACGGTTTTTTATACATCACTTCTACGACATAATCATCTTCATTTGTATACGGATTGATGAATACTTTGTAGTGATACGGTCGTAATGGCTTATCATTTTCATCTACTTCTCCATCGATTTTAAATGTCGAGTTTTTAAAATCAATCGTATCGGCCAATTCCATCGCCAATTCTTTCTTGATTTTCTTTACATAACGCTTTGGTAAAAAACGATCTTCGGCTTCAATTACGACACCATGTATAAATCCGAACGCGCCCAAACCTACTAATGCAGCATTAAACAAATGATCATTTCGAATGACTCTTGCATTTATTTTTTTTGCAAAATCATCATTCAGTGCAGGCTTGGTATGTCGCTCCAAATACACAATATCTGTAGATTTATCACCAATAATAATATTTAATCCAACCACATAATCTTGAATAGAACCAACATTTAAGGCTGAACCATGAACGCCTGTTGAAATACAACCAGCAATGGTTTGTCCATTACTTGCACCACTCGTTTTCAATGATTTTCCGTGTGAACCTAATACTTCTGAAATTCGTTTGATGGTATTTCTGCATTCAAAAAAGAACAGATTTTTATTGACGTATGAGGAGTTTTCATGTGTCAATTCTTGTGAAATTAGAATATGAATGCTCATAAACCCATTGTAATGCATATTGTCTTTTTGATGTGCAACATGCGATAATGACCAACTAGATCCATATGCGCGAAACCCTTCATTTTTGTCGGCAGCTTCACGGATGAGTCGTTGAATTTCTTTAGCAGCATCGTTATAGCGATCGTATTTTGAAAACATATGTGCAGAACCTGCTAGTTCCGTTACATATAAAGTTTTCAACGGAAAAGGACCATTATTATGTAAGGTATCCCAAGTACTTTTTGCATACGGTGTTGTTTTTGCCATAACTTCTTAGTTGTTAGATTTCATACATACATATTTAACACGCACTCTCGTTTTCGACCAAAAGTCACAGCACTTAATAAGATTCCTCCAAATGTATTTCGATATTCTACAGTATGAATTCCACTTGATCCACATTTATCAAGTAACATGGCAAAATCTTTATCGATCACTGAAACGGTAATTACAGTATCAATTTCACGGACTTTCATCATTCTATAATAATCTGTTCTGTCACTGATTGGATCTGGTTCAGGATCTCCATACACATTCTTTAACCGAACAGTATAACAAGATGAAAACAAACAACATACTATGATTGCTATACTCCATCTCACAAAAGCTTTATTTTTAATTTTCATAACTAGCTATAATTGGTAAAGTATAAAAGTAGTTCGTTTCTGATAAGTTTTTAAGGGTAAAAACACCCTAAAATAACTGATGTTTATACGTAAAACTACAATTCAGTAGTAGAATTCAGCAGTTCGGTCTTAAAGTTTTTTTACGACACAAAAAACTATGTAGATTTGACAAAAAACAACCCGATGGAAACCTTTGCTACTTATCTTATCTACATACATGCCATTTTAGGAAGTATCGCTTTTATTGCTGGATTTATCGCTATTCTTACTAAAAAGGGAAATAATGCTCACAAAAAATCTGGAATTATCTTTTACTATTCTATGTTGTGTTCAGCATTATCTGCACTAGTTATTGCGGTACTTCCAAAACATGAAAATGCATTTCTATTTACCGTCGGAATATTCAGTTCATACTTTATCATTTCAGGATATCGTGCATTGCAATTCAAAAAACCAAATCCAAAAGTTTTAGCTGATAAAATAATTGCCATTGCTATGTTACTCACAGGAATTAGCATGATTGTGTATCCCATTTTTACCACCGGAAAACTCAATACAGTATTAACTATTTTTGGGAGTGTTGGTATTGTATTCTCCATTCGTGATCTTTTCCTATTGCGAAACATTAAAACCTTACGCAAGCATTGGCTAAAGCTACATATTGGAAAAATGATGGGCGGTTATATTGCTGCAGTAACAGCGTTTGTAGTTGTGAATCAATTCATCCCAGGAGTTGCAGGTTGGTTAGTACCAAGTATATTTGGAACAGCGTATATGAACTACTGGTTTTGGAAATTGCGAAAAAAGAAAACACAAGTTATATAACATTTCCTTCTCGATATTTTATTTTTAAGACTTTAGGAAAACACCTTAACACTCTTTTAAGAAATATTATCATGATATTGGCTAATTTAGGAGTTTAAACTAATAGCCAAATGTTGAGAACCAATTTTTTAGTCCTCTACGGACTTCTCTTTGTGTGCACATTGTTTGCACAAGACAAAAAAAACACTGATAGATGGGATGTTTCTAATCCCAAAGGAGGTTTCAATTATAAAGATCATTCATTCACAACCAACGAAGGAACTTGGATGAACTTGGATGTAAGTCCCGACGGGAAAACCATTGTATTTGATATGATGGGAGATATTTATTCAATCCCAATTTCTGGTGGAACTGCCAAAACTTTACGAACTGGAATTCCTTTTGAAATACAACCACATTTCAGCCCGGATGGTTCTAAAATTTTATTTACCAGTGATGCTGGTGGCGGCGATAATATTTGGATAATGAATGCCGATGGTTCCGATGCCAAACAGATTACCAAAGAAAGTTTTCGCTTGCTCAACAATTCTACTTGGATGCCTGATGGTAATTCGTTTATAGCACGTAAACATTTTACATCACAACGTTCACTTGGTGCTGGAGAAATGTGGCAATATCATATTACAGGTGGTTCTGGGTTACAATTAACCAAAAAGAAAAATGAACAACAAGATGTCAACGAACCTTCAGTATCACCAGATGGTCGTTACTTATACTACAGTGAAGATGTATATCCTGGCGGATCATTTCAATACAATAAAGATCCAAACAAGCAGATTTATGTTGTCAAACGTTACGATTTCCAAACAGGGAAAATAACACAAGTAACAGGTGGACCAGGAGGAGCTTCACGTCCACAAATTTCAAGAGATGGAAAAAAATTAGCTTTTATAAAAAGAGTTCGTACAAAATCTGTTTTATACTTACACGATTTAGAAACAGGAGAAGAATGGCCTTTATATGATGCGTTGGATAAAGATCAACAAGAAGCGTGGGCTATATTTGGTGTGTATCCAAACTTTAGCTGGGTGCCAAACAATCAAGAAATTGTGTTTTGGGCTGGTGGGAAAATCAACAAAATTGACATCTCAACTTTAAAAGTGACCAACATTCCTTTTACAGTAAATGCTACACTCAAAATTGCAGACGCTATTTCATTCAATACACGTGTAGCTCCAGATAGCTTTAATGCAAAAGTCATCAGACAAGCAGTAACTTCTCCAGATGGAAAAACCTTAGTATTTAATGCTGTTGGATACTTATGGAAGAAAAAATTACCTAACGGAAGACCAAAACGATTAACAAAAGGAACTGATTTTGAGTCTGAACCTAGTTTTTCTCCTGATGGAAAAGAAATTGTATATGTAACTTGGAATGATACTAACTTAGGTTCAGTAAGAAAAATTGCTGTAAATGGTGGAAACTCTACACAATTATCTTCTAAAAAAGGAAGCTTCCGAACACCTACTTTTTCTCCAGATGGAAAACATATTGTGTACCGAAAAGAACGTGGAAACAACGATCAAGGATTTACCTTCTCTAAAAATGCTGGAATCTACACGATGAAAGTAGATGGTAGCGATGCGAAATTAGTAACTACTCAAGGAGAATATCCTATCTTTTCAGCTGATGGGAAACGCATCTTTTTACAAACTGGAGGAACCTATTTTGGAAGTTTGACAAAGTCATTAATCAGTGTAAATCTGCAAGGACAAGACAAACGTACACATTTCACTTCAAAATATGCAAACAGAATTGTGCCAAGTCCAGACAATAAATGGGTTGCATTTTCACAGTTGCACAAAGCCTACGTTGCACCAATGATTACAACGGGGCAAAAGGTGAACTTAGATAACAAAACGAAAGCATTTCCTGTAGCACAGATTGCCAAAGATGCTGGTGTAAACTTACATTGGTCGCCAGACAGTAAAAAAGTCATGTGGACGTTAGGCGATGAATACTTTTCAAATGAAATCAAAGACAAATTCACTTTTCTAAAAGGTTCTCCTGAAAAAACACCTGAAATTACTACAAAAGGGACTAAAATCAATTTACTTTTAAAGACAGACAAACCAGATGGTCAAATTGTATTCAAAAATGCGCGTATCATCACGATGGAAGATGAAAAAGTTATTGAAAACGGAACAATTGTTATTCAAGGAAATCGTATCAATGCACTAGGAGAAACAGGAAAAATTCGTATTCCAAATAGTGCAAAAGTATACAATATGAAAGGAAAAACAATCATGCCAGGAATGGTAGATGCACATGCGCATATTGGCGCTTTCCGTTATGGTTTAACAACTCAAAAACACTGGCAATTTTATGCAAACTTGGCTTTTGGTGTAACAACTGCACACGATCCTTCTGCGAATACAGAAACTGTTTTCGCTTTATCAGAATTGGTGAAAAATGGTTCGCTAGTGGGTCCACGCCTCTACTCTACTGGATTTATCCTATACGGAGCCGATGGTGATTTCAAAGCAGTCATCAACAACTTAGAAGACGCCCGATCTTCCATTAGAAGAACAAAAGCATTTGGTGCGTTATCGGTAAAGAGTTACAATCAACCACGTCGTGAACAACGCCAGCAAGTATTACAAGCGGCACGCGAAGAAGGAATTTTTGTGGTTCCAGAAGGAGGTTCTACATTTTATCACAATATGACCATGATTATGGATGGACATACAGGTGTAGAACACAATATTCCAATTGCCCCTGTTTACAAAGATGTATTAGAATTATGGGGAACTAGCAAAACAGGCTATACGCCAACTCTAATTGTAAATTACGGAGGAGTAAATGGTGAATACTATTGGTATCAACATACAAATGTTTGGGAAAATGAAAAGCTTTTAAAATATACACCCAGAGGAATTATAGATGCACGTTCCAGACATCGTACTATGTTACCAGATGAAGAATATCAAAATGGACATATTTTGGTATCTAAAACTGTAAAATCTTTGGCGGACAAAGGTGTAAAAGTGAACATTGGAGCTCATGGACAAATACAAGGTATTGGTGCACATTGGGAATTGTGGATGATGGAACAAGGCGGCATGTCTCCAATGGAAGCATTAAAAACAGCAACCATAAATCCGGCAGAATACATTGGCGCAGGAAAGGATATTGGTTCGCTAAAAGTTGGAAAATTGGCAGACTTGGTCATTATGGATAAAAATCCGTTAGAAAATATTCGAAATACAGAAAGCATTACCCATACCATGATTAATGGTCGTTTATACGATACAGAAACCATGAATGAAATAGGCAATGAACCTAAAGAACGCACAAAATTCTATTGGGAAAACACTAAATATAATGCGGCATTTCCTTGGCACGAGGAAACAAATAGTTTTATGCGTCCTGGTTGCGGTTGCCATTTAGGACATCAGTAATTTTTTGAACGCTAAATTTTAAATGTAAAAGTTAGCCATCAAAGAAGAATATAAAAACGTCACTTCGAGTGGTTTTACGTAATAAAATATTAAGTCTAGAACACTCAAAATGACATTTCATCAAATGAGCTAATTGACAAATAACAAATCAACAAACAAACAAACAAACAAACAAACAATAACCATCAACTAAAAAGCAAACAAAAACCAAAAACAACCTAAAATGAAAAAACTAATCTTACTCCTACTTACTTTTTCGGTTTGGAATATTTCTGCTCAGGAATTTTCTATGGAAACAGTAAAAAATATGAAACCCAGAAATATTGGCCCTGGCGGAATGAGCGGTCGTGTCACTGCTATTGATGTTATCACCAATAATCCCGATGTAATGTATATTGGAACTGCTTCTGGTGGACTCTGGAAATCTACATCTGGTGGAATTAAATGGAAGCCAATTTTTGATAAAGAAGTAACAGCTTCAGTCGGAGCAGTTGCCATTCAACAATCTAATCCAAGTGTGATTTGGGTCGGAACGGGAGAAGGAAATCCTAGAAATAGTCTCAATGGTGGCTACGGAATCTACAAATCCTTAGACGGTGGAAAAAACTGGAAACTTATGGGATTAGAAAAAACACGTCATATTCACCGTGTAATTATTGATCCTACAAATCCGGATATTGTCTATGTTGCAGCGATTGGTTCTCCTTGGGGAGAACATCCAGAACGAGGAATTTACAAAACAACCGATGGTGGTGAAACTTGGAAACAAATTCTATTCGCTAATAACAAAACGGGAGCAGCTGATTTAGTGATGGACCCAACAAACCCAAATAAGTTAATTGCTGCCATGTGGGAACACAAGCGTGATCCATGGTTTTTTAAATCTGGAGGTAAGGGCTCTGGCTTACACATTACTCATGACGGAGGAAAAACCTGGAAAAAATTAAGTGATAAAGATGGTTTGCCAAAAGGTGATTTGGGACGAATAGGAATTGCCATTGCACCAAGCAGTCCAAATATTATTTACGCTTTGGTAGAAGCAAAAAAGAACGCACTTTATAAAAGTACAGATGGAGGGTTAAAGTGGAAAAAAGTAAATGATAAATCTGGAATTGGAAATCGTCCATTTTACTATTCAGAAATATATGTAGATCCACAAAACGAAAATAGATTATACACAATTTTCACCTATGTAAATGTTTCTGAAGATGGAGGAAAAAGCTTCAAACAATTGATGCCTGCTTATGGTGTAAGCAATGGTGTGCATCCAGATCATCATGCATGGTGGATCCATCCAACAAATGGAAAGTTCATGATTGATGGAAATGATGGAGGAATGAATATTACTAAAGATCGTGGACAAACGTGGCGCTTTATCGGAAATCTACCAGTAGCACAGTTTTATCATATTAATGTCGACAATGAATATCCTTACAATGTGTATGGAGGAATGCAAGATAATGGTTCATGGCGTGGACCTGCGTATGTTTGGCGTGCACAAGGAATCCGCAATTCGTATTGGCAAGAGATTTCGTTTGGTGACGGATTTGATGTTGTTCCTGATAAAGACGATTCGCGTTATGGTTGGTCTATGAGTCAGCAAGGTTTTGTATCGCGTTATGATTGGATGACTGGTAATAATTACACCGTACGACCAACACATCCAGATGCAAAAGTAAAACTGCGTTTCAATTGGAATGCAGCCATCAATATTGATCCTTTTGATAATAATACACTATATTTTGGTAGTCAGTTTGTTCATAAAAGCACAGACAAAGGTTTGACATGGGAAGTAATTTCTCCAGATTTATCTACAAACAATCCTGAAAAATTAAAACAAGCAGAAAGTGGTGGATTAACCATGGATGCTACAGGTGCAGAAAATCATTGTACCGTATTAGTTATTGAACCTTCTACGTTAGAGAGAAATATGTTGTGGGCAGCAACTGATGATGGACGTGTACATATTACTAGAAATGGCGGACAAGAATGGACAGAAGTTACCAAAAACATCAAAGGATTGCCACAAGGAAGCTGGATTGTGCAAATAAAAGCTTCAAATAAAAAACAAGGAGAAGCACTACTAGTGGCTAATGATTACAGAAGATTCAATTATGAGCCTTATGCCTACAGAACAACCAACTACGGTAAAACTTGGGAGCGTATTGTCGATGCTTCCGATGTAAAAAGCTATACATTATCTATTGTAGAAGATCCAGTGAATAGAAATCTATTGTTTTTAGGAACAGATGACGGATTATACATTTCGTTAGATGCTGGAAAAAAATGGCAAAAATGGACAGCAGGATTCCCAACAGTTTCTACAAAAGACTTAGTAATTCAACAACGTGAACACGATTTAGTGATTGGAACATTTGGTAGAGCTGCATGGGTTTTAGATGATATTCGTCCGTTACGAGCTATTGCCGGTGATCAAAGTATTTTATCTAAAAACATACAATTATTTGAACCGCCAACTGCCTACCAAGCAGCATACCAACAACCTACAGGAAGTCGATTTGGTGCAGATGCTATGTATAATGGAGAAAACAAAAGAGGCGGCGCCATGATTTCATATTATATCAAAAAGAAAGAAATGCCGAAAAAGGATAAAAAAGATATGAAAGACAAAAAAGATGCTGTTGAGGATAGCATGAAGAAAGAAAAGAAAGTAAAGTGGGATTCTATCAAACTAGAAGTTTTTAATAATGGAAAATTAATTCGTACGTTAAAAACGAAAGCTCCGAAAGAAAACGGAATTCACAGAATGTATTGGGGAATGAACGAAAAAGGTCCAGATAGACCTTCAAGAACCATTCGTAAATCTACACGTGAACGTGGTGGAATGCGAGTAAAACCTGGAACCTATCAGTTAAAAATGACCTATGGTGATCAAGCTTCAGAAACGACAATTAAAGTGGCAAGCGATCCCCGTTTAAATATTTCACAGAAAAACATTGATGAAACCTATGCTGCTGGGAAAAAACTAGAAAGCATGACACAGACTGCTGCCGATGCCGTAAAGCAATTGGTAGAAAGTAAAAATGCCGCCACAACCTATCAAAAAACATTGAGCAAATTAGACAAGAAAAAGCACAAAGAAGCTATCAAAGAATCTAAAAATGTCATCAAACGAATTGATGAGGTAATTGCTTTGTATCTTGGAAAAGTAGACAAACGACAAGGAATTACAAGAAACCCAGAAGTAAATGTCATGCAGCGTATGGGTACTGCAGGTTGGTACACAGGTACTCGCAAAACTGGATTGACCAGTACGGAACGTCAATTAATACAACATGCAGAAGACGCGCTAAAAGATGCATTAGATAAAACAAATGCATTCTTTACAGATGAATGGAACGCATATAGAAACAAAATGGAGCAAATAGATATCAAACCATTTAAAGAAACTAAATCTTTTCAATTAAAAAACAACTAACCTTATGAAACGAACATTAATTTTTATTATTTCCAAATTCTTATAAATATATAATTAAAGTTAATGTGAGTTCCTGAATGTATTCAATTTTTTTGAACATTCGGAAATCAAAAAAATTTAAACAGATGAAAAAACTAAGTTTACTCAGCTTACTCTGCGTTCTCTTTATTTCATGTAAAGATGACCCAAAGCCAACAGAAAAAAAAGACACTGCTCAATCAGTCAAACAGTACACTATTGAGCAAATTATGGATAATGAAAGTGTATTAGGCGGGAGTTTTTCTCCAGACAAATCAAAACTATTAGTTACCAGTAATCGTTCAGGAATTTTTAATATGTATACAATTCCGGCAAAAGGTGGTGAATACACAACAATTACACAATCTGATAGTGCTTCTGTATTTTCTATTTCCTTCTTCCCTGAAGATGAACGTATTCTTTATAGGATGGATAACAATGGGGATGAAATTTTCCATCTTTTCGTTAAAAATACAGATGGAACTTCCAAAGAATTAACACCAAAAAAAGGTGCAAGAGCTTCTTTCTTTGGTTGGTCAAAAGACAAAAAAAGTTTCTTCTATCAATCGAACGAACGCGATAATCGTTATATGGATTTATATGAAATGGATGCCGCTAACTTTGCCTCAAAGCTTATCTATGAAAACAATGACGGATATTCTATTGGTGGTATTTCTGAGGATAAAAAACATTTAGCCTTTATCAAAGCCATCAATACAAACGATAGTGACTTATTTATTTACAACATAGATTCAAAAAAATTGACCAAAGTCAATACAAGTCTAAGCGCAAACTCTCCACAAGAATTTTCAGGTGATAATACTTCATTGTATTATACAACAGATGCCGATGCTGAATTTGCGTATTTGATGAAATATAATATGACTGACGGAACTCATGAAAAAGTATCAGAAAAATCATGGAGTATCAACGGAAGTTATATTACCAACAAAGGAACATATAGAGTAACCTACATCAACGAAGATGCAAAAAATGCCATTGAAGTAACAGAAGTTGCTACAGGAAAAAAATTAGAACTTCCTGATTTTAAAAATCAAAGCATTACCAATGTTGGGTTTTCAAGAGACGATAGCAAAATGCGTCTTTTTGTTGGCGGATCTAACACACCTTCTAACTTATTCGTGTATGATTTAGAATCTAAAAACTTGATACAACTTACCAATACATTAAACAAAGAGGTAAACAAAGAAGACATGGTTACTGCAGAAGTAATTCGCTACAAATCTTTTGATGGTACTGAAATTCCTGCTATTTATTATTTACCAAAACAAGCTTCTGCAAATGCTAAAGTTCCTGCATTAGTTTGGGTTCATGGTGGTCCAGGAGGACAATCGCGTCAATCATTTAGTTCGTTAATTCAATACTTAGTAAATCATGGATATGCAATTTTAGCTGTGAATAATCGCGGTAGTAGCGGTTATGGAAAAACCTTCTTTAAAATGGACGATCAAAATCATGGAGAAGGTGATTTACAAGATTGTGTAGAAGGTAAAAACTGGCTAACCAAACAAGCAGAAATTGATGGTGAAAAAATTGGAATTATTGGTGGTTCGTATGGTGGTTATATGACTATGGCAGCATTAACATACACGCCAGAAGAGTTTAATGTCGGCGTAAATATTTTTGGAGTTACCAATTGGCTTCGTACACTAAAAAGCATTCCGCCTTGGTGGGAATCTTTTAAAGATGCCTTATATTTAGAACTAGGAAATCCGCATACAGCTGACTCTGTTCGATTGAAACGAATCTCTCCTCTTTTCCATACAGATAAAGTAACAAAACCATTGATGGTGTTACAAGGAGCAAAAGATCCAAGAGTATTGCAAGTAGAATCAGATGAGATTGTAGCTGGTGTAAAGAAAAACGGTGTTCCTGTAGAATATGTGTTGTTTGAAGACGAAGGACACGGATTTGTCAAAAAAGAAAATCAAATAAAAGCGAACAGTCAAATTCTCTCATTTTTAGATAAATATCTTAAAAAGAAGGAAGAGTTTAAAGATTAAGAAATTTATTTCGTTTGTTTTTGTTTTAATTACTGCTTACCTTGTTGTGGAAATTTTGAATACTAACACAAAATCAAAAATAATGAGAAAAGGAATATTCATGATGCTGACTGGAGTGTTGTTTATTGCAGCAAGTTGTTCATCTGGAGGCAAAGAAGTTAAATTTGATTTACAAGCCAAAAATGATAGTAAAGTTTCTGGGACAGTAAGTTTTACTGAAACTGAAGATGGTAAAGTAAAAATGGTTGCTATTATGGATGGTTTAACTCCTGGTGTACATGCAATTCATATTCATGAAAAAGCAGATTGTTCTTCTGCCGATGGAAAATCTGCCGGTGGACATTGGAATCCTACTGGGCAACCACACGGAAGATGGGGTGCTAAAACTGGATACCACAAAGGAGATATTGGAAACTTTGAAACAGAAGAAAACGGATCTGCGACTATTGAATTCTCAACAGACGAATGGTGTATTGGCTGTAATGATGACACAAAAAATATTATCGGAAAATCTATCATAGTACATGCTGGTGTAGATGATGGAAAATCACAACCATCTGGTGCTGCTGGTGCACGTGTAAGTTGTGGAGGAATTATAAAGTAAGAAGTAATAAAATAAAATAATATACAAAATAAAGCTACTTCCTTCAAAGTAGCTTTATTTTGTATATAACCTAAATAGATCATGAACCCATCTGCAAAAGGCTGGATTAAAAAATTATTAGCCGAATATCAATCTAGCGATACTACGCCTGTTAGTTGTTCACTTGATGCTTTGTATAATGAACTCAAAGATTCTGGTTTTATTTATGGAACTAACTTAAAAGCCATATTTAATAGTGTACCAACTACCGATCTTACACATGAAGAATTGTGCAAAGTGAATATGATTCTTTCTTTTCATTATATTCATAAATGCTACAATTCGGAACGTAAATTTGTAGATACTGTCACGGATTTTTATAATATCGTAGATGATTTTAAAAGTTCATTTTTTCAGGAATTATTCCTTGGTAAAAAGAAATCGTATGATCTGCTAGAGAGTATGATTAATAAGCGAATTGCCATTGATGATAATGTCATTACCAAAAACTTCAATTATTTAATTACCAATACATTACTTTTTGTTGATGTTCTAGCGTATGAAAAATATTTACAAACTGGCGAAGTCACAGATCAATACTTACGCGATTTAGAAGCTACGATTGAAACCATCATTTTTGCAGCCTTAGATTTAAAGACAGAAAAAACGAAATACGATAAAAGTTTGATCAAGCTTTTTGAATCTTCTTTTCGATACGATCACCGAGAGCGTTTGCAGTATGATGATGTGATTAAAAAGGTTTCCAATTTGCTCACAAAATACTATATCATTGATTTGGTGTGTATGACCTTTTGGACCGATAAAATTATTGATGATGAAGAACATGCGTTTCTTAACCGTTTAGGGAACGATTTGCAAGTAACAAATGATGTACTCATGAAAGCTGCGGCTGATATTGCTGATTTTTACGAAGAACATAAAGATGAAGTTGCTTTGTTGAAATCGCGCAACATGATTCAGAGTTTTTATGAGAACTCAAGTAATATGGTAAAAAAACTCATCAACCGAAACAAAAAGCGTTTGGCTACAGAAATGTATGAAAGTAAAGAGTTGATGGTTTTACTAACACAATCTACCACACGATCACTCTCTGACGAAGAACAAAAACGTGTCAAAGATCAATTATTGGATATTTTTAAAAGTATTCCGAGTTTGGCAATTTTTATGTTGCCTGGCGGAATGTTACTGTTACCAATTGTAATTAAATATATCCCAAACATACTACCTTCTGGATTTGACGATAATCGCTTAGAGGAAGAAGAAGCTCAGGAATTTGACGAAGAATAGTAAATTTCTACTGTTTAGATTGACTGTACAACTGCTGTAAACTTTCTTCTAGTTCACCAGCGTATTTAAAATAATCTGGCATAGAAAAAATAGAATTGAAGTATAAATTTCGCAATTCATCTCCTTTTTGTTTTTTGGCAAATGCTACAAAATGTCCATATAATGCAGAATAGTGTGTTTCTAAATGTGATTTTTTAAAAGATTCTTTTTTGTCATAACCAATCCATTCAAAATCATCAAAATTAAAAGCTGTATACTCATAATATGGCTTTTCATTAAATGTTGGTAATTTTTCGGCAAACTCTAACAATTTATCATAATTTTCTATCATGTTCAACACTATAAATCGCTGTGTCAATGCATTCGAAACAGATAAGTACAAAATTGCTTTTTCAATATCATTTTCCAATCCATAATCATCCAGATTAAAGTCATACGTGCTCAAATCTTTCTCGTTAAATAACTTAGCAATTCCACTTTGAATTCGATAATAATAATTGTCTAGCAACCATCTACTGTCTACTTCTTTTTGAAGCGTTTCTTCTGCAACTTGCTCGCTCGATTTGTCCTCTGCACTTTCTGGTAGATTATTATAGTGAATTTCGCGTATTACATACCAATACTTCAATTCTTGTGCTGAAGGTTTAGATAAAAATTTTTTGGTCAATAACTTTTCATCTGCTTCTCCAACGGCAATAAGTGCATCAATAATATGGTTTAGACCTGGCGTTCGCAATGCATCAACAGCATTTTTAAAATCTTCTCCTGTAGCATTTACATTTTTCGAGTATATATCGCCAAGTTGTACTAGATTTTTAAAATCAGAATTGTTTTCTTGTCCTACTAAAGTCAGAGTTACAGTAAAGAATAGTAAGGTAAAAAAATGTTTCATGTAATGAGATAATACGGTTTATCTAAAACTAGAAGAATCTTAAGTAATATCAAAATTATGAATGTTTTTTATTTTCAATGGCTGCTGTGTTTCTTTCAAAACAACAAGTACGTTTGGTCTATTTTATCATAGACTTAAATTTTTGAATATCTTCTAATTCGCCACCCAAAATGTAGTATTGTATGGAATCAATATGAAGTCGTAGTTCTTTTTCAATATATAAAAAATGAGGTTCAACCAATTGCTCTAACTCTTGGATAGATACTTTTTTACCTGTATGATCAACCGAAATTCCAATTCTATACATAAAAAAACCATCGCCGTCATTCAAATCCAAGTAAACATTTTCTTCCACTAATTTATATTTTGATGGAATTAGATTTTTTGTAAGTGGAATTAGACGACAATTAATCATTTCTAAAAAATAATTGAAATTATAAACTACGCTGCCTTACTACTAACGCAACAACTGTCTTCTTTACACTGGCAGAATTTTCTATTATAAAAATGAAGAAATACTAATCCTAAAGATGGAAAATAAATGAAATATTCTGGAATAGAAAACCATTGCATTTTTTCATTTATAATAATAAAACTCAAAAACAACCACATGCCCCACAAAGCGTATTTCATCCACTTCTTACTTGTTGATGCTGCCGACCAATAAATCGCAAAAAAAGAAATTATCAAGAAAAATATATCTATTCCTTTCCACCAAAGTGGAACACTAGCGCCATCACAACAAATCATTTGCGATTGTGCAATAAAAAGTAATGGCGTAGTTAAGCAATGTACTAGACAAAGACTACTAGCAAATATTCCTATAGTATTGGATTTTTCTTTATATAAAACCATATCATTAACGCAACTAAGTGGCAAATGTAATTGTTTTTTTGTGAATGCAACAAAGTTGCAGTAATTTTGTTGACATGGGAGTTATACGAAAAACAAAATCAGTTCAGATCTTACTTGATATCTTTGCAAAAAATGAAGAAGCTATTTCTGTAGTACAGCTTGTTGAGTTCTTAAAAGAGCAGATGAATAAAACCACTGTTTACCGAATTCTTGAACGTTTGGAAAATGATGGCATTGTACATTCGTTTATGGACAAGGATGGAATTAAATGGTATGCAACATGTAAAAGTGGTTGTACTTCTTCTCATCATTCAGATATACACCCGCACTTTCAATGTCAGGAATGTGGAAAGGTAGATTGTCTTTCTGTAGAAATGAAAATTCCTGAGGTTCCGAATAGAACCATTAATTTTTCTCAAATATTATTGATTGGTAAATGCGAAGAATGTAGGTAACTATCCACTAGCCTATTCTTTAATGTAAACCATTGCACTTCCAAAAGAGGAAGCACAATGGCTACTGATCGTGTAATGGCTAATCAAACGATACTTACTTTTCAAAATTATTTCAAAAATGTTATTTTACTCCTAAAATGTCTTGTTTGTTGTACAGGATTAAATTGATTTTTTTGTTTGTCATTAATGCAAAATATATGAATGATAATGGCGGATACTCCCAACTCATTAGCAAATTCTGCATAATACCCTTGAGTGCTTCTGTGTAGGCATACACTCCCCAAATAGCATTCCAATTGGTATGAGAGATACGATTATCGAAGCTTTCCAAAGCTAAATATTTACTTGGTGTTGTTTGAAAAAATACTGTGTATTGCTTCGTATTTAGAGCGTCTATTTGTATGCCAAACACATCATTTTTAATTGTATTAAAATGTTTCCTGAGCTCATGTTTACGTGTACCATCTTTTCTTTTAGCATCTTTTGAAAATACACCTACGCACACGTTGTTTTCATCAAAAAGCATACAAACCGTCTTTGGATATTGAAATGCTTCTCTTTGTAAAGGCTTAACCTCTAAGTAATTGTTAAAAAACTGATCTTCAACTAATTCAAGTTCATCCAATCGACCATCTAAGCTGATTTTCCCTGTAATTTTTGCAGCCTTAATTTCTACAGGAATATCAGGTGGTGGAAAGTTAGTATCACTAACTTCTTGTGCTTGTAAAAAACTCACAAACAATAGCATACATACTATGTAAATAAATGTTACTTTCACGCTACAATATTTACTTGCTTATTTTTTGGTTTCAAAACAAAAACAAAGAGTATAATTAATAAACTCATCCCTAGCAATCCTAAAATACGCAAATGAGTTGCGTCCTTTTTATATGTGAATTCAAAAGCAGGAAGGTTTTTATAATCGCTCTTTTTAAATTCCTGATTGTTGAACATAAACGGCAGGAAAAAATTGCGCCACTCTTGAGCAAACGCCAAACTCTGATGTCTAAATTCTTGATAGTCTTTTTCTGAGGTCCCTGCCAAATCGTTCAGCGCATTTTGCACTGTCAATGCAGGAGACAACCAACTAAAAGTGTGTGCCCATTGATGTTGGCTTTCTAATTGTGTTTCAAATTTTTCTACTACGGGACGCAATTCTTCTTTTATCAGATTCTGTGTTGCCATATATCTATGATAAAAGTTTCTGGTTTGTGTACTATCGTTAATAGCATATTCAGGATGATCTCTTAAATAACTATCTAAAATTTCATCTTGTTTCTTGGTTGCTTCTGCTTTTAACGTACGTACTTGATTAAGCATTAAAGTACGTGAAGGCATTGGATATAAAGAATTACTCAATTGATTCAATATAGATGGTGATAATAATACAAACAATACCCAAAAACCTATCAATGCTATAGCGTTTTTGGCAGAACTGTGAATCCAAATATTGGTCGCAAATGCCAATACAAACCAAAACAATGCATATACAATAATGTATGCAAGCAACACAAGTAGTGAGGTCCAATTTGCCGCAAAATGAAAGGAGAAAATCGCAAATACAATAATAAGCGTAATACATATACATAATACCAACCAGAAAAAACGCAAACCTAATTTTTGTAATACCCAAGTACGAATGCGAATTGGTTGAGAAGCTAGTAGTTTTAAAGTACCACTTTCTCGTTCGGAGGCCAATACATTAAATGAAAAAGCAATGATCAATAATGGTAATAGATATATAATTACAAATGCCAAATCAAAACTTCCAAAAAGTAGTTGTACTGGACTTGTCATTTCTGTGTAACTCAATGAAAGATCATCACCTGTAACAGTTGGCTCTACATAGTGTGAAAATAAATCTGATTGCCCTGTAGCAATAAATGCAGTAGATTTTGCAGGCATATTTACAACTCTTGATAAAGAATTACCTATCACAACTGGTCGTGAAGGCAATCTCCATCTAGATACGCTGACTTTGTGTCCTTTTTCAAGAGAGTCTAATACACTTAACGTTTCGGCTTCTTGAGTTTTAAGTTCGTTTACAGCGGTTTCTATATTGGCTTGACGTGCTTCTACTTTTTGATTTCCATTATACACAGCAAATCCAAACAATAAAAACAAAAGAATACTAAGCAATTGAATCCATCGATTTCGGATTAACAAAAGCCATTCATATTTAAAATTATATCGTAACATTTTAAAGTGATTTAGTAGTGAAAAACAACAATGTAAAAGAACCTATAAACCAAACGAGCATGATTATAATACTTGAAGTATTGGTTTTCATGATTTCTGATAATGATGGCGGTTCATAGTTAAATTTTGGTAATTGTTTCCAAAAACCTGCGTCTGCTTTAAAACCCCATTCGCCTAATTTTGATTCTTTTGCAAAATGATCGTTGAGGAATTTTTGAGTTTCAATTCGATAGTTTTCAGCGGCATCTGAAAAATCCCAGTGCGTATTGTAATCTGTTTTAGCAATTGCCATACTTAAAAATCGTGTGGGTAAATATGGAGACACTGTTGCTAGTGTTTGATAAATTCCATTTTGATTAGAATACTGCGTTTTTAAATAATTGTAATGTTTGAAAAAGATTTCAGCTTCGTGTTCTTCTCCCTTTTGCATGCGATAAGCATCATAATTAAATGGCAACTGACTTAAACTGTCTACTCCATATTCTTTTAAGGTTTGTTCTTCTAATTCTTTAGCAGCTTTGCTCCAAGGATTATGTCCGTCTAAACCAAGTTTTTTGTCTTTGGCAACATTGGCTGCAAATTCTTGTCGTGTTGGATATGGATATTTATATTCCGCTAGATTACTGGCCATTTTTGGCAGAACCAAACAGATTAAAATCCAAACACTTAGTGACAATACTAAAGCTATTCCCGATTTTTTTACAGATGCAGAAATGATCAATACCAAATTGATAAAAATGGCATAATAAATCATGTACGTAACAAATAATGCAAATAGTGATGACCAACTAAACACACCAAAATCTGGTAAATTAGATAATAACAAACCTGTACTTATGAAGAGTACGAATAGCAGGATACTTACTGGAAAAAAGATAGCAATCCATTTTCCTAAAACAATCTTCCAACCAATGGCTCCTTGACTATTTAAAAGTGTCAAAGTTCCTCTTTCTTTTTCTTTCGTAATACTATTGTATGCGATTAAAATCAACAATAGAGGAATCATGAATAATAGAATAAAATCTGGTGTTAAATCGCCAAAACGCGCCAATCCTGTTTGATCAGAAGCAGCAATGAATTGTGCTTCATTTCTATTGTGTGCTTCTAAGAAAATAGACGTTCCTGTGTACTTATCTACTCCTTGATCAATTAAGGATAAGGGATATTTTGGTTTAAAAGCATACGTTCCATAATGAGCTGCCGAATGCGGATTTTTTTCTCCTTGGTTGTCCCAAACTTCACGCTCATTCGCACTTGCTTCTACATACTGTTCGTTTACATTTTTGTAATGATTAGTACTGATGAATACTGCGATAGTTGTTAGAAGCAATACTATGAAGAAAGCGATTCTAACACGTCCATCTCGCCATAATTCTTTGGTTTCCTTTTTAAACGTATGGAGTATCATGATTGTAGCGTATTATAAGACATCGTTTCTAAATAACTATCTTCTAATTCCTTAAGCGAAAGCTCATCAACAGACCATTGTTGCTTTAATTGTCCGTCTTTCATGACACCAATAGTAGTTGCTACTTCTTTTGCTCTAAATAAATCATGTGTAGCCATTAAAGTTGCTACTCCTTTTCCTCTTAGTTTTTGCAATAATTGTCCAAATTCATTACTTGCTTTAGGATCTAAGCCAGAAGTAGGTTCATCCAAAAGCAGTACTTTGGCATCCTTGGCTAATGCAATGGCAATCCCTACTTTTTGACGCATTCCTTTGGAGTATTTTGCTACCGATTTATTAAATGCTGAAGTTTGCAATCCTGCTTCCTCTAAAAAGCTTTCGAGCTCTCCTTTTTTAAACTTTTTATTTGCAATTCCTGAAAAATAGTCAAGGTTTTCTATGGCAGTTAAGCTAGGATAAAGCATCAAATTTTCTGGAATATACGCAAGATGTTGTTTGGTCAATTTTGGTTGTTCAACCACATTTATATCATTGATATAAGCGCTACCTGAAGTTGGCTTTATAAAGCCTAAAAGAAGATTGATAGTGGTTGTTTTTCCTGCTCCATTTGCTCCTAAAAGACAATAAATTTCACCTTCGTTTACATGTAACGAAAGTGCATCTAACGCAGTGAAATCACCATATGTTTTGGTGAGATTGTTGATACGTATCATAAATTTTGGTATTGAGTAATTTCGTCTCTATCGTATGCTTTTGCAATACAAGAAAGCCTGTTATGATTGATGATTATATACAGAAGAAAAAGTAATGTATCACAATATTTAGTACTAACTACATACAAAAAATGCTTGTATTGTACTTACAAGATGGCATGTCGTATTTCTAATGTACGATATAAAAAAGTATTCTATTTATACCACAACTGGTGGTGGTCTATTCAAGAATTGAGAAGAGTGATAAACTGTAGCAATCGGATTTTGATACAACAGTATCACAGGTTTATGAAAAGGCAATACAAAAGAAGAAGTTTCTTCAAAAGTATCTGTAGAAACATCAAAATGATGCTTTTCACTGGATTCTAATATCAAAAAACAATCATCACAATCGGCAACATCTTCATGTGAAAATGCATGAGACATAGAATGCGAAACGCCCATCTTTAGTAAAATAAAGATAGCTAACAGTAGTAAACTACGCATTCTAAGTATGTTCGTTTTTTGAGTCACAAGTCAAAACTAAGTAAAAATTTTGGTAAAATGAGTTAATATTTAAAGAATCAGCTAAGAAAATAACAGATTCACTTTATCTGTAACGCTTTTCTATATCTAATACATTTTAGTAAAGAAAGTAATGTGTTGTATTTATAGTTTTATAAAATTTAATAAATATGTCGCTATTTACTGTAAAAAAGCATCCTTATAAGTGCAAAGAATGCTTTTAACATTGGTATATATTGAGCAACTATTGCTTCAAAAATAATCCTGAAAAAGGAAACACTATGTTTTCGAATGTAACTCCGACTGCTAATCGAATTCCAATACTGGAAACAGTATCGTTTCCAAATCCGGATGCAACTGTATAGTAATTCGGATCATTTTCAGCACCACGGAATAAAATTGTTGTTCCGCCACCGTTAGAACTTAAAATAAAGTAATAACTAAGAGATACTAGAATGCTAACATTTCCCAAAGTAAAGTTACCACTAACTTGTCCTGTTGTATCATTTATGTAGTAATTACTCGTACTGCAACAACATCTTCGTTTTTGTATATTCCTACTAAATTCATAATTGATTTGATTTGATTAAATGCTTACTCTCTTATAGGCTTTTCGGCATGCTCCTTTTGTATTATTCCGGATCAATTACAACTCAAAAATGATTGATTATCAAAACAAAAAGAAAATAATTGAGTAGTTATACATATTATTTAAGTGAATGAACCAGATGTCTTAGTAATTCAAATTCAGTGTATTTTCAATTTATTACATAGAAGGTTTTGTTAAAGTTTAACTAAAAAAAGAAGCAATTCGTGAATCTTTCGTTAAAATTTATAAATCACGAGAATCATTTTTATAAAGTTTTACATTTTCTAATTAGTTTTCAGTTGAAAATTAAAACTTTAACTTATGAATACATTGAAAATTACTTTACTGTTTACATTCCTTTTCTCGTTTCATTTTTTGACTGCTCAAGATCAAAAAGACAATACTTATACCGATTATCAACTATCTGATTCTAAATTTAGTATCATTGGTTACGGAGGTGTTGGATATGCTGTTGTTGATAATGACAATCAACCAAACTATAACCTAGATGCTAGTACATTTGATATTTTATTGAATTACCGCATTGGTAAACGTTACGGAATTGCCACAGGAATTGGTTTTAACCAACTTACGGGAACTGGTTTCAATAATGCTGGACAAAACTTTTATCATGAACGCGGAACGCTTAAAATTCCGTTGTTATTGAGCGGGAATTATAATATAGCACCTAAAGTGCGTTTGGTTGCCAACATAGGTTTTTATGCACAGACTATCATTAAAGATGATTTTAGTTTCGCAGGAAATACAACAGTAGGCGATATTTATGAAGGTTGGAATTTTGGGTTACAATCTGGCATTGGAATGTCGTATAACTTCAATGAAAAATTTAGCCTTGGTTTGATGTTCAATACACAGGGAGACTTTAACCGATTTGATACTGCATCTGATGTGAATCTCAACAATAATCAAAAGATTAAAAGTATAAACACTGCCGGTTTGTTATTTACAATTAATTTATAGCCATGTTTTGTGTTTGAAAAAGTCTTTTCCTGCTATGAGTTCAAAATAGAACTATAACGCGGATTTTTTAAAGAATTGCCTGCCCTATATTGTTCAATTACGGGCGGGCATTCTTTTGTTTTTCAACTTTTGCATCTAGTTTAGACTCATCAAACACAAAATATATCAGATGAAAAAACTCAGTTTACTTACACTTTTAACCCTTATTTTTTCTTTTACAACGCTTAATGCACAAAATGATCATGATCAAGATGAAAATCGTGAACCAAATTCTAGATTTAGCTTTATGGCATATGGCGGGATTGGGTATGCCGTTGCAGATGGTAAATGGCAGCCAAATTATAATTTAGATGCTAATATTGGTGAATTCTTAGTACAATATAGAATTGGAAAGCATTTCGGAATTTCAACTGGAATTGGACTTGTTGAGTTAACAGGAAATGGTTTTTATTATACGCATGGACCTTTTTACCATGAACGTGCATATCTTAAATTTCCATTGCTTTTTAGTGTGAATTATAATGTAGTTCCTAAAGTACGTTTGCTTGCGAATGTTGGTCCTTATGGACAAGTCATTCATAGAGATGAATTTATCTTTTATAACGGCGGCAACGTAAATGATATTTATAGTGGCTGGAGCATCGGTTTACAGTTTGCTATTGGGATGTCATATCATATCAATTCAAGAATGAGTCTAGGTATAATGTTTAGTTCTCAAGGAGATTTTAATCGACTCAGTATTGACACAAATAAAAAGATTTTTGCAGACCCGCAGAGAATCTCTAGAATTAATACGCTTGGTTTTGTATTTACATTTAATTTATAAACTAAAAAGAGAGCGCTTCACTACAATTTCGTTTAGTAAGAACGCTCTTTTTCTTCTCTTATTTGATGTGATGCGTTTTGGATTGTTTACGCTGGTTTCTACATCAGAATACAAACTGTTGAATTTATAAACTTTTAAACTTCTGTAATGTTTGTTTGTTTTTTGTTAATTCGTTTGTTTGAAAATACATTTACATTTATACTTTTCAGAGTACTTCTGTGTAAAATTTTCTTCACTTCATTTCGGAAAACCGCTTGAAGTGACGTTTTGTACTTTTCTTTGATGGCTAACTTTTACATTTAAAATTTAGCATTTTACATTTATAATTTCCAAAGTTAATTAAGCCAATTTTTAAAGTCTTTTACACGTTCGCGACTTACAATGATTTCTTGTTCATTGTAGTTGTGTAGTTTTATTTGTAAACGAGAGTTTGTATAACTTACAATGTCTTTGATTGCATTGATGTTAACATAAAACTTTCTACTTACGCGATAGAAAATTTCTGGAGACAATTCGTCTTCTAAGTTTTCTAACGATGTTTCTAATAGATAGTTTCTCCCTTCTAAGGTATGCGCATACGTTCCTTTGTTTTCACTGTAAAAACATTCTATTTCATCAACAGGAATCATTTTTAAGTGTTGTCCAACTTTTACCGTATAGCGTTTTTTATAGGTACGTTCAATTGGATTGACTAATAGTTTCTTGATATCGTCAAAGTTGAGTTGTACGTTTTGTGTTTTTGGTGCGCGCATTTTGTATTTTTCTACGGCAGTCACCAATTCGTCTTCATCAATTGGCTTTAGTAAGTAATCGATACTATTTAGTTTAAAAGCTTGTAGTGCATATTCGTCATACGCCGTTGTAAATATGATAGCAGATGTAATATCAATGACTTCAAAAATTTCAAAGGACAATCCGTCAGACAATTGAATATCTAAAAATATCAAATCAGGATGTTCGTTGTTTTGAAACCATTCGATAGATTCTGCTACAGAGTGCAACATAACTTCTACCTTCATATCTTCTCGCTCTAACATTCGATTGAGTCTTCTTGCTGATGGCTTTTCGTCTTCGATGATGATTACTTTCATTGGTTGGTTGTCTGTTTTTATTACTAGTTGCTGGTCAATTTATTTTGAAACTATCATTTCCTGTTGTAAACTCCTAAACGATTACACTGAGCAAAGTTAAAGTGTTGGTTTATTTGTTTTTCACAGTTCATACTCAGAAATTTACTCCCATTTTTTTCTGTCTTCGGACATGTATTCTTGAATTTTACGTTCTTCCCATTGTCTTCCTAATAGAAAATCTTTTCCAAAAACGCCTAGTGCATGAAATACAACTCCAATTCCCCAGAAAAATGCTGTTGAAAAATGTCCAAATTTCCAGAATGTTTCTCCTTCATCTAGGTTCAATCCAATCATCGCTAATATAAAAACATTGACGATGACATACGAAGCAAGGTGTCCATAAAATCCTTTTAGTTTTTCAACCTTTTTTCGAGCACGCATGTATGCTTCTTCCTTTGTATAATCTTTGTTATATGTATTTGATGGTAATCTTTCCATAACTTATTTTTTATGAGTTGTATGTAGGAGTTTCCTCATCCATATACTGTTTTATTTTTCGCTTTTCCCATTGGTATCCAAAAATGCTTATTAAGGAAAATACATTCATTGCATGAATTAGAAATACAAATCCCCAAATAATCCATAAGGTATATACATCTCCATTAACAAGTGCTTGTTTAAACGATAATCCTTGTTCCATAGATTCCCAAACTATTCGAGACGAAACAAGCAAATTTATTATTACATAGATACAAGTATGTATATAAAAACTACGTAGCGATTTCACTTTTATTTCCGCCATTGCATAGGCTTCCGTTTTATTTGCCATATCTTTTCTCATTAGTTGTATTCTTTACCTTCATCACCCTTCATATATTCTCTGATTTTACGCTCTTCCCAGTTTCTCCCTAACATTCCTTTATCTATAAATACATTGAATGCATTAAATGCGATTCCAATTCCCCAAAATAACCAAACTGCGTATACTCCTTCATCAGCAAATGCTTCTTGTAATGTTTCTCCATCTTCTACATTGTCAGCTATTACTTTGTAGCTAATAAATAAATTTATGCCGACATAGACGATTAAGTGTATATAAAAATCTCTTATGCTTTCTACTTTTTTTTGAGCACGTAGATATCTTTCCGCTTTTTCTTGATCTTGATTATTTGTTTTTATTAGCTCCATTTTCTACGTTCTTCTTGTTTCATATATTCTCTAATCTTAAGCTCTTCCCAGTTTCTTCCTAACATTCCGTTATCTACAAATACATTGAATGCGTGAAATGCGATTCCAATTCCCCAAGCTATCCAAACGACATAGGTTCCAAAGTCAAAAAAAGCTTCTTGAAACGTTTCTCCGTTATCAAGATTTCTTACTATTTTTTTGATACTGATAAATAGATTTACACAAATATATACGAGCAAGTGTGTATAAAATCCTTTGATATTATCTACTTTTTTTTGAGCCCGTGCATATTTATCTTGTTGCTCTTGATCTCTACTATCCATTAGTTCCAGTTTTTACGTTCTTCTTGTTCCATAAATTCTCGAATCTTACGTTCTTCCCAGTTTCTACCGAAACGTCCTCCTTCTAAGTAAACACTCATGGCGTGAAATGCTAATCCTATTCCCCAACCGAACATTGGAAACCAAAACCAGTGGAATTGTGGACTGAACCTTAAATTGATAAATATTAAAAACGGAATTACTAAACAGTATGATAATAAATTATAATAAAAATCTTTTAACTTTTCTACATGTTTTCTGGCTTGAATATATTTATCGTCCAAGCTTTGATCTGACTGTGTTACTCTTCTATTCTTCATGACTTCTCTTTGTTTTGTTAGCATCGGAATTGCTACTTGAAAGTCCGATGTTGTTTTGTTAATATAAACTTGGCGTTGTGTGAGTAAATCATATCGTTGTCGGATATTATTCAAACCTACGGCACTACTCTTTTTTACAATTTGTTTTTCTTGAAGATTGTTTTCAATGATTAAATTTCCACGATCTTCATAAATTTTAATATGTAACGGTTTTGAAGGCGTTACCATATTGTGTTTTACAGCGTTCTCTAATAGTAATTGTAATGACAATGGCACTACTTTACTTTCAGGATTGCTTGCTGTTTCTGGAGCTTCAAAAACAATACTATCTTCAAAACGCATTTTTAGTAAACTCATATACGTTTTGGCAAATTTCAATTCTTCATCAACCGTAACCAATTCTTTGTTTTTCTGTTCTAGTACATAGCGATATACTTTGGAGAGTCCTGATGTAAACTTCTGCGCTTGACGCGGATTTTCATCTATTAAAGAACTGAGTACATTTAAGCTATTGAACAAAAAATGCGGATCTAGCTGATTTTTTAAAGCATCAAACTGTGCAGAGGCCGTTCCTGCAATGATTTTTTGTTCGGTAACTTTCTTTTTTTGCAATTCTTTGTAAAAGTATATTGCGTGAAAAAAGATGGAAAATACAACTGTAATCAGTAACGCTCTAAAGTAAAATTCAATGCTCTCTGTTTGAATAAATACAGTATATGTTTCTCCTTCAATCAATATTTCTTGTACCATTCGAGCTAGAAAAACAGTAAAAATGGTAATGACAACCGACCCAACTACTCCTATTAATAAACGGTAGTTTTTTAATTTTTTAGTCCATGCGACACTTGTATTTAAGTAATCAAAAAAGTATGAGTTTACTAAACTGATTGGTATTGAATACAGGCAATAATAGCCAAAGACAATCAGTAATTTTTTATTAAATCCTATCGAATTTCCACCCATATATCTAAATACAAGTTCTATTCCCATTAATACAATTGAGATAATAAGTCCGATAACTACAACTTTGATAAACTCTTTCATTACAGTGCTTTTAGTTGACTACTTTCAAATATACTAAGGATTTTTGAACGTCTTTTTATTTTTTACATTCTTCTAGCATTTGAATCGCGCGTTCTTTTCCCCAACGCGGACTGTAGTCATCGTTCTTCTTTTCAGTTTCGAACAATGTTTTTGCTCTTTCAATTTCTTTGCAAAACGGCGCTGTATCCTGTCCAAAATAACGCGCACTTCCCATATCCCATTCTGCCTTGTTCAATACTACTCTAGGATTATTGTTATCAATCGCCAATGCTTTTGCATAGATTTCACTCACTTTAGGTGCATATTTCATTCCGTACGTAGCACCATCGTAAGCAACCCAAACAGTGTATAACATTGCTTGTAGAATCATGATTTCTGGGTTCTTTGGCGAAATACTTGAAGCTTTATCAATTTGAGCTTGTGCTTTTTCTAGTTGTTGTGCTAACGTACTTTTGTCTTTGATTGCAAACCCATTGATAATGTTGATTTGTGCAGCATAATACGATGGCAACCATTCATTAGGTGTTGCTTCAGCGATGCGCTCAAATAAATTAGCGGCTTCTACACTTTTATTTTCTTTCCATAATGAAAAGGCTTTTTCCATTCCTTTTTCATACTTTGTTTGCGCAGTAGCAATGTTTGCTAAGAAAACTAAACTTAAAATTAATACGACTTTTTTCATTGTGTTGGTTTTTTGATGATTTGACTTTTTTTGATTGAATTTGAATCCTCAAATGATTGAAAAAACATATTCGATGATGATGAATGCGATACTGATCATTTTTTGATTGATTTGATTGTTTTTGATTGATGGTTCAAATATCCAATAAACTATAGGTCTAGAAAAAAAGAAACTACCGAATTGTAATTTTTTAAGGATGAATCGTCTTTTATTGGATTTTTTGGATGACAAGACTTACTTAGTACTCAAGGAATGGGACAAGTCTACTTTTTTGATTTCCTTTTTTTGTCTCAAAAATTACTGATAATATATTCATTAATTCTAACACACCATGAACCCTTGTGGTTCGATACTTATCATTTTCTTTAGTACACTAGATTCTACTTGAAAATAATAGATTTTGTAGTTTTTGCTTTTATGAATAACCATTTTATGAATGTTACAAACTAGTTCTAACCTTTTATCGATGTAAGAATTGAGGTTCGACTTTTCAAAAAACGTTTTGTTTATTTCTATAGTGATTTCCTCTATTTATTCTTGATACTTCATTGCGTATTTTTCCACAACCTGTTCTAAATTTGCTTTGACTTTCATGAATTATAGCTATAAAATTTAAAGTATTGATGGGTATTGTTCTAAAATTTATATGCAACAAAAAGTAAATATCCATAGCATAAAGAAACAAGAAAACCAGAATTTAAATAATCATCAAAAGCTGTAAAACTAGCGGCATGTAATGCAGCTTTAGAGTAAGACTTTAAAAAAAGTACACAAGGTAGAATCAAAAAAACTTACTGCGGATGGTTATTTTGATATCCATACCAGTCAATGTTGTGAAGATGAGGTGGGTTATAAAGATATTTCAGATATTTCTTCTGAACTATCAAATTATAGCCAAGCGTTATTACTTAATTCGAAAAACTAGTTATGAGCGTTGATGAAAAGCAATTTAAGATTATCCATATGTAAATCTTTTTTATCTGTCATATAATACTGTATCATTCTTTGAGACATTCCTATAAAAAAACGGAATTGTCCTGCTGCCCTCTTTTTAAAAAGCAAAGTGAAGCGATTACATTTGCCCTTGATTTCTGAACAGTAAAATGCCATGAATTACTGCAAAGACAGGATTCATAATGAAAATATCTACAAAAAGCACATGTATTTAATGATGTTTGCACCATAAAAAGGAATTAAACATAATAAATACAACCTTAATAAATACAAAAAATCATATCGTTAATCAGCTACGTAAAAAAGTAAAAAACACATCTTATTACGCTTATATATTTTTTTCTACTGATAAAGAAAATAGAATTTACTTTGTAAATAAAACCACCAACCAAGTTGTACCCCAAAGAATTCATATCTCTTAAAACTCGTACTAAATGATTGTGATAAAAGACAAAAAGAATATAAAAAAAGCTCTCCAAAACAATGAAAATTATCTTTTGGTAGGCACAAAAAATCAAGGAGAATATCTAAAAAAATCACAAATTCTCTATATGGAAGCCAGTGAATGTTACTCATGGATATATCTAATAGATGGATCAAAAGTGATTAGTTGTAAAGCTATTGGCTACTACCAAGAGCTATTTTTGGATATGAATTTTTCACGTATCCATCGTTCGTACCTTATCAATTTATCTCATTTAAAACTGTATGAGCCACGCTATCGTTTGGTTCATCTAAAAGGAGATATAGTCTTGCCTGTAAGTCACCGCAAGAATCGCGCGATCTCTAAAATGATACATAATCAAAAATCAAATACGCCTTTTAAAATGGCAGTGTAACAACATACATCTTCAAAAAATAAAAACTAGTAAATAATTAAAATCAAAACTTTATGAAATACACTTTTACATGGGTTTTTCTATTGCTTTTTATAGTAAAAATGGGAGCACAGAACGAATCAAGTGATGCATTCCAGATACCAGAAGTCTTTCCTGTATCGCCTACCGCAGCAAGTTTGTATAAACATAGTAAGATTCCTACGAATCTTAGCTCTGGACAAGCCAATTTGGTGGTTCCTATATACACTGTTGAACAAAATGGATTTAATCTACCTATTAATCTTCGCTACAATTATGGTGGGATGATTCTAGAGGAAGGGCCGTCACGCACTGGATTGGGATGGACACTTGCAGCAGCAGGTGCAATTAGTAGAGAGGTGCGAGGAATTCCTGATGAAAATCCATATGGTTATTATGGAGTAAATAATATTCGTCAGACTATACTACAGCCCTATTTTGCAAATGGGACAGAAATTAGTGTTAGTAACATGGAGGCAATCGCCAATGGATTATACGATACCGAGCCAGATGTTTATCATGTTTCAGTTGGAGGTATTAGTTTCTCTTTTAAAGTAGGAGAAAATAGCAACGTCTATTTATTATCTAAACATAACTATTTAGTAGACTTTTCTTTAGACGAAATTATTGTAACTGATGATAATGGTATTAAATACTATTTTTCAACAAAGGAGACTAGTTCTAGTTTGGGAGAGTATGATGATGTTAATGGAAATTTTGGCAATGGTCACAGCTACACCTCCAGTTGGTTTATTACAAGAATTGAAATCTCTAACACTTCAGACATATTTTTTAATTATCTCAATAAAGATCAAGTAGTGAGTTATTCTTTTATGGGAACTTCATATGCTAATACTACTTTAATTCCTCCAGGCGCTCCATGCTCTGATAGTAATTGGGGCGGTAGTCAATCTTACAGTAAAACCGTTACTGATCAAAAAATTTTAAGCAAGATCATCTTTGATAATGGGAGTATTGATTTTACTAAAACTGACCATGATTTTTACGAGCTCTATACGAAAGTAGAGATCAAGGATAAGCAAAATAACCTTATTCATGATTATGAATTAAACTATGACCATGCCAATCGAGATTTGTTAACTGAAATTAGGAAAAATAATGAGCGTATGTATAGTTTTGATTATTATAATATCAATTCCTTGCCTGATTATGTTGTTGATAGTCAAACTATCCCAACAGCTATGGACTGGTGGGGATATTACAATGGCGAAATAAGTAATAGCGTTATTACCAGTGTTCCAGGTAGACCTAATGCTCCAAATAAAAGCTCAATAATGCGTTACACACTTGCAGGTGCTTTATCAAAGGTAACTTACCCTAGTGGAGGTACATCCTCGTTTTACTATGAGCAAAATGAGATACTCAAAGAAAATGCAAGCAACAACACAGGAACTACTCAAATACCAGCTTTTAATAGACGTATTTTATTAGAGATGGAAGGAGATCAAAATCAAACAAAAGAAGAAACCTTCAGTTATACCTTTACCGAGGATACTTATGCTGAGATTTCTCATGATATCAAAACTTATGTAGGTATGTATGTAGAGTTGCAAATGCAAGCTCCAGGATCATCTGATAGAAATTATATTGATCAGGCTACTTATCTACGTCAGCAAGCAGATCTTAATCCAAATGCAGATGTTACCAGTTTTCCATATTATGCGAATTATTATATGGAAGACATTGGAGATGGACAAGATAATGCTACTGATCTTTCTTGGTTTAGAGGAGATACAGGAGGTGTTATCAAGATAAAAGCAGGTACATATAATTTTAGGCTTAAAACATGGGGCGCAAATCCTGATGGGAATTCTTCCATTAAACTAGAGATAAAGTTCTACAAGGATACTAATGCTGCTGGAAGTCCAAATGTCAGTGAGGCTGAATATGTGACTATTGGAGGACTTCGCGTTAGAGAAATTGTGACATGTCCTAATGATGGATCAGCTGAGGGCTGTATCAAACGTACATTCGAATATGAAGATGCTCAGGATTTTAACCAAGGAAATTATTACTATTACACCAAGGTTAGAAAAGTATGTAGTGCTTTTGGAAATACACATGCGGTATATAATCTAGATCGTATCATCTATAATTACAAAAGCTTTACCAGTGTAAACTTCAATAGTGGTGTTCCTGTTTATTATGGAAAAGTAAAAGAAGGTATTGGATTAGAATTAGTATCCGAATCAGTTGAAAATAATTATGACTATGTAAATGACTTACCTACTAATAATAATGATGATGGTAGTTACATTGTTACATTAGCCAATGGGAATCGACCATCACGTTTTATAACGATTAATCATCCTCATTATAAAGGAGGATATGAATATAGTACTTTTGAAACACCCATTATCAATACAAACTTGAGCTATCCATTTACTCCACAATCAAAGGATATTACAATTGGACGATTAGGAGCATTTGAGGTATTTAACTACGACACTCCAGAAGGTATTGTTACTACAAATTATGATAAAGTAAAAGATAATTCAACGACGTATAATCAGTATAGAGATATATTAAGTGGTTCAGGATATTCACTGACTCTTGGATATCCATTGGGATTAAAAGTAGCTCGAAAAATATCTTTTGAAGGAGGAAGTATTTCCATTGCTCAAAATGAATTATCAGATTATTTCTATATTGAAACTTATGGAGAGGTTTATACACGTTTTCTTGCTTCAGAGCAGACTTCAACAGATTATATAGATACTGATAATGTTTCTAATACAGTAAGTACTACTTACAATGCCTTGATTCAACCAAAAGTCACAGAAACTACGGCAAGTAATGGAACAATTCGTAAAACAGAAAATATATATGTAACAGAACTCAGTAATCCAACACCAGATGAGCAGTTACTTATCAATCAGAATAAAATTAATAAGGTTGTAGAGAGCAATAACTATATACAACACCCTAATGTGAATGAGCAATTATTAAACACAACAAAGACTCTTTACAAGAACTTTGGAAATGATCATGTACTTACAGAGAAGATTCGCTCCAGTAAAAGTGGCGGAACCCTAGAGGATAGAATCATTTTTACCAATTATGATAGTAAAGGTAATCCTACGGAATTCTCAAAGGCTGATGGCGCAAAGACTTATATCATATGGGGATATCACAAGAGCTTTCCTATTGCCAAGTTAGAGAATGTTGATGCATCCACTTTTACAACGCAGCAAGATGCTATAATAGATGCTGTAATTTCAGCATCAAATTCAGATATAGATGAGCAATCAGAACAAAGCCTAAGAGAGCTTCAAAACGATTTAA